>JALSKA010000182.1 GCA_026989095.1 Ardenticatenaceae bacterium
GATAATGGGCTTGTCCACGCCGTAGCGGGCCAGCACCTCGCGGATGAAGTCCAGTTTGCCCAAAAGGATGCCCCTTCTGTGCTTCCACGACGGGTGGAGCAGGTCCCAGTCGGCCGGCGGCGTGAGGCGGTCCCAGTCCAACCTCCCCCAGTGGGGGTAGGCGTGATAGGCCAAGATGTCGAAATAGGCGGCCCCACCGTTGCGCAAGGCACCCTCCAAGAAGCGGCCCGAGGAGCAGTCCTTGCCCGGCGGCGGGCTTTCGGGATCGCAGTCGAGCAGCAGCCCGCCGAAGATCACCTGCACGCCAGGATTGGCCGCCTTCATGGCCGGATAGACCCGCTTGAGCATCTCCGCGTAGTCACCGCCGCCGAAGTAGGGATCTGTGAAATCTCCCAAACACCCAAAGGGCCACTCGGGCTGGGCGATCTGGTAAGCCACGTCGGGCTCGTTCCAGATTTCCCAGTAGCGCACGTTGTACGGGGGTTGACTGTAACGCCGCACGGCTTCGGCCATGAAGGCCGCAAAGTCGTCCAGCGCCTCCTCCTTCACGGGACCGCACGAGTAACCGGGCACCTTTTGGGCCCAAGCGGGTGTCTTCTGGACGATGAGGGACACATTCTGGCCTCGAGACCCCAACTCCGCAAGAGCGTTCTCCAGGCCGGCGACTTGGCTCCAATCGTACACACCACGTTCGGCCTCCACTGCTGCCCAGGAGAGACCGTGAACTCGTATCCATCCCGGCCTCAACTCGACGGAACGGGTGATGACTCGGGATACTGCCCAAGCCGAAACCTCCACACCAAAAATTGTGGGCTGCACAGGATAATTTTGGTAGATCAGGGGGAAGTAGAGCGAGCTCAGGATGTCACCAGACTCGCTTGGCGTTGGTGATGGCGTGGCCGCCCGCACTTCCGACCGCGGCCGAGCGGCCGACAGAATCATCCCTGCCCCGATCACGAGGATAAGGGCGCTCCAGGCAAGGAGAAGCCACGTTCGCGAGGGCAGCGATTTCCTGCCCACATCTCCCCCTTTCTACCCCAACACGTCGTCAACTGCTATTTTCCGTCCCAAGGCAAGTGACGGAACGCCATCTCCCCGACGTGCCCACTTGACCTCCGCATACCCGGCAGCACTTGGTCCCCGGTAGACCTCGATGACCTCGCGTTCGAGGTCCACCACCCACACTTCGGGCACACCGTGTCGGCCGTACAGGGACACCTTCATCTCGCGGTCATACGTCGCCGACGTTTCTGACACTTCCACCACCAACACCACGTCATTCGCTCCGGGGTGTTCCTCGGCATAGAAATCCTGATGCCACTTCAACACCGCCACATCCGGCTGAGGCTCACTTCGTTCGCCGAGCCTCAGAGGGCCCTGGACGCGCACAATGACATCCCGGCTTATCCGGGAGAAGAGATGGTTCAACCGGTCCACACACGCCGCATGTCGGCTTCCGATAAGGGGCATGCGGATGATGTCCCCCTCAATGAGCTCCACTCGCTCGTCCTCACCCACCACCCCTACTTGGGCCAGACGGTGGTATTCTTCGACTGTGAAAGGCCTCCTCGTCACCTGAACAGCCATCTTTCCCCGCCCACCATCCTTCACAGGCCAGCTTCACACATGGCTCCGCCACAGGAGAGGGCACGCCTTGCCCTTTCCTGAAGAAACAACAGATCTGCAGGCTCCTTCCGGAGCAGTGGCTACAACGGAACAGAGCCGTTTCGGGAGGGCTTCAGCCCTTGGAAGAGAGCTCGCCGCGCTCCCCTTCGCCCGGCGGGGAGCCCCCTTCTCGCTCCCCGGGCCGCCATCCCCGAATCCACCGTTTCCTGCCGCGGGTGCGGCGTGGAGGGCGGGACCGGGTAACGGGCTCCGAGGCGACGGGAACGACGTGTGTGGCCGGCACGTCGGCCCGGCTCACCTGGCCCAAGAACTCCAACAACACCCGCACACGGTCCGTTGCGCGCAGATAGCCCTCAAAGACG
>JALSKA010000183.1 GCA_026989095.1 Ardenticatenaceae bacterium
CGCGCATCTGTTCGTTTTCCGCACGGAGCTGCTCGATCTGCCGGGTGAACTCGGCGCGGAGCTGCTCGATTTGCCGGGTGAACTCGGCGCGGAGCTGCTCGATTTGTCCGGTGAGGTCGGCGCGCACCTGCTCGATTTGTCCGGTGAGGTCGGTGTGCTCCTCGCGTGCCTGCGCGATTTGTCCGGTGAACTCGGCGCGCACCTGGTCGATTTCCGCACGAATCTGATCGAGTTGCCCGGCAAACTGGACCCGGACCTTCTCGATTTCTCCTGACAGCTCGGTGCGAGCCTTGTCGATTTCTCCTGACAGCTCGGTGCGGACCTTCTCGATTTCTCCTGTCAGTTCGGTGCGAACTTTGTCTACTTCTAGGCGGACGGATTCTATGTCTTGGGAAAGGCGGCGGTGAAGCTTTTCGATTTCAAGGCGAATGTCGGATATCGCCTCGTGAAGTTCTTCTCGCGTGACGACGTTTTCGGGCACGAGCCGAGACGCGATGTACTCCATCACGAGCAGGCCTTCTTCCTGCCCCAAAGCTTCCTGGAGAATGCGGGTTACTCGTGTGTATGTGGACACGTGGACACCTCCTGAGGACCACTGAGCCTTCTCCGATGGTTCAGATTATACCCCGTGCGTTGGGGTTGACAATTAGCTCGGCGGGCCACCTTTCCCCGATGAAGGGGAAGGGGAGCCCCTTTCAATGCAGTTCAACAGGTGGGCGATCACCTCGTCGAGGGAGAGGTGAGTCGTGTCCACGTAGATGGCGTCGGGGGCGCGTGTGAGGGGGGCGGTCTCGCGCGTGCTGTCGAGGTGATCGCGCTCGCGCACGGCGGCCAGAACGGCCTCGTAGGAGACCGGCTCGCCGCGTGCCTGCAGCTCGGCGTACCGCCGGCGGGCCCGTTCCTCCGGGGAGGCGTCCAAGTAGACCTTGAACTCGGCCTCCGGCATGACCACTGTGCCGATGTCCCGCCCTACCATGACCACGCGACCTTGTCGGCCGACGCGCCGCTGTTGTTCCGTGAGGGCCGCCCGCACCGACGGGTGTGCGGAGACGGCCGAGACAGTGGCTTCCACCTCGGGCAGGCGCAGCGCCCAAGTGATGTCTCGCCCGTCGGCGCGCACCGCGTAGTGGGGGGGCTCGGGCGCGGGAAGCACGTCCAAGCGCACTGTTCGTGCCAGGGCGCCCAGACGCTCGGCGTCGTCGGGGGGAATGTGCTGCTCGTGGGCCAGGAAGGCCACGGCGCGGTACATCACGCCGGTGTCGAAGTAGAGGTAGCCCAGGTGACGGGCCAGCCGCTGGCCGACGCTGCTCTTGCCGGAGGCTGCCGGCCCGTCGATGGCGATGGCGCGGGGAGGGTGATTGGGGCTCCACATGGGTCAATCGAACTCCAGGGCATGGCGTCGAAGGGCCACACTTTGGGCCAACCCTAAGCCGAGGAAGAGGGTGATCAAGTTGCTGCCGCCGTAGCTGATGAAGGGGAGGCTAACGCCCGTGGGGGGGAGCAAGCCCACGTTCACGCCGATGTTGACCGCAGCTTGGAAGAAGATCATCACGGCCACGCCGGCAACAATGAGGCGCCCTTGGGCGTCGCGGGCCTCTTGGGCAATGTGAATGAGCCGGAAGAGAAGAATGACCAACAACACGAAGAGCACAAAGGCGCCCAAGAATCCCAGCTCCTCGGCGATGACCGAGAAGATGAAGTCGGTGTGTCGCACGCGCAGGTAGCCGAGCTGGCTCTGGCCGCCGGCGCCGTACCCCTGCCCCAGCAGCCCGCCCGCGCCGATGGCAATGCGGCTCTGGAGCAAGTTGTACCCGCTGCCACCGGGGTCGGCCAAGGGGTTGAGGAAGATGCGGATGCGCTCGCGCATGTACTCCTGGAGCACATAGTTCCACGCCAGCGGCAGCGCCGCCACGGACGCCACGCCGCCGCTGAGGAAGTAGCGCACGGGCGCGCCGGCCACGAAGAGCATTCCCCCCCAAATGGCGAAGAGGATGAGGGCCGTGGAGAGGCTCGGCTGGAGGAAGATGAGGCCGGCCAAGGGGACGACGAGCAGAAACGAGATGGCCACCGTGCGGAACCCCACGGCACGCCGGCCTAGGAAGGTGGCCAGGATCACAATGAGCCCCACCTTGGCCAATTCAGATGGCTGCACGGTGAAGAAGAGCACGGCCAACCAACGTTGCCCGCCGAACGCCGTGCGCCCCATGACCAACACCATCCCCAGGGCGAGGACGAGTACCACGTAGAGGGGGCGCGCCAGGTGGTTGAGGAGGCGGTAGTCGATCAGGCTGACCCCCAGCGAACAGACCAGGCCCACCCCGATCCAGAGGAGCTGGTAGAGCGCATACGGCCGGTCCGGCGGCTGAGCCGAGCGGACCATCAGCCAGCCGTAGGCCACCAAGGTCAAGGAGAGCACCAGGAGCGAGTAGTCGAAGTTGCGCCACGCCCGTCGGTTCATGTGGCTCCCTCACGGCCGGCGTGATCGAAGCGGAATGTTCGCGATCAGCTTGGTCTGTCGTCCCTCTTGGGTGACGCTCAGATCGATGCCGTCCCGGTCGATGTCGATGTGGCGTGAGAGGACGGCCACGATCTCCTCCCGCAGCGTCTCCAGCACGCCGGGCGAGAGCCCTGTACGGTCGTAGATCAGCACGAGCTGCAGTCGCTCCTTGGCCACGTCCCGGCTGGAGGGTTCTCTTCCGAGCAGTCGGCGCAGGAATTCCAAGGCCGCCTCCCAAAAAACCGAGCTAGGAGGAGCGCATGAACCCGAACAAGCGCTCCAGCAATCCTCTGTCGCGCAACGGCGTGATGGGCACATTTTCGCCACGCACGCGCCGGGCGATCTCCTGGAAGGCCCGCCCCGTGGGCGAGTTCGGGTTGAGGGCGATGGGCGTGCCTCGGTTCGTGGTGACGATGATCTGTTCGTCCTCGGGGATGATGCCGATCAGCTCCACGGCGAGGATGTGGAGCACATCGTCCACGGTGAGCATGTCGCCCCGGCGCACCATGTCGGGCTTGATGCGGTTGAGCACCAGGTGAATAGGGCCCCGTTCGGCCGCTTCCAGCAGGCCGATGATGCGGTCGGCATCGTGAACGGCGCTCACCTCCGGCGTGGTGACCACGATGACCCGGTCGGCGCCGGCAATGGCGTTCTGGAACCCCTGTTCGATTCCGGCCGGCGAGTCCACGAGAATGTAGTCGAAGTGGGGGCGCAGGGCGTCGCACACCTCGGCCATTTGGCGCGGCGAGATGGCCGTCTTGTCGCGCGTCTGGGCTGCCGGCAGAAGGTGGAGCTCGGGCAGGTGCTTGTCGCGCACCAGGGCCTGGCGCAGCCGACAGCGCCCTTCCACCACGTCCACGATGTCGTAGACGATGCGGTTCTCCAAGCCCATGACCAGGTCCAAGTTGCGCAGGCCGATGTCGGCGTCGATCACCACCACGCTGTGGCCCAACATGGCCAAGGCCGTGCCCACATTGGCCGTGACAGTCGTCTTGCCAACCCCGCCTTTGCCGGATGTGATGGTAATGACCGTGCCGGACATGTTTGTGGCTCCCTTTCACACCTTTTCTGAGCCCTCGGGGTGAGCGCTCCCATAGCCTGATGGTATCCAAAACTGAGGTCCTGGCAAGCTCCTTTCCCGCGTCACAGGGCCCTTTCAACCACGATGGTGTCGTTGTGAACGCGGGCGACCTCGGGCCTGCTGGCCGGCCGCCAGAGCCGCAAACGGCGCCGGCGCGGTTCCTCCGGTGGGCGGGCGATGTGGCTCCCGATGCGGAGCTGTGTGGGGGCCAGCTCCAGGGCACAGACCACGGCGCTCTCGTCGCCGTCGGCGCCGGCGTGGACCACGCCCCGCAGCCGACCCCACACGAAGACGTCCCCCGTGGCAATGATCTCGCCGCCTGGGTTCACGTCGCCGAAGACCACCACTGTGCCCGGGAAGCGGATGCTCTGGCCGCTGCGCACGGTGCGCCGGACGACCAGGGCCTGCTGTGCCCCCTCGGGAACCGCAGTGCTCAGCGGGGTCATCTCCTCGGGGGTGAAGGGGGTCCTCAAGCCCAAGGCGAGAGCGGCGGCGCGAGTTTCCCGCTCCTTGCCCCGCAGCGCCTCCACGCGCAGGCCAAACGCCTCGGCGACCTCCAGGAGGCTGGCCAGGGCTTCGGCCGAGAGTTTTTGGTCCCTCACGTCCAGGGTTATGGAAGCGCCCTGGAAGAAGGAGGCGTGGGCCTCCAAGTAGCGGCGCAGCTCACCGGCCACCATTTCGGGATCGGCCGACGCGCACTCGTCCAGAATGAGCACGGGGCCGTCGCGTTCTCCTCTCACCGTCACTTTCATTGGAGAAGGCCATCCCTCAAGTGAAGTGTGTCCGGCTACCGGGCACGCTCCTCGAACCAGTATCGCAGGATTTCGGCGGCGATGGGAGCGGCCACTTTCGAGCCCTCCAACACCTCGCGCCCGTTGCCGTGGACGAAGACGAGCAACACGATTTCGGGGTTCTCGTAGGGGGCGAAGGCCGTGAACCAGGCGTGGGTTACCAGATACCCGTTCTCGTTGCGCCGGCAGTCGCTGAGGTCGGGCAGGGGGTCGCAGTATTCGGCCGTGCCGGTCTTGCCGGCCACGGCCACGCTGGTGGGCAGGCCGGCGAAGCTGGCGGTGCCGTCGGGCCACGCCACGGCTCCGCGCATCCCCTCGCGCACAATGGCCAAGTTGTCCGGATCAACGGGCACGTGGCGCAGGACCTCGGGCCGGAACCCCTTGATCACGTTGCCCTCGGCGTCCTGGACTTGGTAGACGAGCTGGGGACGGTAGAGGGTGCCGCCGTTGGCCACGGCGGCCGTGACGTTGGCCATCTGCAACGGGGTGACTGTGAGAAACCCTTGGCCGATGGCCAAGTTGTACGTGTCGCCGGTGACCCACGTCTCCCCCAGTGCCTGTCGCTTCCACGTCGGCGTGGGCACAAGGCCGGCCGCCTCGCCCGGCAAGTCCACGCGCGTGAGCTCGCCCAGGCCGAACATGCGGGCCCAGCGGGCCAGCCGCTCGATGCCCAGCCCCTCGATCTCTCCGGGGAAGCCGCCGGCCACTTTGTAGAAGAAGACGTCGGACGAGCGGGCCAGGGCGCGCACCACGTTGATGACGCCGTGGCCCGCCGGCAGCCAGTCGTAAAAGGGCTGGGCGAGGTCGGGGTCGTCCGGGAAGTATTTGTTGGGCAGGTAGATGATGCCCGGCGCGCTCAGGCGCGTCTGCGGGGTGATGACGCCCTCCTGGAGGGCAGCCGAGGCCGTCACCAGCTTGAAGATGGAGCCGGGCGCGAAGGCGCCTGAGATGGCCGTGTTGAAGAGCGGCTTGCGCTCGTCCTCCAGGAGCATTTGGTAGTCGGCCGGCGAGATGGGGCCCACGAACAGGTTGTTGTCGTAGCTGGGCAGGGAGACCAACGCCAGGATTTGGCCGTCTCGCGGGTCCAGGGCGACCACAGCTCCCCGGGGGCTCCCCACCTCCTCGAGGCCCCTCCGCAGCGCCTCGGTGGCCACGCGCTGCAGGTCCACGTCTATTGTGAGGAAGATGTTGTAGCCCGGCTCCGGCGGCACCTCGTAGAGAACGCGCACCTCCCGTCCGAAGACATCCTTCTCCACGAGCTTGCGTCCCTTGCGCCCCCGCAGCTCGCGCTCGAACGACGCCTCCACGCCGGCCACGCCGGCTTCGTCCACCAGCTCGTACTCCTCCGAGCTGGGGGCCTGTTCGAGGAACTCCTGGGAGACGGGCATCATGTAGCCCAGAATGTGGCCCAGGAGAGGGCCGTACACGTAGAGGCGCTTGGGTTTGGGCTCCACGAAGACCCCGGGGAGGAAGACGGCCTGTTCCAGCAGTTGGAACGCCCTGTCGGCGGGCACATCGCGTCCCACGCGGATTGCGCGGTAAGGAGCTTGTTTGGCCACGCGGAAGCACTCCAGCAGGCCGGGCTCACCGCAGTTCGGGTCGAGCGGCGGAGGAGGGTCGGCCACGCTGTCCTCGCCCAAGCTGGCTTGGGCCAAGGCGGCGTAATTGTTCAGGGGAATGTCGAGCAGCGCGGCCAACGTGCGCAGGATGGTCTCCTCCTGCTCCTCGGGCACGGAGGCGGGCACCACCGTCACGTCGAAGGAGACCACGTTGCGGGCCAAGATGCGGCCGATGCGGTCGTAGATGACGCCCCGGGGCGCCGGCACCGTCTGCAGGGCGAAGCGGTTGCCGGCGGCTTGGAGCCGGTAGCGGTCCCCCTCCAGGATTTGGAGCTGCCAGAGGCGGGCGGCCAACACCGCGAAGACCAGCAGCACCAGGAGCCGCAGCCACACCAGGCGCCGGCGGCCTCTGACTTGGCCGGTTTCACCGCCTACTTGGAGCTGGGGTGGCGTGTGGGGCACTCCAGTCTCCTTTCCCCCGGGAACGACTCATCGCTCACCACTCGCCGTTCGCCGTGGCGCGTGGGGCACTCCAGTTTCCTCTCCTCGCGGGGCACGCTGTAGGGCCCTCATGTGCGCGCGTCTGCCGGCGGCGGCCAGACTTCGGCCACTTTGTAGGCCAGGGGAACGAGCACCGTGTCCACGAGCACGTTCATCCCGACCAGGCGCCACGCCGGCCACCAGGATGTCTTCCACCCTAGTGTATTCAGGAAGAAGAAGAGGAGCAAATAGTAGGCCGTCGAGGCCGCCAGGCCGACCAGCAGGGGCAAGAAGAGGCTGGTGCGGTAAATGGCCGACTCCCCCACGCTGACCAGAAAGCTCACCAGGAGCAGGGAGAGGGTGAAGACGCCGAAGGGGGCGGCCGAGAGCGTGTCGAGCAGGAGGCCGCTCCAGAAGGCCCACCACGCCGATGTCTCGGCCCCGCGTGCCAAGCTGAGGGCGATGACCCACACCAGCACCAGGTTGGGTTGCAGGCGGCCGGTGAAGAGGGTGGCCTGGAGGAGGCCCAACAGCAGCGCGCCGGCCACGGTGAGGGCGGCCTTCATTCCTCGTCCTCCCCGGTGTCGCCGGCGGTGAAGGCCCGGATGACGAACACATATTCCAAGTTGGTCAGGTCCACGGGCGGGACAATAGTGGCCTCCTGGTACGGGGCGATGTCCTGCCGGCGCACCGACTGGACGGTGCCGATGACCAGCCCCTTGGGAAAGTTGCCCCCGAGCCCGGAGGTGATGATCACATCTCCCGGCTCGACGCTCTGGTCGTGGGGGATGAAGCGCATGACCAGCCCGTCGCCCGTGCCTTGAACGACGCCGGCGGCGCGGCTCTGCTGGTCCAAGGCCGCCACGGACATGGACTCGTCGCTGATGAGCTTGACCACGGCCCACTGCTCGCCTGCTTCGACCACGCGGCCCACCAGACTTCGTGCTGTGATGACGGGCATTCCCGGCTCGACCCCCTGAGCCCGTCCTTGGTCGATGCGCACGGCTTGGACAAGGGGGTTGGGGTCGCCTCCGGTGACGAGCGCCGGCCGCTCGCGGGCTATCACCTGGGCCACGAGCAGCAGGAAGTTGGGCCGGTCTCGCTTGAAGGCGAGGAGTTCCCGCAGTTGGCGGTTCTCGTTTTCCAGCTCGATGAGGCGCACTCGCACTTGGGCCAGTTGTTCGAGCTCGCCGCGCAGGCGCTCGTTCTCACGGCGCAGCGTGCTCAAATGGCGCAGGGCGAAAAGCCATTCCCGCACGGCCTCAGTGCTCCTGGTGAGCTCCCGTTCGACGGGGACGGTCGCGTTGCGCACCAGGTCTTGGGGCTGGCGCAGGGAGCCCGCCTGGTCGAGGACGACCAGCAGCACGGCCACGAAGGCCAGGATCACCAGGGGGGAGATCTGGCGCCGCAGGCTGAACATGGTTCCTCATGCCCGTGCCACGATGGGGTGGGACGTGCGGGCCAACACCTTGTGGAGCACGTCCATGTGTTCCAACACGGTAGCACACCCGCGCACCACGCAGCCCAGCGGGTCGTCCACCACGTAGACCCGCATGTGCGTTTCCTCGGTGAGCCGCTGGGCCAGCCCCTGCAACAGGGCGCCGCCCCCTGCCAGGGCAATGCCGTGTTCCATGAGGTCGGCTACCAGCTCGGGGGGCGTCTGGTCGATGGTGGCCCGCACGGCCTCCACAATGGCGCTGACCGGGCCGCTGAGGGCCTCGCGGATCTCCACGCTGCTCACCACGATGGCCTCGGGCAGGCCGGTGATCAGGTTGCGCCCTCTCAGCTCCATGGTCTTCTCCTCCTCGAGGGGGTACGCGGAACCGATTTGGATTTTGACCCGCTCGGCCATGCGGGGCCCGATGAGGAGGTTGTAGCGCTGGCGGGCGTAGTTGATAATCTCCTCGTCCAGCTCGTCGCCGGCGATGCGGATGGAGTTGCTCACCACGATGCCCCCCAGGGAGATGACGGCGATCTCCGTGGTGCCGCCCCCGATGTCGATAATCATGTTGCCCACCGACTCGGTGACGGGCAACCCGGCCCCAATGGCCGCGGCCATGGGCTGCTCGATCAGGTGAACTTCGCGCGCGCCGGCGTTCATGGCCGCGTCGTGGACGGCGATGCGCTCCACCTCGGTGACGCCACCGGGAATGCCGATGATGATGCGGGGCCTGGGGATGGGGTAGAAACTCTGCTCGTGGGCCTTGCGGATGAAGCTCTTGAGCATCACCTCTGTCACGTCGAAGTCGGAGATCACGCCGTCGCGCAGGGGACGAATGGCCACGATGTCGGCCGGCGTGCGCCCCACCATCTCCTTGGCGTCCGCGCCCACCTCCAGCACCTTTTTCGTCTTCTTCTCGATGGCGACCACCGAGGGCTCGTTGATGATGATGCCCTTGCCGCGGATGGCCACCAGCGTGTTGGCCGTGCCCAAGTCAATGGCGATGTCGCGGGAGAAGAGTCCTAAGAGCCAATTCAGCGGACTAATCACGGGTTGCTCCTCGTTCGCGTCTGCTCTGCTGTGCGCTCGTCAGGGCGAATTGCCCGGCGGAATGAGCGACAAAGCCCGGCACGTTGTGGCCGGGCTTCGTGGTGCTGTGCGCTGGCCCCCTCGTGCCGGGGGACGTCACGCCTCCTCGTCCTCGGCGCCCACAACTTCGGGCTCGCCCTCCTCGGCCTCGGCCACCTCCTCGACCTCACCGGCGCCGGCCGGCTGGACGACGACCACGGCCACGTCCGGGTCGGTGAACACCTTCACGCCGGGCGGAATGGGCAGCTCGGCCACGGTGATCAAGTCGCCGATGTGCTCGAGCGAGCTGACATCCACCACGATCTCGTGGGGAAGCTCGGAGGGCAGCGCTTCCAGGTCGAGCGATTCGATGAGTTGGGTCACAATGCCCTCGCCACGGGCCACGGCCGGCGCCTGGCCCACCACGTGGATGGGCACGTCCACGCGAATGGGCTCGTCCATGCGCACGGCTTGGAAGTCCACGTGCAGGATCGCGTGGGAAATAGCATCACGTTGGACCTCGCGCACCACCGTGGCCAGAGGCTGGTCTCGACCGTCCACCTGGAGCTGAATGATGTTGGTGGCGCCGGCGGCCTGCAAGGTCTTCACCAGCTCCCGACGGGGCACTTGGATAGGCACGCCCTCCTCCAAGCCGCCGCCGTAGACGATGCCCGGCACCAGGTCCTGTTGCCGGAGTCGTTTCACCTTCTTGCCGATGATGGTCCGAACTTCTGCGCGGAGTTGAATCTCAGCCATGTCGTTCCCTCAATTTCAGACATTCTCCGGCCGGTGTTGGCCGGCCGGTGGATGACACATCCCACCAAGACAAGAGGAAAGGGAGCTCACCGGCCCCCTTTCGTGGGGGTATTGTACCGCAAAGCCTTAAATCGTCAAAGCGGGCCGTGGAAATCGCTGTGAGCAGGCCCCTCCCGCCGCTCACATCACATCAGAAGGTGCTGCAATTTGCTCTGCAGCTTTTCGATGATCGCCTCCCACCGGTAGAAGCGGGCCGTGATTCGGCCCACGCGCCGCAAGTTGCGCGCGATCTCCGGGTGTTCACGCAGGTAGAGCACATGCCCCACGATCTCGTCTGGCGAGTCGGTGTCCAAGGTGATGGCGTTGAGCAGGTGTTGGGCGTAGTCCTCGCCCGTGGAGCCCGTGAAAGCGATGCCCCCGGCGGCCATCACCTCGAGGCCCACCAGGCCGAAGGGCTCGTGGGTGCTGTTGGCCAGCACCGCGTCGCTGGCGCAGAAGAGCACCCGTTGCACGGCCTCGGGCACGAAGAACTGGAAGTTGATCACGTCCGCCTTGGAGGCCAGGGCCGCGATGGTGCGCACGATCTCAGCGTCGGCCGCGCCGGCCGACGTGTGCATGTCCACGTGGAGGAGGTGCAGGCGGTCGATCTCGGCGAAGACCTCGTGGCCGTGGGGTTCGATGCCCCCACGCATGAGGAGCAACGGCCGCAAGCCCATGTGCTTCAGCCGCGAGACCGACCGCACCGCCGCGATCCAGTTCTTCCCGGGGTCGAACCGTCCCACCTTGACCAGGAGCAAGCGGCCTTTCAGCTCCTGGCGGAGCACGTGGACGAGTTCCGCGTTCACGGGGCGCAAATAGCGCCCGGGGATGCCGTTGGGGATCACGATGGCGTTGACCCCGTGCTCCCACAGGCGGTACTTCATGTACCGGCTCACTGTGGTGATGTGGGCCGTCATGCGCAGCCGATCCCAGTCAATTCGCTCGAAGCCGAAGACGTTGTTGGCGTTCCACAGCAACACCGCGTGGCGTCGGAGCCCGCGCCAGAAGAGCATATCGCTGATGCGCCACATGGATTCGGCCGTGTGCCAATCCTCCCCCATCACCACGACGGCTTTCTGCCGCTCAATGGCCGGCTGGGCCACCTCCTGGACGACCAAATGGGGCACGACCGTGCTGTAGACGGCGTGTTTCTCCTGTTCGCCATCGTACACCCCCTGGAGGTAGTAGCGGCTGACATCCTGCGCCACCCGCCAGAGGGTCAATCGGTCCCCGCAGAGGCGCTCCTGAAAGGACTTCTCGGGATCGCCCACGAAGAAGAGGTGGGTTTCGTAGCCCTTCTCGGCCAAGGTGCGGCTGAACTCGGTGACGCGAGTGCCCAGGCCGCCGGCCCGGGAGTAGGGATCGGGACCCTCGAAGGAGAGCAGGCAGTAGACGGTGTTCTCGGGCCCGATGTAGTGCCACGGGTCCATCGTGTTGCTCCTCAATGGCCCCGCCCGGACGACTCCAGGAGCCCGACCAGCAGGGCGCTGTACGCTTCCACCAGCTCTTGGGCGCGCGCGTAGGAGGGGCCTTCGGCCACGACGAGGAAGAAGGGTTCGTCGGGAGAGGGGATGATGAGCACCCACTCCCGGTCGCCCACGTCGACCAACACGCCCTCGGGGGAGGCGCGGCCGGGGGCGGCGGGGAACTCCTCGTGCAGGCGGCGCATGAGCCGGCCCTTGGCCTCCCAGCGGCAGGGCACCCGGGTCCGCGCCATCGCGTAGGCCGGCAGCGAGCGCACCACCTCGTCGAAGCGCACGCCGGCCAACATGCAGAGCTCCAGGATCTTCACCGTGGCGAACATGCCGTCCGAGAAGGGGGTGAAGACCGGGAAGATGAACCCCCCACTGCCGTCACCCACCAGGGTGAATTCCCCCGTTGCCGCCGCCTTCATGAACGCCTGGGGGTCGTTGCGCAGGCGCCGCACGTGGCCCCCCATCGCCTCGGCAATGTGCTCGAAGGCCCGTGGGGCCGTGGAGGGAATGCCCACCAGGCTCCCTGGCCACACGTCGAAGACCAGCTTGGTCACGGCCAGGAGCGCGTCCATGTTGGCGACCACGGCCCCGTTGGCCGTGGTGAGGAAGATGCGCTCGCCCCCCACGTCCAGCCGAACCCCCAAGTTCGAGTCCAGCGCCCGGGTGATGGCCGCCAGTTGGTGCATTCCCTGCTGAAACTGCTCCCGGGTGCGAAACAGCTTGCGCTCGTCCAGGCCGGCGTTGAGCGCCACCACATCAACGTCGAGCCGGCTCAGCAGCCCCGGCAGGATCAGGGCCGAGACCGCGTTGGCGTAGTCCACCACCACGGCGCCGAACCGGCCCGGCAGGGGCCAGAGCTCCTGCTCCAACGACTCCATGAACGCGGCCGAGTACGCCTCCACCACGTTGGGCGCGTACTCAATGCGCCCGATCTCGTCCAAGTAGACCCGGCGGAAATCCTCCCGGAAGAAGATGTTCTCCACGTTGCGCTGTGCCTGGCGTTCCAAGTCGAGGCCTTGGGCGTCGAACACCTTCACGTCCACCACCCGGTTGTCGAAGGGGGAGAGGCGCACGTGAATGCCCCCCCGTGCCCCTGAATGGGCCGTGTAGAAGCGGGCCACGGGGATGGGCTGCGTGCGGATGTCGAGCACGTGGACCCCCGCGGACGGCAGGCCGCTGAGAATGGCCCGCTTGATGATGCGGGGCGTGTTGTGGGCCTCTCGGTTGACCACCACCGACGCCCCCACGGGCAGCGTGGCCCCGTAGGCGGCGCCCAAGCGGGCGGCAAACTCCGGCGTCAGGTCCACGTTCATCAGGCCCGTGACGCCGTAGCGCCCGAAGAGCGTGCGCCGCCCTTGGGCGCCCCACACGATGCTAGTGCTCACCGTGGCGCCGGCCTCGATCTCCTTGTCGGGCCAGATCTTCACGTTGGGCTGGATAATGGCCCCCTCGTGGACCAACGTGTTGTCGGCGATCACCGCTCCCTCGTGGATGATCACGCGCGACTTGATGCTGCACTGCCGGCCCACAATGGCCCCGAGCACTTGGGAGCGTTCGCCGATGTACGTGTTCCGCCAAATCACCGACCGCTCGATGCGGCTGCCCGTGTCCACCACCACGTTGTCCCGGATCACCGCCGGCCCGCGGATCTCCACCCCTCCGAGAATCTTCACCCCGTCCCCCAAGTAGATGGGGCCGTAGAGGCGCGCGTCCGGCGCGATCTGATACGTGCCCGCGCAGTAGATTCCCCCGCCGATGTCCGTGCCGATGGGCTCCACCTCGACCCGCCCGGCCAGCACATCCTCCGACGCCCTCCGGTAGGCGGCCGGGTTGCCGATGTCGGTCCAATACCCCTCGGCCACGTAGCCGTATGGAGGGCGTTTCTGCTCGATCATCAGGGGGAAGAGGTCGTGGCTGAAGTCGAAGACCTGGCCCTCCTCGAAGTACTCCAATACCTCCCGGCTGAGCACGTAGATGCCCGTGTTCACCGTGTCGCTCACCACGTCCGCCCAGCCCGGCTTCTCGATGAACCGCACGATCCGGCCCGCCTCATCGGTCACCACCACCCCGTACTCCAGCGGGTTCTCCACGCGCGCCAGCACCACGGTGGCGGGTGCCTTGGCCTGCTCGTGGAACTCCACCACCCGCCGCAGGTCGAAGTCGGTGAGGGCGTCGCCGCTGATCACCAGGAAGGGGTCCGAGCGAACGTGGTGGGCGGCCAACTTCACCCCGCCGGCCGTGCCCAAGGGCACGCTCTCCAGCGAGTACTGGATGC
>JALSKA010000184.1 GCA_026989095.1 Ardenticatenaceae bacterium
TCAGCCCGGACATGCCGGCCGACCTGCGCGAGAAGCTCCAAGCGGCGCTCCTGGAGATCGCCGGCACCGAGGAGGGCAAGGAGGCGCTCCAGACGGTCTACTCCATCGAGGGACTGGAGCCCATCGACGATTCCTTCTACGACGCCTTCCGCGCCCAACTGGATGCGGCTGGCGTGAGCGTGGAAGAGCTGGGCGGCGAGTAGCCAGCACGCCCCCGTGGGCAGCATGGCCTGCTGCTCACGGGGGCACCGCGCATCCGTCAGGGAGGGAGCGTGCTCGAGGTCAGAAAGCTCACCAAAGTCTACGACGACGGCACCGTGGCCCTTAAGGAGGTCTCCTTCACCGTGCCGGACGGGGAGTTCCTGGTGATCATCGGCCTCTCCGGCTCGGGCAAGTCTACGCTGCTGCGCTGTATCAACCGCCTCATCGAGCCCACCTCGGGCCAGATTCTCTGGGACGGGGTGGACATCACCGCGGCCGGCCAGGAAGAGCTCCGCCGAATTCGCCGGCAGATCGGCATGATCTTCCAGCAGTTCAACTTGGTCAAGCGCCACACGGTGCTCACCAACGTGCTCACCGGCCGGCTGGGCTACACCAGCACATGGCGCAGCCTCTTGGGCCTGTGGAGCCGTGAGGACCGGGCGCGGGCCATGCGCAACTTGGAGCTGGTGGGCATTGCCGACAAGGCTCACAACCGGGCCGACGAGCTCTCCGGCGGCCAGCAGCAACGGGTGGGCATTGCGCGCGCCCTCATGCAGGAGCCCAAGCTCCTGTTGGCCGACGAGCCCGTGGCCAGCCTCGACCCGGCCACGTCCCACTCGGTCATGAAGTACATCGAGTGGATGAACAGGGAGCGGGGGCTCACCGTGCTCTGCAGCCTCCACTTCCTCAGCTTGGCACGCCGGTACGGCACCCGCATCATCGCGCTGCGGGCCGGCGAGCTGGTCTTCGACGGCCGGCCCGAGGAGATCGACGACCGGCGTTTCAAGGAGATCTACGGTGACGAGGCCATTGAAGTGGAAATTCGCTGAGAGGGGCTGAGGAGTTCATGGAACGGGCCGAGCGGGTTCCACAACCGGCGCCGCCCAACGGGCGCCGCCTGGCGCCCCTCCTCTCCCTGCTCTTTCCGGGGGCCGGACACATCTACGCGGGCCGCCAGGAGCGGGGCCTCTGGATTGCTGTCACCGCCGCCACACTGCTGACACTGCTCTGGTGGCTGAAGTTCTGGTCACTGCTGCCGGCCTTGGTGCCCTTCTGGTTGTGGAACGCTTGGGAGACGCGCACCATCGTGCAGGGGCGGCGCCCCAGCACGGTCAAGCTGGTGCTGAGCGCGGCCATCATCGTCTACGCCATCGGCTGGCGTGTGACGGAGATCGACGTGCAGCGGTTGGCCGCGGGAGCTCAAAAGATCCGTCCCTTCGTCGTCAGCCTCGTGCGCCCCTACTACGTGGACCGGGAGGTGACCTACGCGGCCTTCCCCGCGCCCGTGCAGGTGCCCTGTGGCGAGGAGCCCTCTCCACCGCCGGCCGGCGCCGGCAGTGGCCCGACGATTGTGCCCACGCCGGCGTGTGCTTCCGTGGGCGAGACCATTACGGTACGAGGGGAAGGCTTTCCCCCCAACGTCGAGGGGGAGCTGTGGTGGGAAAACCCCATCGGCGACCGGGTCCGCCTGCGCTCAGGTGGCGAGTTCGTCACCTTCGTGGCCGACGAGCAGGGCACCTTCGAGGTGAAGGTGACGGTGCCCGACGTGGTGCCCCGCCAGTTCCAGGAGAGCGCCCAGCTCCACACCGTGGAGGCGCGCTACGTCCGCGACGTGGGGCCCTGGCGCCTGACGGAGACGAGTTACCTGGTGGCCCAGCGCATGGGGGAGACCATAGCCCAGGCGCTCATGGCCACCACGTGGGGCGCCATCTTCGCCGTGCCCCTGAGCTTCTTCGCCGCGCGCAACCTCATGCAGTTTCACCCGCTGGCCCTCCTGGTCTACTATCTGGCCCGCACGGCGCTGAACGTCCTGCGGGCCATCGAGCCGCTGATCATGGCCATCGTCTTCGTGGTGTGGGTGGGCTTGGGCCCCTTCGCCGGCGTGTTGGCCCTGACCATGCACTCCATCGCCGCCTTGGGCAAGCTCTACTCGGAGGCCATCGAGAGCATCGACCCCGGCCCCATCGAGGCCATCACGGCCACGGGGGCGAACCGCGTCCAAGTGGTCTGGTACGCGGTCCTCCCCCAGGTCTTGCCCCCCTTCGTGGCCTTCACCGTCTACCGATGGGACATCAACGTGCGCATGTCCACCATCATCGGCTTCGTGGGGGGCGGCGGCATCGGTTTCCTGCTCCAGCAGTGGATCCGCCTGACCGACTTCCGCTCGGCCAGCGCGGCCATCTGGGCCATCGCGCTCGTCGTCACCGTGCTCGATTTCTTCAGCCGCAAGGTGCGCGAACGGTTCGTGTGAGCCATGAGTGAACGGAGCTTCTACGTCCGCTGGGGACGATACCTGCTGCTCGTTGCCCTGGCCATCCCCCTCTACATCTGGAGCTGGCGCACAGCCGACATCAACCTGGTGGACCTGATCCAGGGCGCCCCCAAGGCGCGCCCCATCATCTCGGACTTGGTGCGCCCCTCCCTCCTGGCCCGCGAGCGCGTGACCCTCTCGGTGAGCGCCGTCGTGCGCGTGCCGTGCGACGCCCCCCCGCCCGAGCCACCGCCCGCCGAAGGGCCGACGCTCACCCTCTCCGCCACGTGCCTGAACGCGCGCGATTCCCTCGTGGTCTCCGGCAGCGGCTTTCGGCCCAACACCCCGGGCCGGCTCTACTGGCGCGTGGCCGGGCTCGAGGGCCGGCTGCGCGACGAGCCCTTCGAGACCGACGCCCAAGGGCGCTTCACCGTGGAGACGGACATCCCCCCGCTCCTGGCCCAGCAAGGGGGCGACCATACGCTGGAAGCCGAGCTCAAGTGGGAGGCAGGCGCCCTGCGCCCCAGCGAAACCCTGCGCACCACCATCGACAAGATGATCGAGACTGTCTTCCTCGCCCTGATGGCCACGACCTTCGGCGGCCTCGTGGCCATTCCCCTCAGCTTCCTGGGCGCCCGCAACCTGATGCCCACGACCCCGTGGGGCACCACCCTCTACGTGGCCGTGCGCTCCTTCTTCAACACCGCCCGCTCCATCGAGCCCCTCATCCTGGCGACCATCTTCGCCATCTGGGTGGGCTTTGGCCCCTTCGCCGGCGTCTTGGCCCTCAGCGTCCACACCATCGCCTCCCTGGGCAAGCTCTACTCGGAGGCGGCCGAGAACATCGATCCCGGCCCCATCGAGGCCATTCGCTCCACCGGGGCCAACGAGTGGCAGGTCATCTGGTACGGCGTCGTCCCCCAGATCGTGCCCCCCTACGTCTCTTTCACCGTCTACCACTGGGACATCAACGTGCGCATGTCCACCATCATCGGCTTCGTGGGGGGCGGCGGCATCGGCTTGGAACTACAGCGCTGGATCAACCAGCTCCAGTGGAATTCGGCGGCCACAGCCGTGTGGGCCATCGTCTTGGTGGTGTCGGCCATGGATTACGCGAGTGCCATCGTGCGGGAGCGACTGGTCTGATGGGCAACAGAGCGTGGGATGCCCTCGTCATCGGCGCCTCTGCCTTCGACATCAAGGTCAAAGCTGCCGAGTGGCCCGAGGCTGGCGGGCCGGTTCACGGCCACATCCGCCTGAGCGTGGGCGGGGTGGGGCGCAACATCGCCGAGAACTTGGCCCGCCTGGAGCTCGACGTGGCCCTCTTCTCGGCCATCAGCGCCGACGCCTTCGGCGACCACCTGCTGGCCGTCACGGCGAACGCCGGCGTGGACGTGAGCCAAGTGCTGCGCACGGGCGAGTTCCGGCCCGGCTCCTACCTGGCCTTCCTGAACGACAGCGGCGAGCCCCGCTGGACGATCGACGACATGGGCATCATGTACCTCCTCTCCCCCTCCTACATCGTGGACCGCCGCTCCTGGTTCCGGGACGCACGGGCCGTGGTGATGGACGCCAATCTCTCGCCCTTGGCCATCCAAGCCGTGGTGACCCTCTGCCGGCGCTACGGCGTGCCCCTCTGCGTGGACCCCACCACCACCCTGTTGGCCGAGCGCGTCACGCCCCACCTGGCCCACATCTGGCTCCTCACCCCCAACGCGGCCGAGGCCGAGGTGCTCTGCGGCCGGCCCGTCCGCCACGCCGACGAGGCCCTGGAGGCCGCGCGGGAGTTGGTGGCCCGCGGAGTCCGCACGGTGGTGATTACCCTGGGTGAAGAGGGAGCTGTGTACGCCACGGCCGAGGAGTACGGCCGCGTGCCGGCCGTGGACGTGGAGGTGGTGGACCAGACCGGCGTGGGCGACGCGCTCACCGCGGCCACAGTCTTCGGCCTGCTCAACGACTTCCCCGTGGACGAGGCCGTTCGCTTGGGCGTCAGCGCGGCCGCCCTCACCCTCACCTGTGCCGAGACGGTACGCTCCGACTTGAGCCTCGACAGCCTCTACGACCGGCTCCTGTGAGGTGTTCGATGGGCGCTCACCCCCTTCTGATCCACCCCGACGTGCAGGCCGCCCTGGAGGCCAGCCGCCCTGTGGTCGCCCTGGAAAGCACTGTCATCGCCCACGGCCTGCCGGCGCCCCACAACCTGAACACCGCCCGCCGCATGGAGCAGGCCGTCCGCGAGGAGGGCGCCACGCCGGCCACCGTGGCCGTGGTGGGAGGAGCCGTGCGGGTGGGCCTGGACGACGAGGTGTTGGAGCGCCTGGCCCACGAGCCCGCGGCCAAGGTGAGCCTCCACACGCTGGCCATCACCCTGGCGCGGGAACACTTGGGCGCCACCACCGTGGCCGCCACCGCCTGGGCGGCCGCGCGGGCCGGCATCCGCCTCTTCGCCACCGGGGGCATCGGCGGCGTCCACCCGGGCGAGACGTGGGACGTGAGCGCCGACCTGCCGGCCCTGGCCACGCTCCCCGTGGCCGTGGTCTGCAGCGGCCCCAAGGCTATCCTCGACCTGGAACGCACCCGCCAGTGGCTGGAAACCTGGGGCGTGCCCGTGGTGGGCTACCGGACCGACGAGCTGCCGGCCTTCTTCAGCCGCGCCAGCGGCCTGCCCGTGGACGTGCGGGTGGAGACGCCCGAGGAGGCCGCGGCCATCGTGCGGGCCCACTTGGCCTTGGAGCAGGGAGGCATTCTCGTGGCGGTCCCCGTGCCCGAGGCCGACGAGGTGCCAGCCGAGCGCCTCTCCGCCTGGCTGGACGAGGCCGAACGCCTGGCCGCCGACCGGGGCGTGGCCGGCCCGGCCCTCACGCCCTTCCTGCTCGGCGCCCTGGCCCACCTCAGCGAAGGGGCCACCCTGCGCGCCAACTTGGCCCTCCTGGTCAACAACGCCCGCGTGGCCGCCCAAATCGCCGGAGCGCTGAACCATGCCTGAGCCCGTCAGCCTGGTGCTCACCGTGCTCAACGAGGGTGATACCGTCGGAACCCTGATGGATTCCGTCCTGGCCCAGACACGTCCCCCGGATGAAGTCGTCGTCGTGGACGGCGGCTCCACCGACCACACGGTTGCTGCCCTGCGCGCCTACGAGGGGCGCCTGCCCCTGCGGGTGTTCGTCGAGCCGGGGGCGAACATCAGCCGGGGGCGCAACCGCGCCATCGCCGAGGCCCGCCACGAGTTGATCGCCGTGACCGACGCCGGCGTGCGGCTGGACGCCCGCTGGCTGGAGCGCCTGATCGCCCCCTTCGAGGCCCCTTACCCGCCCGACTTCGTGAGCGGCTTCTTCTTGCCCGATCCCCACACGCCCTTCGAGGTGGCCCTGGCGGCCACCACGCTCCCGGCGCGGGAGGAAATGGGACGAGGGCGCTTCATGCCCAGCAGCCGCAGCGTGGCCTTCCGCCGCTACGTGTGGGAGCACGTGGGGGGTTACCCCGAGTGGGCCGACTTCTCCGAAGACGTGCTCTTCGACTTGGCGGTCCAAGCCCGCGGCTTCCGCATCGCCTACGCGCCGGACGCCGTGGTCTACTTCCGGCCGCGCCCCACCCTGCGCGCCTTTGCCCGCCAATACCGCCACTACGCCCTCGGCGACGGCCAGGGCCTCCTCTGGCCCCGGCGACACGCCATCCGCTACGGCACCTACCTGGGCCTCGTGCCGGCGCTGGCGCTCATGGCACGCCGCCGGCCCGCCTTGGCCGGCTTCCTCTGGGCTTTGGGGGCCGCGGCCATGTTCTACACGCCCTACAAGCGGCTCTGGCGCATGAGGTCCCTCCTCCGCCCGCACGAGCGGCTTCTGGCCGCCCTCCTGGTGCCCATCATCCGGGTCACAGGCGACGTGGCCAAAATGTGGGGCTACCCCCAGGGCCTGCCCCACGGGTGGCGCCACCGGGAGCGCGTGCGCGCCTACGTGCGGGGAAGGGGCGGGGCACGGCCGTAACGGTTGCGCGCGGGCCCCAGAATGATTACAATTGAGCACAAGCCTTCGCGAGCGGCCACGGGGTGACCCGCTCGGCTTGCTGTCTTCTTCCCCGGTGACACGTAACACAGGAGTTGGTATGTTCCAGTCCGTCAACGACGTGAAAGCACGCCTCCGCAACGCCCGCTACTTGGCCGGCGACGACATCGCCACCGTCGTCTACTTGGCCGACCGCTTGGGCAAACCTCTCCTCGTCGAGGGGCCGGCCGGCGTCGGCAAGACCGAGCTCTCCAAGGCTGTGGCCGACGCCCTCGGCGCCGAGCTGATTCGCCTCCAGTGCTACGAGGGGCTGGACGAGACCAAGGCCCTCTACGAGTGGCAGTACGCCAAGCAGATGCTCTACACCCAAGTGCTCCGCGACCGGGTGGGCGAGCTCCTGGCCGACACGCGCACCCTGCGCGAAGCCTTCGACCGCATCGCCGAGGAGGAGGACCTCTTCTTCTCCGAGCGTTTCCTCCTGCCGCGCCCTCTGCTGCGGGCCCTCCTCTCGGAGCAGCGCCCCGTGCTCCTCGTGGACGAGGTGGACAAGGCTGACCCCGAGTTCGAGGCCTTCTTGTTGGAGGTGCTGAGCGACTTCCAGGTGAGCATTCCCGAGCTGGGCACGGTGCGCGCCCGCACTCGGCCCTTCGTGCTCCTGACCAGCAACCAGGCCCGCGAGCTCTCCGACGCCCTGAAGCGGCGCTGCCTGCACCTCTTCATCACCTACCCCTCCTTCCGGGAGGAGCTGGACGTGGTGCGCGTGCGCGTGCCCGAGGCCAGCGCCACCTTGGCCGCCGAGGTGGTGGCCTTCGTGCAGGAGGTGCGCAATTTGCCCCTCAAGAAGGTGCCGGGCATCGCCGAGACCCTCGATTGGGCGCGTGCCCTGGCCCTGCTCAACGTCCACCACTTGGGCGCCGAGGAAGTGGAGCGCACCTTGGGGGTGATCGTCAAACACGAGGGGGACCACGCCCGCACGCGCCGCTCGATCCCCGAGCTGCTGCGCCGGGCCCAACTGCGCCTGCGGGAGTGGGGCATGGAGTGAAAGGGGGCCAACCGTGGACGATGTGCTCGTTGGATTCGTACACACCTTGCGGGCAGCCGGCCTGCGCGTCTCCAGCAGCGAGGCCCTGGACGCCTTCCTCGCCCTGCAGCAGACGGGCCTGCGGGACCGGACCGCCGTCAAGGCCGCCCTTCGGGCCGCGCTGGTCAAACGGCAGGAGGACATCCCCCTCTTCGACGAGCTCTTCGAGCGGTACTTCAGCCCCAACGTGGAGCCCATCCCCTTCCCACAAGGGGATGGGGGCGAGGAGCCAGCCGGCGAACGGCGGCTGAAACCCCACGAGGCGTTCATGCGACAGCTCCGGGAAGCCATGCAACGCCTTGGCCTCCCGCCCCTCGACCGGCTCACCGAAGCCCTGTTGGCCGGCAACGTCACCGTCATCACGGCGGAGATGCTCCGCCACCTGACTCCCGAACAGCTCCAACAGTTGGAGAACTTGTTGCAGCGCGGCCAGGTCACCCGGTACGTGCTCGACCGGATGGGCTGGCACCGCATACAAGCCCAGCTCATCCAGCTCGCCCGCGAGCTCCAACAGGCCGGCGAGTTCGAGTTGGCCCAGCAAGTGCGCCAGAGGCTGTGGGAGCTCCAGGAGCTCTTCCCCCGCTGGGTGGCCCAACAGGTCCAAGAGGCCGCCGGGCGCATGGCCCCGCCCGACGAGCGGCGCCGTCACCTCACCAAGAGCCTGATGGACAAAGAATTCACCCGCTACACGGAAGAGGACGTGCGGGCCATGGAGGCTGTCGTCCAGCAGCTCGCCCAGAAGCTGCGCGACGACGTGGCCCGCCGGATGCGCCGGGGAGGCATCAAGCGGCTGGACGTCAGCCGCACGCTGCGGGCCAGCTACGGCACGGCCGGCGTGCCCATAGAGCTCTTCTTCAAGGAGCGCCGGCGCAACAAGCTGCGGCTGGCCGTGCTCTGCGACGTTTCCTCGTCAGTGCGCAACGCCTCGCGCTTCATGCTCCAGCTCGTCTACAGCCTGCAACAGCAGCGCGGCCACGTGCGCTCCTTCGTCTTCATCGCCGACGTGGACGAGGTGACCGAGTTCTTCGAGCGCAATTCGCTGGAGGCTGCCGTGGAGATGGCCACGGGCGAGGCCAACATCCGCTACTGGGCCCACAGCGACTTCGGCCGCGTCTTCCGCCAGTTCCTGGACGAGTACGCCGACGCCCTCACCAAGCGCACAACGGTGATCGTGTTGGGAGACGGGCGCAGCAACTTCTTCGACCCCCAGGTCGAGGCGCTGGCGGAAATCAGGCGCCGCGCCCGCCGCCTGATCTGGCTCAACCCCGAGTCCCAGTGGGCTTGGGGCACGGGCGACAGCATCATCGACCTCTACGCCCCGGAGTGCGACCTGCTGGTGGAGTGCCGCAACTTGCGCCAGTTGGCTCAGGTGATGGACCACCTGGCCAAGCGCGCTGGCGTCTTCTAGCTTTGTCCTGGGGCCCCCTCCACGATTGTGTTGCCCCTTTGCATGACGCCCGCACTGCCCACTCCTTCGAGGTGTCAATACTCTCATCCCCGAACCGGCAATAAAATGTACATCCCAAGAATATCCGCCGGCAATCGAGGTTTCACACTCAATCGTCCTTGATGGGTGATCTTGCGCACACGACGGTGGGCTTCCAGGAGGTGCTTGGCACGCTCGTCGGCCAGGTGGGTCAGGTCGGGCTCCAGTTCCGAGAGCCAGGAGAGAGCTTCGGCCAGCCATTCCCGGCGCTCCGTGGGCGTGACGTTGGCCCGAGGTTGCGCTTCCCTCAACAGGCGCAGCGCTTCGGCTTCCGAGAGCCACTCCAGCCTGCCCGGACGGCCGCGGAAACCACACACCACACACTCTTCCGCCAGGTTCGGGGTGGCGTTCCACGTCTTCAGGAGGTGTCGCAGGCGCAACAGCAACAACGTGGTGCGGCGGGCTACCGCATCGGTGCGGATGACCGCGCTGCGGGCCGCCGGCGGTGTCCCATCTCCCGGGTCCAGGGCCTGGCCCAGGAGGTATTCCGCCAGGGCGGCGGTGAATGGGTGGTTGCGTCCAATGTGGGTGGGGAATGGGGAGTGGCGAGTGGCGAGTGGCGAGTAGTCTCCATTCGCCACTCGCCGTTCGCTGCTCGCTATTCGCCATTCGCTATTCGCCATCCGCCACTCGCCACTTGCTGCCGGGGTTGGCCATTGGAAGGTAATCAGCCATTCTCTTTCCCCACCGAGGTGTTCCCGCAGTTCGTCGGGCAGCAGTTGGGTGTCCAGGCGCCAGACCCCGTCGCGTACCAGTTGCAACGGAGCACCCAGCCGCTGACAGGCGGTGCGTACAAAGCGCTCTACGGCCTCCGGGTCTCCCAGCACCGCATCCGCCTCCTCCAGCTCCCGGGCCACCTCATCCGGTTTGATGGCGTGCTGGGCAAAGCGGGTGCGGCTGACCCGCTGCCGATCTACAGCTTCATCCCACTGTTTGTGGACAGCCTCCACACCCAGTTCTTCTGTCTCGAAGAAGCTCAACTGGCGTGCAACGACGGATTCGCCTCGCAGGAAGAGGGAACGCAGCACGGCCTCGACCACACTTTCGCTCTCCACCGGCACGGGCACTGTCACGCCCAGGGCCCTGCGGATGTCCACCGCCTTGCGGATGAGTACGTCCAGCACGGCACCGTCCACAGGGTTGTCCTGGCCGTAGATGAGCACAGCCTTCACCGTCGGAGATGTCTGACCGAAGCGGTCCACCCGTCCTTCCCGCTGCTCCAGGCGGTTGGGGTTCCAGGGCAGGTCGTAGTGCACCACGGCGTTGAAGGCCTCCTGCAGGTTGATGCCCTCGCTCAGACAATCGGTGGCCACCAGCACGCGGCGGGGAGAGCGGGAGAGTTCCGCCACCCGGATCTGCCGTTCGTCCTCGGTGAGCGCGCCGGTGATGGAGATGACATGTAAGTCCGGCCACTGATCACTGAGCCGGCGCTGGAATTCGGCGGCTACGTAGTCGGAGGTGGCGATGTAGCGGCACCAGACGATGGGGTGGTAGCCATCTTCCAGCAGGTTGCGGACCACCTCGGCGGCGGCGGCCACTTTGGCGTCGCCCTCGCTTCGCAAAGCAGCCGCACGCCTGGCGAACTGGCGCAGCCGCCGACGCTCACCCTCCTGCAGGGTCCGCTCCCCTTCTTCGACCACGTAGCCCGGCGAGAGGTCTACCGTGGCTTCCCGGTCGGGGGTGTCGTAGACGTAAGGGGAGAACAGGGTGTCCTCCGCCTCCTCGGGTTCTCCCAAGACGGCCTCTTCCAGGCGGGCCACCCGGGCCTCCAGGGCCATCTGAGCGGCAGCGGGGCTGGACATCACGCAGCGGAGCAGGGCCAGCGCCGTCCAGTAGCGGATGCGGCGGCGAAATCCGCTCAAGGTCTCCCCGGAACGCACGATCTCGCGGGCGAAGGCGTAGACATCGTGGAAGAGCTCGCGGTACTCAGGCGTAAGGGTGTAGGGCGCTTCCTCGGAGATGCGCTCTGGGAAGGGGGTCTCCTCCCCCAGCCAGCGGGCCACGTCGGCGCGGCGGCGCTGGACGAAGTGGCGGGCCAGCTCCCGGCGTTTGGATTCGGGCAGGGCGTGGATCTCCCAACCCTCGAATTGAGGGCGCAGCAGCCCCAGCAGGGAGCGGAAGGACTCTTCGACGCCGCTGTGGGGTGTGGCGGTGAGCAGCACCAGGTGACGGTCGGGCTTCTGGGCCAGGCGGCTCAGCAGTTCGTAGCGCTGCTGCTGGACTTTGGAGCGCCCGGCGGGCCGGGCACAGCCGTGGACCTCGTCCACGATGACGAATTCGGGGCAGTGGAGCTCGAAGGCGTGGCGACGGCGCTCCGACTTGGCGAAGTCCACGCTGACGATGAGGTGGGGGTAGTACTCGAAGATGCTCAGGTCCTGGCGGGGCAAAGCCCGCTCCAGCCGAGCCACGGTGCCCGAGCGCACCACTACCGCCTCGATGTGGAACTTCTCGGCCAGCTCGCGCTGCCATTGATCGCAGAGGTAGGGCGGGCAGAGGACGACGAGGCGGCGGATCTCGCCCCGATCCAACAGCTCGCGGGCAATGAGACCCGCCTCGATGGTCTTGCCGACGCCCACGTCGTCGGCGATGAGCAGGCGCACGGGGTTCAGGCGCAGAGCCATGAGCAAGGGTACCAGTTGGTAGGGGCGGGGACGGACAGAGATACGCCCCATGGAGCGGAACGGCCCGGCGCCACTACGCAGGGAGAGACGCGCCGCGTCCCACAGCAGCATGGCGGAGGCGAAGTCGCCGGCGCGTTCGGGACTGGGCAGGGGGAAGGTGGCCGACCGGACCTCCTCCAGCCTCAGCGGGAGGTAGATGCCAGCGATCTCGCGTTCGCTGCCGCTCAGAGGGCGGAGCAGCAACAGGTCCGGGTCATCGGAGGGCAAGACGACCCATTCGCGACCGCGAGCGGAGACTAGAACTCCGGGCGGAAAGGCCATCCTGGTTTCAGTATCCATGCTACTTCCTCCCCCATTCATTATTCATCGGTCACCATTCGCTATACTCTTCGGGGACCGGCAGGTTGGGGCAGGTGGGGTGGTAGGGCTCCTCTGGGCCAAGGTAGCGGATCCACTCCTCGCGGGTAAGGTTGCGTGATAAACGGGCGCAGACCTTGTTGAAGAAATCTTCCGTGTCTAGGGGCAAGATGTATACGTTGTCTTCGCCTGCTGTGAACAAGTAACGTCCGTCGGGGCTGAAGGTAACATCCAATACGGCGCCCTGATGGCGGATACGCGCGATTTCCTGGCGTAGAGTTACGTCGAACAGTGCTGCGATCCCATCCCAACTGGCGATGGCAAGAAATCGACCATCCGAGGTAAAGTAAAGATGTAGGCATTGGAGTTCGCTGTAGAATGATGCTATGCAGACCCTGTATCGTGTGCGGACCAACTCGCGACCAGTAGGGACTTCGATCAGCACTATGCTGTCGTCCAAGCCAGCCGTAACGAGAAAACGACTGTTAGGACTAAAGATGAGCTCACCTACCCAGTCTTCGTGGTGGATACGGGCCAGTTTGCGGCCAGTAGTGACTTCCACCAACACTGCGGTACCATCCCGGCTGGCGGTGGCGAGAAAACGACCGTTTGGACTAAAAACGACTTGAAGACATGGGCCTAGCCTACCGATTGTACAAGCTTCGTGGTGAATGCGGGCTAATTCGCGACCAGTGGCAACTTCCACCAACGCTACGGTGCCATCCCAACCGGCAGTAGCGAGAAAGCGACCGTCCGGGCTGAAGGTGATGTCAATTACTCCGCCCTCGTGGTGAATGCGGACTCGTTCTTGACTGGTAGGCAATTCCATCACGGTTGCAGTGCCGTCCCAGCTAGCAGTAGCAAGAAAGCGACTGTCTAGGGTGAAGGCAATGCTGCTCACTCCACCCTCGTGGTAGATGCGGGTCAGTTCGTGACCGGTGGCGGTTTCTACTAGAGCGACGGTGTTGTCCCCACTAGCGGTAGCCAGATAGCGGCCGTCGGGGCTAAAGGCCACCTCCCACACGACGCCCTCGTGGTGGACGCGGGCAAGTTCGCGTCCAGTGACGATGTCCACCAAG
>JALSKA010000185.1 GCA_026989095.1 Ardenticatenaceae bacterium
GGGCCACAATGAGCACGGCCCGCGTCGTGGACTGAAGGAACGTGAGCTCCGGGGCATCGCGCCGCAAGAGGGGGGCCACGGCCACCAGGCCCACCGTCTGCCCCTCCGCCTGGACAGGGGCCGTCCACGCCCGCGCCGACGGGGGCAGTTCCTGGCCCACCAGCTCGCCGGAAGTGTCGGCCACCACGCGCCCGTCGGGGTCGGCCACTACGACGCGCAGGCCCATGCCCGTCCACATGTCCACGCCGTCGGAGAGGCCGGCCATCATCGTGTGGTGCCAGGGGGGCACATCGCCCCCCATGCCCATCATCATGGGCATGCCGCCGCTGCCGAGGATGAAGGCGTCCACGCCCTCCCATGAGCCGTTGGTGGCGTAGTAGGTGGCCAGTTGGGGCGCCAACCAGTGGGCCCACCGGGCACTGTCCCGCGTGACGTAGAGCTCGAATTCCCGCGAGAGGATGAAGCTCAGCAGGGCGATGACGCCGCTGGCGCCCAAGAAGATAATGAAGGCAAAGGCGGCCGTGAGGCGTACCCAGAGGGAGCGAGCCCAAAGTTGCTTCACCTTACTCGCCATGGCTCACATCTCCAATGAACTTATACCCCACGCCGTAGACTGTCTGAATGAAGCGGGGATCACGCGGGTTGTCTCCCAGCTTGCGGCGGATGTTTTTGATGTGGACGTCCACGCTGCGGTCGTAGCCTTCCAACACGACACCTTGAACGCGGTCTAGGATCTCGGCCCTGGAGAAGGGCCGGCCTGGATGGCGCATCAGCAGGTGGAGGATCTCGAACTCCGTGGCCGTGAGGTCCACGCGCCTGCCGTCCAGCTCCACCTCGCGCCGCACCGGGTCGAGGACGAGGGGGCCGGCGCGCAGGTGCCCTCCCGAGTGGGCGCGCCCCGAGCCCACGGGCTGGAGCCGGCGGAGGAGGGCCCGCACCCGGGCGACGAGCTCGCGCGGGCTGAAGGGTTTGGTCACGTAGTCGTCGGCGCCCAGTTCCAGGCCGAGCACCCGGTCGGTCTCCTCCACGCGGGCGGTGAGCATGATGATGGGCACGTCGGCCACGAGGGGATCCGGGTCGCGGCGCAGGGCGCGGCAGACGTCCAGGCCGTCCATCTCCGGCAACATCAGGTCCAGAATGATCACGTCCGGCTTCTCCCGGCGGGCCAGCACGTAGCCGGTGCGGCCATCATACGCGGAGAGCACCTCGAAGCCGGCCTGCTCCAAGTAGCCGCGCAGCGTGCGCACGAGCTGGCGTTCGTCCTCGATAATCAGCACCCGCTGGGCCATCTCCTCACCTCCCAAGGGACTCGGGAAAATTCCGGCGATCGCATTGTTCCTCCTACCATTAATTCGAGTAAGATTATACTCCTCAGCCCAAAAGCCAAAGGGGCCGGTGTCAACCGGCCCCTCCTGCGGCCTTTTCCCGGGGGGAGGAACGTTCGCTCACGTGGTTGTGGTCTGTCCGGTTGTCGGCAGCGGCGTCCCGTCGTACGGGCAGGTCGTCCACTCGGGGGCCATCGGCCGGTTGCAGGTCGGGCACGTGCGTCCGCCGAGGACGGGCGCATTGGCCTGTGGTGCCCCAAAGGGGTTGTTCCCCCCAGAGGAGGGGTTCACTTGGCGCACCAGCCAGATGATAGCCAGGCCGAGCAGAATCAGCAAGCCCAGGCTGAAAAGCAGGCCGAAGAACCAGCCGAACAGGCCCATGCCGCCTCCCATCATGCCCCATCCACCCATCATGGTGTCACCTCCTTGATCGTTTCTTGTGGGTTTCGGCGGCCATCTCTCCGCGCCGCCGTCATCCTTTCCGCTTCTGCCTTGTTCACCTTCAGTGTACCGACAAGTTGTGGAACCAGTATGTGGGAATTGTGAAGAAGTTGTGAAGGGGCTCCTCTGGGGCCAAACGGCAACGGTTCGAGCCCCTTCGTTCGCAGCTCAAAATGTGGTATAATGCGAACACAGCCGGACCGAGAGACGGACAAGGGGGCGAGAACCGGGGCAGCACATGGGGTTCCTCGCGTTCAGTTGGCAGGGCGTGGGAGAAGGCCGGGCCACTGCGGTCCCCTGAAGACGCCTGTGACCGTCGGGCGCTGTGATGCACGAACACCGCTTCGCCGTTGATGCCATGCTGGGCCGGCTGGCCACGTGGTTGCGCCTGCTCGGGTACGACACCTTCTACGAGCCCCACATCGACGACCGGGTGCTCGTCGAGCTGGCCCAAGCCGAGGGTCGCATCATCCTGACCAGAGACGTGCAGTTGACCAAACGGCGCGGCGTGCGGGCCCTCCTGATCGCCAGCGGCAACGTGTGGGACCAGTTGCGCCAGGTCGTGCGGGCCTTTTCCCTGGTTCGCAGACCCCGCGGCCGCCGGTGCCCCCGGTGCAACGCGGTCCTGACCCCGCTCGCGCGGGAAGCGGCCGCCGGCCGCGTGCCGGCTTACGTCTGGCAGACACAGGACGCCTTTCACGAATGCCCAGCCTGCCGGCGTGTGTTCTGGCGCGGCACCCACATCGCCGACATGGAAGCCCGGCTGGCCAAAGTCTTCGACGAAGAATGATGTGGAGGTGAAACCATGCGCATAGCCGTGGGCAGCGACGAACGCACCCACCTGACTGACATGGTCATCGAGGAGTTGCGCCAACGGGGGCACGAGCTTCTCCTCTTCGGCCCCTTGGCCGAAGACGACCCCGAGACCGACTGGCCCCTCACCAGCCGCAAGGTGGCCGAGGCCGTGGCCTCCGGCCGGGCGGACGAGGGCATCGTCTTCTGCTGGACCGGCACCGGTGCCTCCATCGCGGCCAACAAGGTGCCCGGCGTGCGCGCGGCCCTCTGCCACGACGCCGAGACAGCCCGGGGCGCCCGCATCTGGAATCACGCCAACGTGTTGGCCCTCAGCCTGCGCCTCACGTCCGAGGCCGTGGCCAAGGAAATCCTCGATGCCTGGTTCGACACCCCCTTCTCCGACGACGAGTGGAACCTCACCCAAATTGAGCGCATCCGCCAGATGGAAGCCCACTACGCCGGCACAGAGACGGCCAGCAGGTGAGAGTGAGAGACCACGATGAAGCTCTACAACTCCCTCACAGGACGCAAGGAGCCATTTCACACCTTCGGCCGCACCGTGACTCTCTACGTCTGCGGCATCACACCCTATGACACCACCCACTTGGGCCACGCCTTCACCTATGTCACCTTCGACGTGCTCGTGCGCTTCCTGGAATCCCAAGGCTACACGGTGCGCTACGCCCAAAACGTCACCGACATCGACGACGACATCCTGCGCAAGGCCCGCGAGGTGGGCAAGGCGTGGGATGAGCTGGGCCGCGAACAGACCGAAGCCTTCGTGCGCGACATGGCGGACCTCAACGTGCGCCCGCCCGACTTCTACCCCCGCGCCACGTGGGTCATCCCGTACATCATCAAGATCACCCAGAGCCTGCTCGAGCGGGGCTTCGCCTACGAGCGGGCCGGCAACGTCTACTACCGCGTCCACGCCGATCCCACCTTCGGCCTGCTGAGCCGCCTCGACTACGACGAGATGCTGCGCGTCGCCAACGAGCGGGGCAACAACCCGGACGATCCCCACAAGGACGACCCCCTCGACTTCGTGCTCTGGCAGGCGGCCCGCCCCGGTGAGCCCACGTGGGAGAGCCCCTGGGGCCCCGGACGGCCCGGGTGGCACATTGAGTGTTCGGCCATGAGCCTCCGCTACTTGGGCGCCACCATCGACATCCACGGCGGCGGGGCCGACCTCCTCTTCCCCCACCACGAGTGCGAGATCGCCCAGAGCGAGAAGTTCACCGGCCAGAGCCCCTTCGTGCGCTGGTGGGTCCACGTGGCCATGGTGCGCAAGGATGGCGAGAAGATGTCCAAGTCCCTGGGCAACTTGGTGCTGGTGCGCGACCTGCTGAACGCCGGCTTCTCGCCCGATGCCATCCGCCTCAACCTGCTCCGCCACCACTACCGTCGGCCGTGGGAGTGGGACGAGGGCGAACAGATCGAGGCTCAGGCGTGGGCCAACGAGTTAGAAGCTGCCCTGCACGTGAAGGGTGGCTCCTCCACGCCCTTGGACCCACAGCCCTTCCGGCGGGCCTTCGAGAGCGCCCTGGCCAACGACCTCGACACGCCGCAGGCCGTGGCCCACCTGCGGCGCCTGGCCGCGGCCATCCGCACGGCCCACGAGGAAGGGCGCGACGTGCGCGAGGCCCGCCGCGCCCTGCGCGAGTTGGGGAGCACGCTCGGGCTCTCCTTTGGGGCCCCCACCACGGTGAGTGATGAGTGGACCCGCCTCCTGACCACGGGAACACGGCACTGTGTGAACGCCCCATGAGCCTCCGGGAACCGCACCTGTCCGCCCCCATCCGGCGACGGCGCCGTGTTCCCCTCTGGCCGGCCGTCCTCCTCGTGGTGGTGCTGCTCGTCGCCTGTCGGCGGCAGGCAGCTTCCTCCGATTGGCCCCGGGTGGAGCGGGTGATCGACGGCGACACCATCGTGTTGGACACCGGCGAGACAGTGCGCCTGCTCGGCGTCAACACCCCGGAGCGGGGCCAGCCCTTCTACGAGGAGGCCAAGGCCTTCACCGAATCGCTGACGCTCGGCAAGGCCGTCCGCCTGGAGCAGGACGTGGTGCCCGTTGACCGGTACAATCGCGTGTTGGCCTACGTTTACTTGGAAGACGGCACCTTCGTCAACGTGGAGATCGTGCGGCAGGGATACGGCCAAGTCTACGTGATCCCGCCCAACGTGGCCTACGCGGACGAGCTCCGCGCGGCCCAACAGGAGGCGCGCGAAGCCGGGCGCGGCCTGTGGCGCACGAGCCAAGCCCCCCTGCGCATCGTGGCCCTCATGGCCGACGCCCCCGGCTCCGACCGGGCCAACCTCAACGGCGAGTGGGTGGAGATCGAAAATATGGGCTCCCAGCCCGTACAGCTCGAGGGGTTCACGCTCAGCGACACCGCCAACAACGAGTTCATCTTCCCGGAGGTGGTGCTTGCGCCGGGCGAGCGGCTGCGGGTCTACACCGGCTCCGGCACCCCGGCCCCGGGCGCGATCTATTGGGGCAGCACGTCGCCCATCTGGAACAACGACGGCGACGTCGCCTACCTCCGCGCTCCTGACGGAAGCCTGGTGGACGTGTATGTGTACGGCAAATGACCCACAGCCTTGACGAAAGACCAATTTCCCGGCAAAATCTAACACCTTTCTCATGGCACCCTAACGGCATTCAGCGTACAATGCAAGGGGAACACCCGGCCACCGTGCCGACAAGTGCCCACGGAGAAGCGAACATGGCCGGCGAGCACCGCCCACGCCGTGAGCGCCACATGCCGTGGTTCTACTACCTGGCCAACTGGGTGTTGCGCCGCGTGCTCTTCCCCCTCTTCCTCCGGGTGGAAGTGCGCGGGCTGGAGCGCGTCCCGGCCGAGGGGCCTCTCATCGTGGCGATCAACCACCTCTCCCTGTTGGACCCGCCCTTGGTCGGCGCCTACTTCCCGCGCGACTTGGAGATGATGGCCAAAGCAGAGCTCTTCCGCCGGCCCGTGGTGGGCTGGATCGTGCGCCACTACGGCGCCTTTCCCGTGGAGCGGGGCGAGGCCGACCTTCGCGCCCTGAAACACGCCATGCGCGCCCTCAAACAGGGCCGTGCCATTCTCATGGCCCCGGAGGGAACGCGGAGCAAGACCCACCAACTGCAACGGGGCAAGGAGGGCGTGGCCCTGGTGGCCGCGCGCACTGGTGCGGCGGTGCTCCCCGTGGCCCTCTTCGGCCAAGAGGACTGGTGGCGCAAGCTCCTGCGCCTGCGCCGGCCCCGCGTGACCGTTCACTTTGGCGAGCCCATCCGGCTGGCCTGTGACCGCAAGGCCGACCGCCGCACGCTCCAGGCCATGACCGACCAGATCATGCGCCGGCTGGCCGGCCTGTTGCCCCCGGCTTACCGGGGCGTCTACGCCGACCGGGCCAATCCGGCCGACGAGCAGATCGCCTGAGCGCGGGCACGACGGCCCTCCACCAAGCACGGGACCAAAAGTGCCCGCCCAACCTTGCCGGAGGGAGCTCCTCCGGCCTTCCGTTTTCCCCAGCCCCACAGGGTCCGCTGGCCAATGAGGAACGAGGGGTGAAGGACGAGACACAAAGGCGCGAGGGGGCGCCGTCTTTGACTCAGGAGGTGCGCACATGTGTGGCATCGTCGGATACGTCGGAAAGAAAGAGGCTCTGCCCATCCTCATGGACAAGCTCCGCATGTTGACCTACCGGGGCTATGACTCGGCCGGCATCGCCGTCTCCAAGAACGGCCACTTTTACCTGCGAAAGTGCAAGGGGAAAGTGAGCGACTTGGAGGCCATCGTGGACGAGAAGAGCGGCTCCGGCACCGTCGGCATCGGCCACACCCGGTGGGCCACCCACGGCCCCCCCTCCACCCGCAACGCCCACCCCCACGTGGACTGCTCGGGCCGCGTCGCCGTGGTGCAGAACGGCATTGTGGAGAACTTCTGGGAGCTCAAACAAGAGCTGATGGAAAGCGGCCACACATTTCAGTCGGACACCGACACCGAAGTGATCGCCCACCTGATCGAGGAATACTACGACGACAACTTGACCACCGCCGTGGCCCTGGCCATGCAGCGCATGAAGGGCTCCATGGCCGTCCTCGTCATGCACCAGGACGAGGAGGACAGGCTCGTGGCCGCCAAGATGGACAGCCCTCCCCTCATCATCGGCCTGGGCCGGGGCGAAAACCACGTGGCCAGCGACATCCCGGCCCTGCTCCACTACACCAACAAAATTTACGTGTTAGAGGACGGCGAGATCGCCACCATCACGCGGGACAGCGTGATCATCTCCAACTACAAGGAGCCCAAGGCCCCCGACCGGCGCCTCTACGAGCGCAAGGTCATCGTGGTGGACTGGTCGCCCGAAGTGGCGCAGAAGGGCGGCTTCCCCCACTACATGCTGAAGGAGATCCACGAGCAACCGCAAACCGTCCTCGACACCCTGCGCGGCCGCCTTCCTGAGCGCGCCGACGCCCCCATCGAGCTGGAGGAGCTCAACGTCACGCCCGAAGAGGTGGCCGCGGTCGAGCGCATGACCTTCGTGGCCTGTGGCACCGCCTACCACGCCTGTCTGGTGGCCAAGTACGTCTTCGAGCAGGCCCTGCGCATCCCGGTCACGGTGGACATCGGCTCCGAATACCGGTATCGCCGGCCCATTATCGGCCCCAACGAGTGGTTCGTGGCCGTCAGCCAGTCGGGCGAGACGGCCGACACTATCGCCAGCATGCGCGAGGGCAAGGAGCGGGGAGCCCGCGTGCTGGCCATCACCAACGTGGTGGGCAGCAGTGTGGCCCGCTTGGCCGACGGCGTGCTCTACACCCGCGCCGGCCCGGAGGTGGCCGTGGCCTCCACCAAGGCGTTCGTGGGCCAGCTCGTGGGCATCTTCCTCCTGTTGCTCTACATGGCCCAATACCGCCGGTTGCCGAGGCAAACAACCCGCTCCCTCAAGGCCCTGCGCGCCGGCCTGTGGGAGCTGCCCGCCCAGATCGAACGCCTGCTCCAGGACGACGGCCGCACCAAGGCCATCGCCGAGGCCATCGCCGCCCACCCCTCCGCCTTCTTCATCGGCCGCAACGTGGACGAGCCCCTGGCCCGCGAGGGCGCCCTCAAGCTCAAGGAAATCTCCTACATCCACGCCGAAGGCTACCCTGCCGGCGAGCTGAAACACGGCACCCTGGCCCTGCTCGACGAGGGCGTGCCCGTGGTGGCCCTCGCCACCCAAGGACACGTCTACGACAAAATGGTCTCCAACGTCCAAGAAGTGCTGGCGCGCGGGGCGTGGGCCATCGGCATCGTCCCGGAGGACGACCGCCGGCTGACCGAGCTGTTGGGGCGCTCCAACGTCCTCACCGTGCCGCGCACCCACGATTGGCTCCACGCCGTGACTGCCGCGGTCCACGTGCAGCTCATCGCCTACTACGCCGCCGCCGCCCTCGGGCGCGACATCGACCAGCCGCGGAACTTGGCCAAGAGCGTGACCGTGGAGTGAACGAAAGGGGGTGATCCCCATGTGGCAGTGGTTTCGGCCCGGCATCGGGCTCAAACGTTGGCTGGGACTTCTCTTCCTCGGACTGTTGCTCATCGCCCTGGGCGTGGCCTACTGGTTGGCCGAGCTCTACCGTACCGTTCCCGTGCCGGCCATCGCCTACTGGCTCACGCTCCAGTTCATCAACCAGTGGGTGCGGGGACTGCTCTTCCTGCTCGTCGGCGCGGGGCTCGCCTGGTGGGGATGGCAGGGCCTCAGCCGCAGCGTGGTGCGCACCCTCGTCCCCGAGCGGGCCGACGAGCCCATCGGGCTGGCCCAGCTCATGTACGAGCGCCGGCAGGCCGAGCGGGGCCGCAAGGTGGTGGTCATCGGCGGGGGCACGGGGCTGATTCCCGTCGTGCGCGCCTTGAGCCTCATCGGCGAGCCGGTCCAAGTCAAGGTTATCCTCTCGGCCACAGAACAGGGGCGCCTCGTCTCCCTGCTGCGGGACGAGCTTGGCCTGACGAGCCGGCAGGTCATCTTCCCCGTGGGGGAGCACGCCAGCCTGTGGGCCGAGTTGGCGGACGGCCGCCTTGTGGAGGGGGCCACGGCCATCGAGCGGCTGGAGAACGGCGTGCCCATCCGCCACCTCTTCTTCTCCCGCCACATCCGCCGCATCCGCGTGTGGGAGCAAGTGGAGGGTGAGCCCGACGCCGAGCTGCTGCGCAGTTACCCTCCTGACGTCAACCCCGACGCCGTCCAGGCCATCCGCGAGGCCGAGGCCATCGTCGTGGCCCCAGGGCGCCTCTACACCGACGTGCTGCCCACGCTCATTCTCCCCGAAATTGGCGCGGCCATCCGCATGGGCGAGGCCAGGCGCATCTTCATCTGCAACATCATGACCGAGCCCCACAAGACGGACGGCTTCACCGTGGCCGACCACCTGCGGGTCATCCGCCACATCGCCGGCCTGGAGATGGACTACGTGCTCGTCAACGACGCGCCCATCAGCCACGACGTGATGGAAAAGTACCGCCTCGAGGGCGCCAGGCCGGTGCGCTTGGAGCCCGAACGGGGAGAAGCCGTCAGCCGCTTGGTCTTCGCCGACACGGGCGAGGCCACGACCCTCGTGGAAGGCGCCGTGGTGGTCAGCGCTCCCCTCATCACCGAGGAACCCCAACTCATCCCCTACCGCGCCAACGGCGAAATCCGCATGCGCGAGCTGGCCATCGCCAGGCACGATCCCCATCGCCTGGCCCCCCTCCTCGCGCGCATCCTGCGGGACGAGCTGTGAGCACTGCACCGGAACAAGCTCCAGGAGGACGATTCGACCCATGGCGCTCAAGATCGGCATTTCGGGCTTGCGCGGCACCGTGGAGGCAGAACCGCCCGCCCTCACTCCCGACGTGATCGTGGCCTACGCGGCCGCCTTTGGCACGTGGCTGCGCCAGGCCACCGACGAGGCCAGCCCGCTGGTGGCCGTGGGACGGGACGGACGGCGCTCCTCCCCCATGATCGCCCGCCTGGTCTGCGGCACCCTCCAAGGGCTCGGCCTGCGCGTGGCCGACTTGGGGCAGACTCTGACGCCAACTGTCCAGTTCTTCACGGCGAAGACGCCCGAGGTTCACGGCGCCGTGATGGTCACCGCCAGCCACAACCCCCTGGCCTGGAACGGGCTCAAGTTCCTCGATGCCCGCGGCCGGTTTCTCGCCCCCGACGTGTGGGCGACCCTGCGCCGGCTGGTGGAGGGGGGCGAGTGGCCGTGGGCGCCCCTCGCCGACGTGGCCGGCGTCGAGTCGCCAGGCGAGGCCGCCTTCGCCGCCCACGTGGAGGCCGTGCTAGCCGCCGTGCCCTCCGACGCCATCCGTCGGGCCGGGCTCCGGGTGGCGCTGGACGCCTGCAACGGCGGCGCCGTCCGCTGGGCCGAGCTCTTCAGGGCCCTCGGGTGCGAGGTGATAGCCTGCCACACGGAGCAACACGGCTTCTTCGCCCGCCCCCCCGAACCCCTGCCGGCCCACCTCAACACCCTCTGTGCCCTCGTCCGCCAAGCCGGGTGCCACGTCGGCTTTGCCGCGGACCCCGACGGCGACCGGCTTGTCCTGGTGGACGAGCAGGGCCGGCCGGTGAGCGAAGAGCACACCGTCGTGCTCTGCGCCCAGGAGCGCCTCCGGCGCCGGACCGGGCCGTTGGTCGTCAACGTGGTCACCACCCACGCCATCGAGGAGATGTTCCCCCACGTGCCGGTGCACCGCACGCCCGTGGGCGAGATGAACGTGGTCAACGGTGTCGTGGAGCACGGTGCCGTGCTCGGCGGGGAGGGCAGTGGGGGCATCATCGTGCCGGACGTTCACCTGGCGCGCGATGGCATGGCCGCGGCCGCGCTGGTGCTTAGCCTCCTGGCCCAGGAGCAAACGCCCCTCTCCGCCCTTGTGGGACGCATTCCCCCCTGGCGTCCCGTGAAAGCCCGCCTGGTGCCCCGCGGCGGCCGCGCCGACGACTTGCGAGCCCTCTTTGCAGAGTGGCAAACCAACGCTCCCGACGTTACCGTCACCCCGTCCGGCCTGCACGTCGCCGGAGACAACGCCGAGCTCCACCTCACCGTCGAGGGGGAGGAGATTCTGGTGAAAGGGCGCCTGCCGGACGGACGAGAGCTGCAGGACACGGTCCCGTCGGACCAGATCGCCCCCCTCGTGGAGCGGCTGGCCCGCGGCCCGTTCGACGTGATCCTGTGCGACGGCATGAAGCTGAGCGGCCCAGACGCTTGGCTCAGCCTGCGCCCCTCCAACACCGAGCCCATCGTGCGCCTGATGGGCGAACTTCGAGGAGCAGTGTCATGACATCACAGGTGACCTTAGCCCTGTTCGAGGACACGCACACGTCCCGCTTCCTCCCCCTGGTGTGGACACGCCCCGTCTACGATTTACGCTGCGGCATCTCCACGCTCCGGGAAAAGATCGAGGCCGCTTACCGGCGGCGTGCTGATCTCCTCTACACGCGCCCACACCTGACGGCCGTCACAGCCCAACGCACGGGCTTGCCCGTGAACCGCCGGCCCGCCGCCGATGAGGAGGGCACCGTGCTGCTCCTCAGCGGCCGCGTGGTGGCCGACCGCGAGCTGGCGAGCCGCGTGCCCCCGGAGGGCCCGGAAGCCCTCTACCTGGACGACGAGGGCCTCGTGGTGGCCGCCCGCCTGGCAGCGTGGCGGTTGAGAGCCCTGCCGCCGGCCTCCCTCGGCGAAGCCCTCCACGCCGACGCCGCCGAGCTTCACGGCCTGCCCCACCACCGCTTCGTGGGCCAAGTGGTCCGCTGGCCGTGGGAGCTCGTTCACCTCAACGCGACCCAGATCGTGGCCGACGCGGCCTCCTTCCCCCTTGGGCGGAGTGAGGGGGACGTGCATCCCGGCGCCCACCTGATCGGCGCCGAACACATCTACATCGCGCCGGAGGCCAGCGTGGCCCCCGGCGCCGTGCTGGACGCCTCAGAGGGGCCCATCGTCGTCATGGACGGGGCGCGCATCATGGCCGGCAGCGTCATCATCGGGCCTGTGGCCGTGGGCCCCAACTCCCTCGTGAAGGCCGGGGCCTGCATTTACGAGGGCACCTCCATCGGCCCCGTCTGCAAAGTGGGCGGCGAAGTGGAGGAGAGTATCTTCCAAGCCTACAGCAACAAGCAGCACGACGGGTTCCTGGGCCACGCGGTCGTGGGCGAATGGTGCAACTTGGGCGCCGGCACCACCAACAGCGACCTGAAGAACAACTACAGCACGGTCCGGGTCTGGGTGGACGGCGAACTGCGCCAGACGGGCGAACAGTTCGTGGGCTGCTTCATCGGCGACCACACGAAGACGGGCATCGGCACGCTGCTGAACACGGGCACGGTCATCGGCGTGGCCTGCAACCTCTACGGCACCTCCATGCCCCCCAAGTTCGTGCCCAGCTTCAGCTGGGGCGAGGGGAAGAAGCTGGTGGAGTACCGGCTCGATCAGGCCATCCAGACAGCACGCCGCATGATGGCCCGCCGCCACGTGGAGCTCACCCCGGCCGAGGCGGACCTGCTGACCTACATCTTCGCCGTGACGGCCCGCGAACGCCAATCCCACGGCGTGGTGGAGCTGGAAGTGTGAGGCGGCTTTCCGCTTGGGCGCCGGTGCTGGCGTGGATGGGCCTGATCTTCTGGCTCTCGAGCCAGCCCAATGTGCCCACGCTGAGCGTGGGATGGCTCGATCAGGCCGCGAAGAACGGAGGCCACATGGCCCTCTACTTTGTCCTCGCCCTGCTCCTCGACCGGGCGTGGCGGCAGGAGGCCATGTGGCCCCACGCCCGCGTGCCCGCCGTGCTCGTCATCGCCCTCCTCTACGCCCTGAGCGACGAGTGGCACCAGTCGTTCGTGCCCGGCCGCAGCCCGTCGCTGGCCGATGTGGGCTTCGACATGGCAGGAGCCGCGCTGGCCCTGTGGGTTCGGGAGAAAACATGGCCAGGCGTTCTGTGAATTGCGCCGTTCCCCCATTTTGGGCTACAATTGGGCACACGGCGCCCGCCGTGTCCAACCGCCGCAAGCAGCAGGCTTTGCCCCCGAGGCCCAAGAGGTGAGACAGTATGGCCACATACGCTCAAGTTGCCCGCATCCTCCAGGATGCTCTGGGGAAGGAAGAAGGGCTCCTCGTCATGGAGTTCCTCGCCGAGCGCCTCCCCCCCGAGGACGTGGCCCGACGCCAAGACGTGAAGCAATCAGAGACAGCTCTGCGGCTGGAAATCGAACGGTTGCGCGCCGACACAGTCTCGGAGATCGAGAAAATTCGCGCCCACGTCACGTCGGAAGTCGAGCGAATCCGTGCTGAGACAGCCTCGGAGATCGAGAAGGCCCGCGCTGAGGCGGCCGTGGAGTTCGAGAAGGTCCGCGCCCATGCCACGTCGGAAGTCGAGCGAATCCGTGCTGAGACAGCCTCGGAGATCGAGAAGGCCCGCGCTGAGGCGGCCGTGGAGTTCGAGAAGGTCCGCGCCCACGTCACGTCGGAAGTCGAGCGAATCCGCGCCGACA
>JALSKA010000186.1 GCA_026989095.1 Ardenticatenaceae bacterium
GCCGAGACCAGCGCCTCCCAGGACCGCGCTCTCAAGGTTCCCCTCTACGGCCGGCACCGCGTGCCCGAGCTCTGGCTGGTGGACTTGGAGGCGGAGGCCGTGGAGGTCTACCGGGAGCCCACAGCGCGCGGGTACGGCCGGGTCGAGCGCGCCGGGCGGGGGGCCGTGCTCACCCCCCTGCTCCTGCCCGAGCTGGCCGTGCCCGTGGAGGCGATTTTAGGGCAGTGAGCAGGAATCAACGGTCAGTGACTGCTCAAGCAAACGCATTGCGCAGGTACGTGACCTGCTGGGGAAAGGCAACGTGCCACATGCGGCTCCCCACGGCCGGGCCGGTGGGGCATTCTGACCGCCTGACTTGACGTGACCGCCGGCCAGGCCAACTCCGTGGCCAGAGGAGTTTGTCCACTTGACGCCCCTCTGGTTCTGTGCTATAGTCGCCGCCACCGCCGGACCACATTACCAGGAGAACATGTGGCAGCAGAGGTGCCCGACGCCCCGGATGGCAGGGCTGAAAGGCGAAGTCCGGTGAAAGTCCGGCGCTGCCCCGCAACGGTAACTAGGACACCCGCTTTCGTGTCCTAGAAGCCCGGTCGCCCGCCTCTGCTGGCTCTTCAGCCTCTCGCGGGAGGGGAGGGAGCACGGCCATTTCCGGCCGTCCTAGGGTTCAGCGGCCCGTGCCACGTGTGGTGGCAGAGGGTCATGGCGAACTTTAGGGGTGCTCTGAAACCCGGCTCGTGTGAGCCGGGTTTTTTTGGTGGTTCTTCGCGAAACAGCCCGCGCTCCCGGGAGCGCGGGCTGTTTTTTTGGAGTTGTCTAAAGGATATTGTCAACTTGCTCGCTCACATAGGGGTCTTCATCTTTGATGATGCCGGCCATATTGACAACAGGGTCGTTTTCAATCATGGCCTGCCAGCGCATTTCCCTTTCGAGGATCTCAGCCACGACTTCGTCTAGGCTCTTTCCAGCGGTCTTCGCTCGTTCCATGAGGAATTGATAATGTTCATCAGTAAGCATCAATACTGTACGAACCATGATCTTCTCTCTCCAGCAGATGGCTATTTGTCGGCACGGGGTGTTGTTGGCAAGGATAGAAACAACTGGGCTCTCTTCCGCGCCGTGAACTTTGCTCTCTCAAACGAACCGCCGATGAAATATACCATTGGCAAGGGAAAAGTACAACTGGTGAAACCCAGCCGTGGAGACGCCCAATGACCACACAGCCTTGCTGTGAGCCTGCTGACGATGCCATGACGGCCGCCCGGCGGGCCTGCTGCCCGCCGCCGGCCGGCCGCCCGCAGCGCTACCGGCACAGCCGCGTGCTGCGCCCCGACGGCAAGATGATCAACGTCGTCCACCGCCGGGGCCACCTCCTCGTCTGCGCCACCGGCTGTTGCTGCGGCCACACGGAGCGGGGCCACGCCCCCGTGCCCGCCGAGCTCTACCACAACGAGTGGATCCGCCGCAAGCTGCGCAACCGCGTCCACCTGACCATCGGCGGCTGCCTGGGGCCGTGTCCCCTCGCCAACGTGGTCCTGCTCCTCTTCGACGGCCGGCCCATCTGGTTCCACTCCGTCAACAGCGAGCGGCAGGTGCTGGCCATCTACGACTACATCGAGGCCATGCTGACGGCCGACGGCTACCTCCCCCCGCCGCCCGAGCTGGCCGACTACGTCTTCGACTTCTACACCTGGCAGGGCGAAGGTCTCAGGCCGGCTGACAGACGTGCTCCGGACACGTCCGGTTCCCGCGTGGAGGGCGATCGGCCCTCGGCCGACATCCTCCTCCTCACCCACGCCGACACCGACCTCCTGGCGCTCCACCACGCCCTGGCCGACCTGCCCGACGGCTTCCCGGCGGTCGGCGCCCACA
>JALSKA010000187.1 GCA_026989095.1 Ardenticatenaceae bacterium
GGACTCTCCTTTTTTATGACCGCACTCCTTTTCACTCCTCGATGGAGCGGATGTAGGCGATAATGTTCATGATGTCTTCGTCGGTGAGGGCCGGGTTGCCGCCCTTGGGGGGCATGGCCACGCCCGTGGTGTTGGCCGGATCGCTGGCATCGCGCCCCTTCTTGATGAAGTCCAACAGCTCCTGGTCGCTCAGCCCCTTAACGAACTCGCTGGCGCGCAAGTCCTTGCCCAAGCCGGGGATGCCGCGGGCATCCATGCCGTGACAGGCGGCACAACTGGCCTGGTAGAGCTGTTCGCCCACAGCCGGGTCGCCGGCAGCCGCTTGCGCCTCCTCCCCTTCCCGGTCCTCTTCGGCCTGGGCCGGTGGTTGAGTGGCCGCCGGGGCTTGCTCCGAGGGCTGCGAGGCTTCGCCTCCACCGCCGCCACAGGCAGCGAGCACCAGAACGGCCAACATGAGCACGGCGATGAGCACGAGCAGTCGTTTCATGGTCTCTTCCTCCCTCGCTTCAAAGAGTGAACTGCTTCGACATTGTACTCGATTCTCCGTGGCCCGTCTTTGCGCTGGCACAAAGAAAGCCCTCTTTTCCCGCTCACGATGCCTTCCCGTCACTCGGCCTGCGCCCTCCTCGAAGTTGACGCACATAGTGCTCGGCCTCCTCGGCGGTGCGCACCACGCCGGCAGCCTGAGCCTCCTTGAGCCGCTCGAGCAGGCGGCCCAGTTCGGGGCCGGCCGGCACGCCCATCCGCTGTAAGGCGTGGCCGTCCAGGAGCGGACGTGGGTCCACGAGCGTGCGGTCGGGCAGGAAGTAGGGGCGCCAGATGGCGTGGGCCACGCGCCGCAGGGGTTCCACGTCATGGGCCCCTCCCTTGGCGAGATGGTCGGCCAGGCTGAGGAGGGCGATGGCCGGTGCCGCGTCGCCGGTGTCCCGGAAGTAGCGGTAGAGGGCCCGCCGGCCAGGTGGCCTGGTGGGCCGGCTGAGGTGAAACGGCCGCATGTGGTGGCGCACAATCCGGGTCACCCAGCGCACGGCCCGGGCCGGGAAGCGCAGGGCCTCGAGCCGGCGCGCGGCCAACCGGGCACCCACCTCCTCGTGTCGGTGAAAGCGCACGCGTCCCTCCTCGTCCTCGCTGCGGGTGGCCGGCTTTCCCACGTCGTGGAAGAGGGCGGCCAGCTTCAGGAGGATGTGGCGGTTGAGCCGGAAGCTCACCGGCTCTTCCAAGTACCGGGCCAAGGGCCGGCGCAAGCGGCCCAGGGGACGCGCCCACATCGTGCGGGCCAGGCCATTGTCGGGCTCCGCCGTCTCCCAAGGCCACAGACGCTCCAGCTTGGCCAGGGTTTCGAGGGTGTGGCCGTACACGTCCAACGTGTGGGGTTCGGGTTGAGCAACCCCCTGACAGGCGGCCACCTCGGGCAGCACGTGGGGTAAAAGCCCCACGTCGTCCATAAGCGCGACGGCAAGAGAGGGGAGGCCAGAGCCCATCATCTTGATGAGCTCGAGGGCCACGCGCTCAGGGGCCACGCCCGCCACAAGGGGAGCGTCAGCGCTCATCTGGCGCCTGGTGGCCACGTCGAGGGCGAAACCGAGGGTGACGACCAGGCGCACGCCCCGCACCAGGCGGGCCGGGTCCTGCCGGAAGGTTTCCGGGCGCGTCATGCGCAGCCGAAACCGGTTGAGGTCGGCCAAGCCGCCGGTGGGGTCCACCACGCGCCCGGCGTGCAAGTCGGCGGCCAGGGCGTTGACGGTGAAATCGCGCGCCCACAGGTCCTCCTCCAGAGTGGGCGCGCGGAAGGAGGCCACGTCCACGTAGGTCTCCTTCGCCCCGCCTCGGAGCACCACACGGCCCGTGTCACGCTCCGGGTCCAGGGGAACAAAGGCCCCCCCGAGCGCGTCGGCCAGGCGGCGCGCCCAGCGCAGCCCGTCGGCCTCCACGGCCACGTCAACGTCATGGGTGGCGCGGCCCATCAGGAGATCGCGGACCGTGCCGCCCACCAGCCAAGCGCGAACGCCCTGATCCTGAAAGAAGGCGCGCACCGGCCCAATTGGAGAAAGTTCCCCCAGATCAAGGTGCATCTCTACCCGATGTCCCGTTCGATCAACTCCGCCACCTCGGCGGGGTGGGATGCTACCTTGACGCCGACGGCCTCCAAGGCGCGGATTTTGTTCTCGGCCGTGCCCTCGCCGCCGCTGATGATGGCACCGGCGTGCCCCATGCGCTTGCCCGGCGGGGCCGTGCGGCCGGCGATGAAGGCGTAGACCGGCTTGGTCACGTGGTCGCGGATGAACTCGGCCGCTTGCTCCTCGTCGGTGCCGCCAATCTCGCCGATGAGGACGATGATTTCGGTCTGGGGGTCCTCCTGAAAGCGGCGCAACACGTCGATGAAGTTCATGCCCGGGATGGGGTCTCCCCCGATGCCCACGATGGTGCTCTGGCCAATGCCCCGCCGGGTGAGCTCGTAGGCCACCTCGTAGGTGAGGGTGCCGGAGCGGCTCACCATGCCCACGGGGCCGGACGTGGCAATGGTGCCGGGAATGATGCCCACCTTGGCCTCGCCGGGAGTCAACAGGCCTGGGCAATTGGGCCCCACCAGGAGCACGCCTCGCTCGTCCACGAACTTCTTCACCCGCACCATGTCGAGCACCGGGATACCCTCTGTGATGGCCACCACCAGCCGGACGCCGGCGTCAGCAGCCTCCAGAATGGCGTCGGCGGCGAAGGCGGCCGGGACAAAGATGACGCTGGTGTTGGCGCCGGTCTCCCGCACGGCTTCCCGCACGGTGTTGAAGACGGGCACGCCGAAGGCTACTTCGCCGCCCCGGCCGGGGGTCACGCCGGCCACGACCTGTGTGCCGTAGGCCAACATCTGTTGGGTGTGAAAGCCGCCCTCGCGGCCGGTCATGCCCTGCACAACCAGGCGGGTGTCATTGCCTACGAGGATGCTCATTGTCGTCGCCTCCTGTGTCCATTTTCCGTCCGCCCCCACGAACAGGGCCGGTTCAGCGCGCCGACGTGGAAACCCGCGTCACCGTCCGGCAAAGCGCTCCACCACGTCGTAGAGCACGCGCGTGCTGAAGAGCAAGGAATTCACTGAAACCCGCTCGTCGTGGGCGTGGGCCAAGCTCAACAGGGATTCGTCCCCCTCCCACTTGAGGGGCGTGAACCCGTACACCCGAGTGCCCAGCCGCACGATGTGTTTGGCGTCCGTGGCGCCGGTCAACATGCTGGGCACCAGGGTGGCCTCGGGCTCGTGCTCGGCCATGACTTCCCTGATGGTGTCGAAGAGGGGAGACTCGACCGGCGCCTCCAATGGAGGCCCCCAGTCGGTGAACTCCAGCTCCACGCCCTCGCAGAGGAGGGGTTCCAGCTCGGCGTAGAACATCTCCCGGTCGAAGCCGGGCAGGACGCGGCCGTCCACCCGCGCCGTGGCCGTGCTGGGAATGACGTTGACCTTGCTCCCGGCGTGGAGCACGGTGGGCGTGGCCGTATTGCGGGTGATGGCCATCAACTGACGGCGCCAGGTGGCGGGGATGGGGAGCTGTTCCACGGCGGCCATGAAGTGCTCGGGGTGAAGCATCCGCAGGATGGCCGAGCGAACCGGCTCATCCTGGGTCTCGGCGATGGTGGTCAGGTAGCGGCAGACGGTGTCGGTGAAGTGGGTGGGCAAGGGCGTGCAGCCGATGCGCGCCACAGTTTCGGCCAGGCGCACCACGGCGTTGTCCTCCCGGGGGACGCTGGCGTGGCCGGGCTCCCCCCGTGCGGTGAGGCGAAAGCGGGCGTAGCCCTTTTCGGCCGTCTGGCAGGTGTAGTAGACCTTCTGGCCAAGCTGAAAGCCGTATCCCCCGCCCTCGTTGATGGCGTACTCGGCGCGGATGAGATCGGGGTGGTGGTCCACCAGCCAGCCGGCCCCGAGATGTCCGCCTCGCTCCTCGTCGGCCGCGGCCATGAAGATGAGGTCCCGCTTGAGGGGCGGGGCGCCGGCCTCCTGGCGGCGCTTGAAGAGGAGCATGAGCATCAGCTCCACGGCCACGCTGTTCTTCATGTCCACGGCCCCGCGCCCCCAGACGAAGCCGTCGTGGATCTCGCCGCCGAAGGGAGGGTAGCTCCAGTGCTCCGGCTCGGCCGGCACCACGTCGGTGTGGCACATGAGGAGCAGGGGGGCCCGCTCGCCCGTGCCCTTCAGCCGGGCCACCAGGTTGCCCCGGCCCGGCGCGCTCTCCAGCACCAGCGGCTCGAAGCCCTCGGAGCGCAGCACCCGCGCCAGGTACTCGGCGGCCGCGGTCTCGTTGCCGGGCGGGTTGGTGGTGTCGATCCGCAAGAGCGCCTGCAGGTGGCGCACGACCTCGTCGCCCACAGCCTCCCAATGTGGCGTCCAACTCATGGGTCAACTCCTTTCACACGTGGGGAGCACGGCGTTACCGGTTGGCCAATTCCACTGCCTTTTGGGCTGCCTCGGCCAGGGTCGAGGCCGTGACCATGTCGGCCGCCTGCAGGATTTCGCGGGCCTGTTCGGCGTTGGTGCCCACAATGCGGGCCACGAAGGGCACCGAAGGGCGGACTTCCTCCAGGGCTTGGACGATGCCCCGGGCAACTTCATCTCCCCGGGTGATGCCGCCGAAGATGTTGATGAGCACGGCCTTGACGTGGGGGTCGCTCAGGATGATGCGCATGGCGGCCGCCACCTTCTCGGCGCGGGCACCGCCGCCAATGTCGAGGAAGTTGGCCGGCTCGCCGCCGAAGAGCTTGATCACGTCCATTGTGGCCATGGCCAGGCCGGCCCCGTTGACCATGCAGCCAATCGTGCCGTTGAGCTCCACGTAGCTCAGGCCGTTCACGCGCGCCTGTCGCTCGGCCTCCGCCTCCTCCGCCTCGTCGCGCATGTCGGCCAGCTCGGGATGGCGGAAGAGAGCGTTGTCGTCCAGGACGATCTTGCCGTCCAAGGCCACCAGTTGGCCGTCGCCGACGACGGCAAGGGGGTTGATCTCGGCCAAGGAAGCGTCGCTGGCGACGAAGGCCTCGTAGAGGGCCCGGGCAATGTGGACGAAGGAGCGAACTCGGCCCTTGTCGTGCAGGCCGATGCCGTAGGCCAGCTCGCGGGCCTGGTAGTCGGCCAGCCCCACGAGCGGGTCCACGCGCACGGTGACGATCTTCTCGGGCGTGGTGGCCGCAACCTCTTCGATGTCCACGCCGCCAGCCGCCGAGGCCATTACCGCCACCCGACGCGCCGCGCGGTCGAGCACGGCGCCCAAGTAAAGCTCCTCCCGGATGTCGGCCGCCGGGTCAACGAGCACCTTCTTCACCGGCAGCCCTTTGATGGTCATGCCGAGGATCTCCTTGGCGCGAGCCTCGGCCTCGTCGGGCGTGCGGGCCAGCTTGACGCCGCCGGCCTTGCCACGTCCGCCCACGAGGACTTGGGCCTTGACGACCACAGGTCCTCCCAGGCGGGCGGCGATCTCGCGGGCCTGTTCGGGTGTTTCGGCCACTTCTCCTTGGGGCACAGGAATGCCATGTTGGGCAAAAAGGCGTTTTGACTGGTACTCGTGCAGTTTCATGGAGCGCCTCCACTGGATGACAGGAGTTTCACGGCCCCCCTCAGGCAGCCGCTCGGGGAGAAACGTCGTTGGCGAGTTGTGGCACGCCGTTGGGATTATACAGATGAACACCGAAATGCGCGAATTCTGGGCCGCCCCCCAAGCTCACCCGGCAGTGGAGACCCGCCGGCGAGGGCTCCCCCGGCCGAGTTCACCCACATCTTGGGCCCGCGAAAGCTGTGCCCTGGGGCCCCATGCCACCTCCACCGGCCGGCTCCACAGGACCAGGCCCACCAACACGAAGGGGGCCATGCCGAAGAAGCCGGCCACCACAGGTCCCGGCATCCCCCGAATGAGCAGGGCGGTGAAGTTGCTCAGGCCGGCCAGCGTGTAGACCACGAGGGGAAGGGAGGCCCACCAGGGTGTGGGCACCTGCGGCAGGGGGGCCTGCACGCGGGGCTCCAAGGCCAAGTAGGCCATGTAGATGGAGAAGGTCGTCACCATCCAGCCGGCGTAGTTGGAGGGAGGAATGCCAAAGTAGTCACCGGGAGCGTGCCACACCCAGTGGCCTCCCGAGACCATGAGGGGATCCATCGTCAGGTCCCACGCCGTCATGGCCAGCGCGCCCACGGTGGCCACCCACACGTTGGCCCGCCACCCCGGGCGCAGGTTCAGGGCCACGGCTAACCTTGCCACCAGGGCATAGGCCGTGTAGCCCATCATGAACCAGGCCAGGGGGACGTAGACGGGGACGAGTCCTAGCAACTTGGGACCCAAGCGGTCCGTGTAGGAGTAGGCGCCGTAGACCAGGCCCGTGGCCACGCCCACGCTCTCCAAGACAAAGGAGATCAAAAACGTCACGGCGAGAAACAGGGCCGCGCGCGGCCAGCCCAAGGTCAGGCCGGCGTGCATCAGCGCAAAGGCGAAGAAGGCGAGTGTCGAGAGGGGGAGGAGGAAGAAGAGAAAGGGCAAGGGCACGACCAGTCGAATAATAATATAGAAGGTGCTCAAGACGTAGACGCCCAACAACGCCAACGCAGCCCAATGCGCTCGTGACACCATGAGACCACCCCCTTTCGGTCAACGTGTTCCACGTCCTGCTCTCCCAACATCATGCCCCCATTGGTGAGGAGTATAGCAGCAGCCGAACAAACGCGCACTTTACGTTATGGTCGCCAGCGCGTGTGGGCTGATACGCGGCCACGTGTTGTCCCTGAGACGGGCAGACGTGCAGGATCGCCTCCCCCAAATCGGGCCACTCCGGCGGCGGATTGAAGCCGCCGGCGAGAGGGCCATTGAAACCTTTCAAATGCCGGAGCACTTGCCGGAAGAGCCACCAAGTGGTAGGATAAAGCCGGGACACGATGGTGGAAAGCAAATGGCAGAATTCCAACTCATTAGCGACTTCCAACCAACAGGAGACCAACCCCAGGCCATCGAGAAGTTGGTCCAAGGGCTTCGCCGGGGGTACCGACACCAGACGCTTCTGGGGGCCACGGGCACGGGCAAGACCTTCGTCATGGCCCACGTCATCGCCCGTGTACAGCGCCCCACCTTGGTCGTGGCCCACAACAAGACCTTGGCCGCCCAGCTCTACGCCGAGTTCAAGGGGTTCTTCCCCCACAATGCCGTGGAATATTTCGTGAGCTACTACGATTACTACCAGCCCGAGGCATACGTGCCCCAACACGACCTCTACATCGAGAAGGATGCTTCCATCAACGATGAGATCGACCGCCTGCGCCTGGCGGCCACTTCGGCCCTGATGAGCCGTCGCGATGTCATCATCGTGGCCTCGGTCTCCTGCATCTACGGCTTGGGCACCCCCGAGGAGTACGGCAAGGTGGTCGTCCACCTGCGGCGGGGCGAGGTGCGCAAGCGGGAGCGGCTGCTGCGCCACCTGGTGGACATCCGCTACGAGCGAAACGACTACGAGCTGCGGCGGGGCACGTTCCGCGTGCGCGGCGACACCTTGGAGATCATGCCCGCCTACGAGGAGACGGCCCTCCGGGTGGAGTTCTGGGGCGACGAGATCGACCGCATCACGGAGATTGACCCTCTCACCGGTCACGTGCTCCGCGAGCACGCGAGCGCGGACATCTTCCCGGCCAAGCACTTCATCACGCCCCAGGAGAAGCTGGAGGAGGCACTGCGGGACATCGAGGCCGAGCTGGAAGAGCGGCTGGCCGAACTGCGCGCCCAGGGGAAGCTCCTGGAGGCCCAGCGCCTGGAACAGCGCACCCGGTTCGACTTGGAGATGCTGCGCGAGATGGGCTACTGCCCGGGCATCGAGAACTACAGCCGCCACCTCTCCCGCCGGCCGCCCGGCAGCCGGCCCTGGACTCTCCTCGACTACTTCCCGGACGATTTCCTCATGATCATCGACGAGTCCCACATGACCATCCCCCAGCTCCGGGGCATGTACAACGGCGACCGCAGCCGCAAGGAGACGCTGGTGGAATACGGCTTCCGCCTGCCCAGCGCCCTCGACAACCGCCCCCTCACCTTCGAGGAATTCGAGGCCCAAATCCACCAGGTGATCTACATGTCCGCCACCCCGGGCCCTTACGAGCTGGAAAAGAGCGAACAGGTGGTCGAGCTCCTCATTCGTCCCACGGGCATCCTGGACCCGGTCGTGGAAGTGCGCCCCACCGAGGGGCAAATCGACGACTTGGTGGCCGAAATCCGCCGCAGGGTGGCCCGGGGCGAGCGAGTCCTGGTCACCACGCTCACCAAGCGCATGGCCGAGGATTTGTCCGACTATTTGGCCGAGCTGGGCATCAGTGTCCACTACTTGCACGCCGAGGTAGACACCATCGAGCGCGTGGAAATTCTGCGCGAGCTGCGCCTGGGCGTCTACGACGTGGTCGTGGGCATCAACCTCCTCCGCGAGGGGTTAGACCTGCCAGAAGTGTCCCTCGTGGCCATTTTGGACGCCGACAAGGAGGGCTTCCTGCGCTCCGAAACGGCCCTCATCCAGACGATGGGGCGGGCGGCGCGCCACGTCAACGGCACGGTGATCATGTACGCCGACACCATCACCGACTCCATGCGCCGCGCCATCGAGGAGACCAACCGCCGTCGCGCCATCCAGCAGCGCTACAACGAGGCCCACGGCATCGTGCCGCGCCCCATCACCAAGGCCGTCCACGACCTGACCGACCGCGTGCGCCACGTGGCCGAGGAGGAGCCCGTCTACGAGGTGCCCGCCGGCCTGCCGCGCCGCGAGCTCGAGCGGCTGATCGCCGAGCTGGAGCAGGAAATGCGGGCCGCCGCCAAGGAGCTGGCCTTCGAGCGGGCAGCCCAGCTCCGTGACCGCATCTTCGAGCTGCGCCGGCAACTCGAAGAGCAACTTTCAGAGGAAGAATCTCCCTGACGGAAGCGATCACCGTCACGATCACGTTCAGGAGGAGGAACACCATGAGCCAAGCTGATCCCAAGCAGCCGTACCACTACACCCGCTGTGAACGCCTGGACGTTCACGACCACGGGGCCAAGGGTGCCCACATCCGCTGGATCATCGACACCAAGCACGGCGCGCCCACGTACCGCCTGCGCGTCATCGAGCTGGAGCCGGGCGGCCACACCCCGTACCACGAGCACTGGTTCGAGCACGAGAACTTCATCATCAGCGGGGAAGGTGAAGTCCAGATCGGGGACCAAGTTCACCCCATCAAGGCCGGCGACGTGGTCTTCGTGCCCCCCTTCGTGAAACACCAGTACCGCAACACCGGCCACGAACCCCTCCAATTCCTCTGCGGCATTCCTGCCGACTGGGTCAAGCAGGCCCGGCCCGACCTCTACCGCCCGCAGGAACAGGACGACGAAGGGTGAGGCGCCTGCATGGAGCACACACTCCTCTCCGCCCGGCAGGCTGAGCTCCGTCGCCGTGAGCGGCGCCTGCTCCACCGCTTGGCGGGCGTGCTCGCCGGCTGGGAGGCCGACCCCAAGGACGTGCGCACGCTCCAGGACGCGGCCGACCAGCTCGACGAGTTCTTCCTGCTCGTCGTCGTCGGCGAGTTCAACAGCGGCAAGTCGGCCCTTATCAACGCCCTCCTGGGAGAGCGCTACCTGGCCGAGGGAGTGACCCCCACCACGGCCCAAATCCACATCCTCCGTTACGGCGACAAGGCCGAGCCACGCCGGGACGAGCGGGGTGCGTGGGTGGTCACCTACCCGGCCGACATCCTCCGGGAACTCCACATCGTGGATACCCCGGGCACCAACGCCGTGCTCCGGGAACACGAGGCCATCAGCCGCGATTTCGTGCCCCGCAGCGACCTGGTCCTCTTCGTCACCAGCGCCGACCGCCCCTTCACCGAGTCGGAGCGGGCTTTCCTGGAACACATCCGCGACTGGGGCAAGAAGGTCGTGCTGGTCATCAACAAGGTGGACCTCCTGGAAGGCGAGGCCGAGCGCCAGGCCGTAGTCGCCTTCGTGCGGGACCACGCCTCCCGTCTCCTGGACACTGCGCCGGCGCTCTTCCCCCTCAGCGCCAAACAGGCCCTGGCCGCCCGCCTCCGGGGCGAGCCCGTGCCCCCCGACTTCCGCGCCTTCGAGTCCTATCTCTTCGAGACCTTGGGCGAGGCCGAGCGCGTGCGCCTCAAGCTCAGCGCTCCCCTGGGCGTGGCCCGCCGGCTCGTGCGCCTCTACCGGGAGCGCGTCGAGGCCAAGCTTCATCTCCTGGAGGAAGACTTGGAGACGCTGGAGCAGATTGAGCGCCAGCTCGATCTCTACCGCCAGGACATGGAGCAGGAGTTCGAGTATCACCGGCTGCGGGTGGAGAGCCTGCTCAACGGCATGGTGGCCCGGGGCGAGGCGTTCTTCGACGAGACCCTCCGGCTCACCCAGGTGTTGGGCCTGCTCAACGCGCGTGCCCTGCGGCGGGCGTTCGAGCAGGAGGTGATCGGCAACACGCCGGAACAGATCGAGGCCCACGTCCAGGAGATGATCGACTGGATGGTGGAGCGGGAGGCCAGGCAGTGGCGAGCTCTCGCCCGCCACTTGGGCAGGCGCCGGCACTCCGAGTTGCTGAACGAAGTGGGCCACGAGGCCGCCGGGGGCTTTGAATACAACCGGCAACAATTGCTCCACCGAATCGGGCGGGCCACCCAACAGGTGGTGGCCGGTTACAACCGCCAGGCCGAGGCGGCCAAGCTCGTGGCCGACGTGCAGGCTGCCCTCACCCAGATGGCCATCGCCGAGGCAGGGGCCATCGGCCTAGGGGCGCTCCTCAAGGCTCTCCTGGTGGGCGCCACAGCCGACGCTACCGGGCTCCTGGCCGCCGGGCTCTTGGGCGTCCTGGGGCTCGGCATCCTCCCCTACCGCCGCAACCGCGCCAAGGCCGACCTACGCCGCAAGGTGGGCGAGCTCCAGAGCCGGCTCAACCGCGTGCTCCACGACACCTTTGCCCACGAGGTGGAGCGCAGCGCGCGCCGGCTGCGCGACACCGTGGCCCCCTACGCCCGTTTCGTCCACGCCGAGCACAAGCGCCTGCAGGAGTTGGGCCACACGCTGGACACCATCGGCTCGGAGGTGGACACCCTTCTCGCCGAGGTGGAAAAGGGGGCGTAGATTCGCCGCCGGCCCAGTTCCCGCCTCAGCGGCTGGCCACGTTGGCCGCCACCAACACGGGGTCCCACACGGGCGCCACGGCCGGGTGGTAGCTCAAGTCCAAGGCCGCCAGCTCCGTGGTGGTCCAGCCGGCGTGCAGGGCAGCCGCCACAACGTCAACGCGCTTCGCCACCCCGGTTCGGCCGACCATTTGGGCGCCCAAGAGGCGCTTGGTGCCCTGCTCGAAGACCAGCTTGACGTGGAGCGGGGGGTGATCGGGCATGTAGTGGGCGCCGGCGGAAGAGGTGATGGTGACACTTTGGGCTTGCAAGCCGTGGGCCAGGGCCTCGCGTTCCGAGAGGCCCGTGCGGGCGACCTCCAGGTCGAAGACCACGAGGGCCGCCGTTCCCATGACGCCCTTGAAAGTCGCCTCGCCGCCGGCCGCGTTGGTGCCGGCCACACGCCCTTGTTTGTTGGCCGTCGTTCCCAGCGGAATGTACGCCGGCTTGTCGGTCACCACGTGATGCACTTCGGCCACGTCGCCGGCAGCCCAGATGGCCGGGTGGCTCGTGCGCTGGTGATCGTCCACGGCCACGGCGCCGGTGGGCCCCAGGCGCAGGCCGGCCTGTTGGGCCAACTCCACCGACGGGCGCACGCCCACGCTGAAGATGACCACGTCGGCCGGGAAGGCACGGCCGCCGGCCACCACCGCCCGGACGCGCCCGTGACGGCCCTCGAAGGCTTCCACCCGGTGCTCAAGGCGCACGTCCACACCGTGGCGCGTTAGGGTGTCCAGCACGTGGGCCGCCATGTCGGCGTCAAAGGTGGGCAACAGTTGGGGCAACATCTCGACGAGCGTCGTGTGGACGCCGTGGGCCGTCAACGCCTCGGCCATCTCGACGCCGATGTAGCCCCCGCCCACAATGACACCGTGGACAGGACGCTCCTCGACGAGCCACCGCTTGATCGCCAAGGCGTCTTCGGGCACGCGCAGGGTGAAAACGCCGGCCAAGTCCAGCCCCGGAATGGGCGGCCGGCTGGGCCGGCCGCCGGCGGCGAGGATCAAACGGTCCCACGGCTGCGTGAACGTGCGCCCGTGCTTCAGGGCGCGCACGCGCACCGTTCGGGCGTCGGGGTCCACGGCCAGCACCTCATGGTGGACGAAGACGCGAATGTTCTGCCGGGCGAACTCCTCGGGCGTGCGCACAATCAGGGCCTCGACGCGCGGGATGTCGCCCTTGATGAAGTAGGGGAACCCACAGGCGCCGTAGCTCACGTACCCGGACTTCTCGTACACGGTAATCTCCGCCCCGGGGTTCACGCGCCGCGCCTTGGCCGCGGCGCTCATGCCGGCAGCACCTCCTCCGATGACGACGATCCGCTCGCTCATGGCTTCCTCGTTCTCCTCGTCTTCTTGCGGCTCCACGGGGATTCGCCTCGTCATCCCCGTCGGCAGAGTTCCCTGCCGCCTCCTATGTCTTTGATGAGACGAGGAGGGGAAAAGTTACCCGTCCGGCCCCGCCCCGTGTGAGCCCCTATCCTCACACCCCAACACCTGCCGCAGCGCCTCCGGCATCAGCAGCCCGGCCTCCGCCCCCGGCCCCAGGAAGGGGCGCACGTCCTCCACCGCCCGCTCCAGAGCCAAATCCAGGCCCTTCCAATACCGCTGGCTGCCGTAGAGGAGAGGAGCTGGAGGACGGTGCCACCGTGAAAGGCAAGGGACACCATCGCCCCGGCGCGCTGCATCGCCCCCAGAATGCGGGCCTGGAGGTACTCCCGCACCACGTTGCGGGCCTGCAGGGACGTGGGCGCAGCGCGCACCAGGTCGGCCAGGT
>JALSKA010000188.1 GCA_026989095.1 Ardenticatenaceae bacterium
GGACACCCCCACACCCCCGCCGGCGGAGCCCTCGCCCACGGCGCCCCCCAACCCGCCGCCGCCCACGGCCACGCCCGCCGATCAGCCCCCGCCCCCGCCGCCGGCCACGGCGACGCCCGCGCCGCCTCCGCCGGCGGAGCCCCCACCAGAGCCGCCGCCCCCGGCGTGCCCGATCCGGCTGGAGGGCTTCGTCTTCGACGAGACCGGCGCCCCCATGGTGGACGTGCTCGTGCGCCTGTCCGGCCCCGGCTGGAGCGCCGAGTGGCGCACGGACACCAACGGCTTCTTCTACTTCAACGGCCTCTGCGAGGGCGATGCCACGGTGGAGGCCATCGTCAACGGCCAGGTGATCGCGCGGACGGAGGTGCGCCTCGAAGGGGCGGGGCCGATCCAGGTGACGCTCCAGGCCGGCCAGCCGGGCGCGCAGCCCACGGCGACCACGACGCCCGCGCTGGCGACGGCCACGCCCGCCCCCACGCCGTCCGGGCCAACGCCCACGCCCCAGGTGGTCACCCGCCTGCCCCAGACGGGTTCTTCAACGTTGCCTATGTTGCTGATCGCAGGCGCATTGGCTATAATCATGTTCGGCGTGCGCCTGATCCGACAACATCGCCACGGGGCGCCGTGAGGGACGAAGGTCCACCAACGGCACATCGGGCACGACCGGTTGACTTCAAAGGTCCTGAAAGGGCGTGGGAGCGAGGTCCTATGTTCACGGCGCCCGCTCTTGTGTATAATGACAATGGTAAAGAGTACCTGCACGCCGGCAGGCGTGCGTGCCCTTGAGCATTGGCGCCCAGAACCGCCCGGAAACGAACGCGGAGCCACCATGAGAACGCGAAGGGGAAGCCGACATCACCCCAGAAAACAGAGGGACAGGGAGCGGGGGCAGAGCCTCGTCGAGGCGTCGATCACGCTGGTCTTCCTGCTCCTGCTCGTGATCGCCATCTTCGAGATGGCCCAAGTCTTCTCCACGTACCTGGTGTTGGTCAACTCGGTGCGGGACGGGGCCATCTACGCGGCCAGCCATGCCAAGAGCAACCAGCTCCCACAGGACGTGGAGACGCTGAAGCGGCAGCCCAATTACCAGCCGAACACGTACTGCTCGAATCCCACCAACCCGTCCTTGGGCCACTTGAACACCTATTGCGAGCGCATCAAGCAGGGGATCCTGATCCGAGGGCTCGACCCGCAGGGGGCGTACTTGACCATTCTGGACCCGGTGTTCGTGCCCACGACGAAGAACGCGGCCGGGTTCACGATCTTAGTGGGGGCCGAGTACCGGTTGACGACGCTCTTCACCAGCTCGATTTCCCTGCCCCTGCTCGGCCGTATGGGGCTGCCGTCCCAGTACACGGTTTCCTACACGATGGAAGTGGATCCGACAGCATGGTGAGGAAGATGCCGGTTCGACAACAGAAGGAGAGGGGCCAGGCCCTGTTGGAGTTCGCCCTCTCGTTGCCGGTGGTGCTCATGGTGCTGATCGGCTTCGTGGGGATGGCCTACTTGTTCTACTCGTGGATCACCCTCTACCACGCGGCCAACGAGGGGGTGAGCTACGCCGTGCGCTATCCCCAGGCCACGGAGTTTCAAATCGTGCAAAACGCCATTCGCCCGAACATGTTCGCGCTCTACGACGCTTCTAACATTGTGGTGAGAAAATACCCTGACCGAGTGACGATCTTGATCGAGTACCAAGTTCCTCTGCCAACGGTGCGCATTCCATACGTGCTCACCGACGGCGAAGTGGTCTTATTGCAGCCTTTTCCAATGCGTGTGAGGAGTGTGGCGTTTTATGATTGAGAGCATTGACCAAAGACACGTCGCGCCCTGAAAACAAGAAGCTGAAGGAGGTGGCACCCATGCGACGAAATGAACGAGGACAGTCGTTACTGATCATGGGCGTGGCCATGGCCGCGCTGCTGGCCCTCATGGCGCTGGTGATCGACGCCGGCAACGGGTATGTCCAGCGGCGCATCGTCCAGAACGCCACGGACGCGGCCGCCTTGGCCGGCGGCGTCGAGCTGGCCATGACGCCCAAGGTCAACGGCCGGTACGCCGGGTCGCCGGCCGACGAGCGGCGCATCCTGAAGGCTGTGCTGCGCGTGGCCCAGGAGAACGGGATTCCCGACACCAACGGCAACCCCAACGACTTGATCAACGACAACGTTGTGGTCTACTTCGTGGGGCCCAACGGGGAGCGGCTCGGCCGCCCACTGCCCCAGAACCGCGGCGTGCCACCTCAGTGGGAAGTTGCGGGCATCGAGGTGCAGATAAACAAGAACTTCGGCACCTACTTCGCGCGCCTCGTCGGGGTCGACCGCATGACGGCCGCTGCCTCGGCCCAGGGGCTGGCCAACCCCAACTGGTGCCCGGGCAGTGGGGACAACCTCTTCCCCATCGCCGTCAGCACGGCCACGTTCGCGGGTGACCCGGGCGGCCAGCCGGTGCCCGGCCAGACGTACCGCATCTGGGAGAAGGGCCGCAATTCGTCCTACGGCAACTTCGGCTGGCTCTCGTGGAACAACGACCCCAGCAACACCACGCTGGTCGCCAACATGCACGACCTGCGCCGCAGCGGCACGTGGCGCGTAGGCGACTTGGTGCCCGGCGCCACGGGCGTGCAGGTGAGCCGGGGCGTGCGCAACGAGCTGGACGCCTACATCGCCGGCCGCGTGCACAACGGCATCGAGCACGACCCGGCCGTGGTGGTGCCCATCTACGACTACACGGTGGGCCGGGGCAACAACCTGCGCTACCACATCGTGGGCTTCGCCAAGTTCCGCATCACCGACTACAACTTCCGCGGCCGCAACAAGTGGATCGAGGGCACGTTCGAGCGCTTCGTCTCCTCGGACGCGGAGCCGGGCGGCGAGTGCTACTTGGGCTCCACGGTGAAGCTGCGCGAGCCCAAGGACCAGACCCGCAGCATTGTGGGCACGGTGCACATCAACGAGGTCTTCTTCACGCCGGGCTACAGCTCCAGCGTGCACGTGCCCGTGGACGTGATGCTGGTCATGGACATCTCCGGTTCCATGCGGGCTGGGTGGAGCGGCGGCTCCTCGAAGTTGCAGTCGGCCAAGGACGCCCTGCTCCGCTTCAACAGCTACCTCCAGCCCGACAAGGGCGACCGGGTGGGGTTGGTCACCTATCCCTACATCACAAGAGGCAGGCGGTACCGCACGGTCTGCCGCGGCTATCGGCTGAGCAGCTACTACTTCGGCCAGGTGCGCTCGCCGCTCACGAACAATGTGGCCTACGTGAACAACATCATCAGCGGCTTGAGCGCTAACGGCGGCACGCCCATCGCCCACGCCCTCCAGCAGGCGCGCGAGCAGTTGCTGAACGACCTGCGCCCAGGCGCCGTGCCGGTGCTGATCCTGGCGTCTGACGGTATCGCCAACATCACCATCGACGGCAAGTGGACCGGCTTCAGCGGCGGGGCTGGGCAGGGCCAGAACACGCCGCCGTGCAACAACCAGGCCGAACAGCAGACCATCGACCAGGCCAACTTGGCCAAGGAGGCCGGCATCATCGTCTTCACCATCGCCATCGGCGACGGCTTCAACACGGACGTGCTCCAGGCCACGGCCTCGCCCGACTTCGACCTGAACGGCAACGGCCGCATCGACCCGAACGAGCGCCACTTCTTCATCGCCAGGAGCGACGCCGACCTCGACGCCATCTACGAGCAGATCGGCAACCGCGTGCGCAACATCGCCCAGGAGGGCAAGATCCGCACGCAGGAGACGGCCGGTGAGGGCGCCGTGGTGCGGCTCTACAACGTGGACACCGGCTCGGTGCGCACGACCGTGGCCGGACCCGGCGGTGCCTTCGCCTTCGAGGACATCGAGCCCGGCACCTACCGGATCACGGCTTGGGCCACGCGCAACGGCCTCACCTACGACATCCTCACCGACGGCAACGGTGGCCCGCCGCTCAACCCGCAGTACGTCGAAATCCAGGTGGGCCAGGGCACCGGGACGACCGACGCGGCCGTCATCTACCTCGCCACGGACGACATCGTCTCGCCGTAGTCCACGGTGCCATAGCTGTGCCGCACGCGGGGGAGAGGAGGACATGTTCGTCACCTCTCCCCCTCTCTATTGAATCCCCCGCTTGGCCCTTTGTGACTTACATACCTCATTGTGAAAGCGGGGCGTTAAAGGCGTTTGCAGCACGTTTTGGCCAACCCGGCCGGCACACAGGGAGAGCACGGAGAGGGTGAGAAGACCATGAACCGAAAAGAGGTGCAGGCGGTGCAATCGGGGAGCCGGAGCTGGTGGCGGGGACTGGGCCTTGCGGCGCTCCTCGTCGCCGTGTTCGTCCTCTCCTTACAGGCGCTCCTGGCCGTTGTCCGCGCCGAGCCCAGCGCGCCCCAGGCGCCGGCGGCGCTGGTCACCGTGGCCGACGACACGGCCGAGGACTTCTACCAGGGATCGTTTTACCACACGGGAGTCTCCCGCCGCACTCCCCCTGAAGGCGACGGCAACGGCGAGCTGCGCCTGTTGGCCGTGGGCATTGCCGGCACGTGGTACATCACCGAGACGCCCCCCGGCCTGCCCCCCGTCCAGAGCCACTCCCTGGAAATCTACAAGGACACCTCGGGCCGTGAACGCCTCTACGTGATTGGCGGCGCAGATGCGGGCCGAGTCCCGACGACGACAATCTACACGGCCCCCATCATCACCAGCACCACGCCCGGCGTGCCGGACATCCCCGGCCCTTGGACGTTGGCGGCCACCATGCCCTACTCCGTCTACGACCACCAGTCCGTCATCGTGCCGGGCACGAACCAGGATTTCCTGTACGTGATCGGCGGCATTGACGCAACGGATAACCCGACAAGCTCGGTCATCTTCGCCCCCATCAACAGGGCCGACGGCTCCATCGGCGCCTTTTCCACCGCCGCCCCGTTGCCGGCAGAGAACTACGATTGTGACGGCGACGGATTTGCCGACTACCAGAACTACCCGTCCGTTGGACGCGCTCAAATGGGCGTCGTGCAGGTGAACGGCACCATCTACGTGATCGGTGGTTCACCCTACAGCCCATCGGGCACAAAGTGTGTGTTCTACGCCACGCCGGACCCCAACACCGGCCAGATTACGAGCTGGACAGGCACCGAAAACTTCCCCGAGCTGGTCTACGGCAACACGGCCACGGTCTACGACGGCACCATCTACAGCATCGGCGGCTCGGACACGTCGGCGGCCGTCTACAAGATCACGCCCAACGCGGACGGCAGCCTGCCGGCTTCCGGGTGGGTGGCCGAGACGAACACCCAGAACAACCACCACCGCTCCGTGGCCGTGACCTACAACGGCCAGGTCCTGCTGGTCGGCGGGGCGATCAACGACCGGCAGACGCCCCAGAACACGGTGAACGTGGCCCTCATCAACCAGGACGGCACCCTCGACACGTGGATCACCACCGAGCAGCTCAACTACCCGCGCCTCTTCCACGACGCCGTGGTCTCCAGCCGGGGCTGGATCTACGTCGTGGGCGGCGACGTGAGCACAACCGGCACGCCCAACATCACCCCGCACATCGAGTACGGCACGATGGAGGGCGAAGGGCGCCAGTACGCCCCTTGGGGCGAGTTCGTCTCCCGCGTCTTCGCGCTCGACAAGGAGCGCCCGCTCCAGGAGCTGCGCTGGACCACGTACATCACCGATACGTCCAAAATGACGGTGACCATCGAGTACAGGATCGCCAACACGCCCTCCGCCCTGGCCGCCGCCCCCTGGCAGGGCCCGTTCAACACCGACTACTCCGTCAACGGGCTGAACACCACCACCATTACCTTGGGCGCCCAGACCGCCCAGTTCTTCCAATACCGCATCCGCATGGGGACGCGGATCACGACGGCCACGCCCATCGTGCAGAAGGTGGAGCTGGTGTACGAGGTCACGCCGCCCGACTTGGCCGTCTCCAAGAAAACTGACGTCACCTCCGCCGGCCCCGGCGACCTGATCACCTACACCATCACCTACGAGAGCGTGCTCACCGACAGCGCGCCGGCCACGGGGGTGAGGATCACCGAGACCATTCCACCCTTTGTCGATTACGTCTCCGCCTCCCCCTACAACTTCTCCTTCGTGGGCACCCTGGCCGACGGCTCGAAACAGTACGCCGTCACCCTGCCGGGCGAACTCCAGGGCGGCGTGACGGGCACGCTCACCTTCGTCACCCGGGTGACCACCACCATCTCGGCGCTGCCCTTCAACAACCCGCAGATCACCAACACGGTGGAGATCGGCCACGACGGCACCGCCGGACCCGACCGGGCGCAGGCCAACAACAAGGCCACCATCTTCACGCCCCTCCAGGTGGTCACGCTCCAGGTCATCAAGGAGAACTCGCCCCAGGGCGAGGTGGAGCCGGGCGACGAGATCGTCTACACCCTGCGCTACTCCAACACCAGCGATTACCAGGCCACTGGAGTGGTCATCGAGGACCCCATCCCGGCCAACACCACTTACGTGGCCGGCAGCGCCACCGGCCCGGTGGACACCAGCCAACTGCCCGCCAAGCTGCGCTGGAACATTGGCACCCTGGCCCCCCACACCGGCGGCGTGGTCTCCTTCAAGGTGCGGGTGCGAACGGACGTGGAGGGCATCGACGGCGACTTCGAGAACCAGGCCACCATCTGGGGCAACGAGACGCTCCCCAATCCGAGCAACGGCGTGGTCAACACGCTGAAGACGGTGGAGGCGCTGGAGATATCCAAGTCGGCCACGCCTGCCGTCGTCAAGGCCGGTGACCTCATCACCTTCACGGTCCGCTACACCAACACGGGCAACGTTGACCTGAGCCAAGTGGTCATCACCGACCCGGTGCCCTTGCACACCGACTACCTGCCCGGCACCATCACAGGCCCCGGCGCCGACGACAGCAACCCCGAAGTGCTCGTCTGGAACGTGGGCACCGTGCCCATCGGCTCGAGCGGCACGGTGAGCTTTGTGGTGCGTGCCAAGAAGCCCTTGGCCGCCGGCACCACGGCCATCCAGAACGTGGCCTTCGCCCAGAGCAAAACCATCGGGCCCATCCAGAGTTCGCCGGCCATCGTCGCCGTGGGCTCGAAGCCCAAGTTCGTCATCACCAAACGGGCAAGCCCGGCCTACGGCATCAAGCCGGGCGACACCATCACCTTCACCATCGCCTACACGAACGTCGGCAGCATCGGCGCCCAGAATGTGGTCATCACAGACCGCCTGCCGGCCAACACCACGCTGCTCGACAGCGGCAACGCCACGTCAACCGCGGGCGGCGTGCTGCGGTGGGAGCACTCCGGCGAGCTGGTCGGCCTCGGCGGGTCCGGGAGCGTGCAGTTCACAGTGCGCGTGGACGACGTGGGCGCCGGGGGCATCGCCAACGAGGAGTACCGCATCTCCAGCGCCGAGGGCATCTGGGCCACGGGCAAGCCGGTCTACGTGCCCGTGGGCGCCGACTTCGTGCCCGTCTACTTGCAGGCCACCAAACAGGTGCTCAACCCCAACGACACCTTCTCCATCCTGGTGGGCGTGACCAACCAAGGAGGTGCCCCCAACGTCAGCAACCAGAACTGGGGCATCTGGGTGGACCTCTACGTGAAGAACTCGCCCACGCCGCCGGCCTCCCCCCAGGAAACGTCGAACACCAACGTCTACTGGTACGTCTTCGGCAACGAGATCGAGGGGGGCACGGTCAAGGACCTGAGCTCGGCCAGTGGCACCGGGCCGGGCGCGGCCACGCTCACGAAGCTCTCCGGCGCGGGCACCTACTACGTCTACGCCCAGGTGAACACCGACGACGGCTCGGCCCTCTACCCGGTTCCCGAGTGGCCCACCACCAACAACATCATCGGCCCGCTGGTCATCACGGTGACCAACGAGGTGGCCCCTGCCCCCACCGTGGCCAGCGTGACCCCGGCAACCTCGGAACCCAAGGAGGGGGTTGAGCTCACCGTCGCCGGCAGCAACTTCCAGAGCGGTGCCCAAGTGTGGCTCTACCACAGCGGCTACGGGATTCGGCTCGACCCGGAGAGCGCCCAAGTGGCCAACAGCTCCACCATCCGGGCCACCTTCGATCTGCGCGGCCAGCCCAGCGGCCAGTGGGACGTGGTGGTGCGCAACCCGGACGGAGGCACCGGCACGCTTCCGCGCGGCTTCAGCCTGCAATCATGCCCGCCCAACTGCTCCATCTACCTGCCGGTGGTCTCCAACAAGAAATAGGTGCCTTCGGCGGGCGGGCAACCTGTTGGCCCCGTTTGTGGAAAACTTCCACCTGGAGTACAATCAAGGGGCACAGTCTCCTTGAGGCTGTGCCCCCTGTTTGACACAAAATTTCAACAAACAGGAGAGGACCATGCGAGGCGGGAGGATTCTCATTTTGCTCGGGTTCATCTTGGCCCTCGGAGCAGGTTTCATCACCTTCATGTTCCTCCAGAACGCCGCCGGCAACCAAGCAGCCGCACCTGTGGAGACCCAATCCGTCGTCGTGGCCCTCCAACCCGTGGACGCCCGCTCGGCCATTCCGCCCGACGCCGTGGGCATCCAGGACTGGCCGGTCACCCTCGTGCCGCCAGGCGCCCTGACGGACACGGCCCAGGTGGCCGGAAAGCTGACCGTTGGTCCCATTTTCCCGGGCCAAGTCATCGTGCAGGACATGATCGTGGACAAGGAGCAGCTCGAGGCCCAGCCGGCGGCCGCCGCCGCCCAGCTCGGCTCCGACCTCTCCTACACCATTCCTGAGGGCATGGTGGCCACTGCTTTCCCCGTCACGGAAATCTCCAGCGTGGCAGGCGCCATCCAGCCCGGCGACCGGGTGGACCTCATCATCACCGTCAACTTGCCCGAAGAGTTGGCCCCCGTCGAGGGCGGGGGCGCCCAGAACGTGGTCACCGGCTTCACCCTCCAGAACTTGGAAGTCATCAACACCGTGCCGTGGGGGGTCGAGGCCGAAGGCGCCCAAGCCGGCGGGCAGATCTACACCCTGCTCGTCGACCGCGAGCAGGCCAACATTCTCAAGTACATACGCGAGAACGCCCAGCCCGACTTCGTCCTGAGGCCGGCCGGCGATACAGCAGAATACGAGGTCCAACCGGTCACGCTCGAGTACCTCCTCACGACCTTCAACCTCTTACCTGAACAATAAACAGACCAGCGAGAGCACACCATGGGCGCAGGAGACAAAATTCGGCTGCTCATTGTGGACGACATTCCCGAGACACGGGAGAACTTGAAGAAGCTCCTCTTCTTCGAGAACGACATCGAGGTGGTCGGCACGGCCGGCAGCGGCACCGAGGCCATCGAGCTGGCCCACAAGCTCCAGCCGGACGTGATCCTGATGGACATCAACATGCCCGACATCGACGGCATCACGACCATCGAGCGCATCGCCAAAGACTTGCCCCACATTCAGTTCATCATGATGAGCGTGCAGGGGGAGACGGACTACCTGCGGCGCTCCATGTTGGCCGGGGCACGGGAGTTCCTGGTCAAGCCGTTCACGGCCGAGGAGCTGTGCAGCAGCATCCGCCGGGTCTACTCCCTGGCCCAGCAGCGGCCCGCCCCGCCCCCGCCGCCCACCACCGTGTCCGAGACGCCCGCCCCGCCCTTCCCCGGCACGCCCCAAGTCCCTGAAGCCGCGCCTTCGGGCGGCGGCCGCAGGGCCCAGCTCATCTGCGCCTTCGGGGCCAAGGGGGGCGTGGGCACCAGCACGCTGCTGGTCAACACCGCCATCGCCCTGCGCCACCACCACGCCCACGCCCGGATCGTCATCGTGGACTGTGACCTCCAGTTCGGCGACGTGGGCGTCATGCTCAACATGGAGACCACCCACTCCCTGGCCGACGTGGCCTCCTCCATCGACGAAATTGACGCCCAATTCCTCGAGAACCTCATGGTCACCCACACGTCCGGCGTCAAGGCCCTGTTGGCCCCGCCATCCCCTGCCGACGCCGAGCTGGTCACCGCCGAGGTGCTCAAGCGCGTCTTCACGCTCCTGCGCCCCCACTTCGACTACATCCTCGTGGACACCCGCACCAGTCTGAACGAGACGGTGCTCACCATCCTCGACGAGGCCGACACCATCCTGCTGATCATCACCACGGAAATCCCGGCCATCAAGAACGCCAAGATGTTCTTCGAGGTGGCCGAACAGCTCGGGTACCCCGAGGCCAAGGTCAAACTGGTGTTGAACAAGTACGACCCCCGGGACGGCATCGGCGTTGACGCCATCCAGGGGAGCATCCGACACCCAATTCTCGTGACGGTGAGCGATGACGCGCGGCTCACCCGCAACGCGGTCAACCAGGGCATTCCCTTCGTCACCAGCCACCAGCGGGCCCAGATCGCCCAGGAAGTGATGCGCTTGGCCAACACGCTCCAAAGCGCACAACAACCGGCCGAACAGGCCGGCCAACCCGACCCGTCAGCCCGGCCCGGCGCCTCACAGGAGCCGCAGAAACCCAAAGGCAAGCCCTCGCTCTTCGGGCGCCTGTTTGGGCGATAATATCAGAAGGAGGTCGCTATGAGCTTACTCCGCCGGTTGGAATCCCGTCAGTCAGGTGACAAGAAGCAACCGCCCGACAACAAGCCGCCCTCCACCAGTATGCAGAGGATGCGCCGGCGGCCTGTGGCCTCCGTGAAGGACACGCTCAAGGAGCTCAAGCACGAGATTCAGTCCAAGCTCATCTCCGAGCTGGACCCCAAGACCATTGACCTGACCAAGGGCGACGAGCTCCGCGCCACGATCCGCTCCATGTTCGACGCCTACTTGGACTCCGAGGGGCTGGTGCTCACCCGTGCCCAGCGCAACGCCCTCTTTGAACAGATTGTGGCCGAAATTCTGGGCTACGGCCCGCTGGAGCCCCTCCTCCAGGACGACACCATCTCCGAGATCATGGTCAACGGCCCCAAGTACGTCTACATCGAACGACACGGCAAGATCGAGAAGACGCCCATTCAGTTCGACGACGACGACCACGTGATGCGCATCATCGACCGCATCGTCTCCCCCATCGGGCGCCGCGTGGACGAGAGCCAGCCCTACGTGGACGCACGCCTGCCGGACGGCAGCCGCGTGAACATCATCATCCCGCCCTTGGCCCTGAACGGCCCCACCATCACCATCCGGAAGTTCTCCCGCGACCGGCTCACGGCCGAGGACCTGATCCGCTTCGGGTCGGCCACGCCCGAGGTGATGGAGTTCCTCAAGGCGTGCGTGGAGGCCCGCCTGAACGTGGTGGTCAGCGGGGGCACAGGCTCCGGCAAGACAACGCTCCTGAACATCCTCTCCAGCTTCATTCCGCCCGACGAGCGCATCATCACCATCGAGAACGCGGCCGAGCTCCAGCTCCACCAGGAACACGTGGTCACTTTGGAGAGCCGGCCGCCCAACATTGAGGGCCGCGGCGAGGTGACGATCCGCGACTTGGTGATCAACGCCCTCCGTATGCGCCCCGACCGCATCATCGTGGGCGAGTGTCGTGGCGGCGAGGCGCTGGACATGCTCCAGGCCATGAACACCGGCCACGAGGGCTCCATGACCACCGTCCACTCCAACAGCCCGCGTGACACCATCTCCCGCCTGGAGACCATGTGTCTGATGTCCGGCATGGAGTTGCCCCTGCGGGCCATCCGCGAGCAGATCGCCAGCGCCATCGACCTCATCGTCTACCAGGAGCGCTTTCGGGACGGCTCCCGCAAGATTCGCTACATCTCCGAAGTGCAGGGCATGGAAGGCGACACCATCGTGATGCAGGACATCTTCGTCTTCCAGCAGACGGGCATCGAGAACGGCAAGGTGGTGGGCCGGCTGCGGCCCACGGGCGTGGTGCCCAAGTTCATCGACCGCTTCGAGGAACACGACATCTACCTGCCACCCCAAATCTTCGGTGCCAGGAGGACGTTCTAAAGTTCGTGGGAGCGTGAGCCATGGTGAACAACCCGCTCATCATCTCAGCCACGTTTTCGCTGGCCATCTTCCTCATCTTCGTGGGCCTGACGAGCTGGCTCAACGCGCCGCGCCAGCAGACCGACGAACGGCTGCAAAAGTACGCCCAGCGGAGTGGGGGCGGGTTCACCTTCCTGCCCGAGGATTACCAGGGCAGCGAGGAGGCCGGCCCCCTGCCCGACTGGCTCAACAAGCGCCTGGAGGAGCGCGCCAAGCGCAGTGGCCTCCTGGTGGAACTCGCCCGGGCCGACTTGAAGTTGACGCCGGGCGAGTGGATGGCCTTCACCGTGCTCAGCGTGATCGTGAGTGCCATCCTGGGATGGCTGATCTTCCGGGTGCTCCTCCTGGCCATTCTCGCCGGAGTCGTCGGGCTCCTCATCCCGCGCTTCTACCTGCGCTGGCGCCAGCAGCGGCGCATCGACGCCTTCAACCGCAACTTGGCCAGCGCCATCGGCCAGCTCGCCAACGCCCTGCGCGCCGGCTACAGCCTGCTCCAGGCCATGGACAACTTGGCCCGCGAGATGCCCCCGCCCATCTCCACCGAGTTCGAGCGCGTGGTGCGCGAGATGTCCTTGGGCCTCTCCCTGGAGGAGGCCCTCAACAACATGCTGGAACGGGTGCCCAGCGACGACTTGGACATGATGGTGACCGCCATCAACATCCAGGCCGAGGTGGGCGGCAACCTGGCCGAAATCCTCGACATCCTGGCCTACACGATCCGCGAGCGGGTGCGCATCCAGGGCGAGATCAAGGTGCTCACCGCCCAACAGATGATGGCCGGCTACGTGCTCACAGCCCTGCCCATCTTCCTGGCCTTGGTCCTCTTCGCGATGAACCGCGAGTACATGGAGGTGATGTACACCACCACATGTGGCTGGATTATGTTAAGCGCTGCCGGGTTCCTCATCGTCAGCGGGTTCCTGGCGATCCGCAAGATCGTGCAGATCGAAGTGTAACAGGCTGTTGGGAGGGAGGTGCCCCATGACACAGGCCCTGCTCGCCTCGACCCTGATGTCCCTCAGCATCCTGCTCATCGTGATCGGGTTCGCGCTCTCACGCCGGCCGGCCGAAGAGGTGGCCAGCCGGCTCGACCGGTACGGCACCCGCACGCCTCGCTCCATCCAGGAGCTGGAGCTGGAAGCCCCCTTCACGGAACGGGTCATCCAACCCATGATCCGCAACATTGCCCAAGTGTTGGCGCGCATGGCGCCCCAAGCGCTCATGGAGAGCCAGCGGCAGATGCTGGAGATGGCCGGCAACCCCAACCGGTGGTCGCCGGCTGACTTCTTGGGCGTGCGCGGCCTGGCCGCCATCGTCTGTGCGGCCATTCCGGCCGTGCTCTTCTTCCTGGCCGGCGCCCCCCTGGTCCGCGTGCTCCTGTTCAGCGTCGGCTTCGGCGCCCTGGGCTTCATGTTGCCCGTGCTCTGGCTGCGGCGCCGCATTCGCGAACGCCAGATGTCCATTGTCAGAACTCTGCCCGACGCCCTGGATTTGCTCACCATCAGCGTGGAGGCCGGCTTGGGCTTCGACGCGGCCCTGGCCAAAGTGGCCGAGAAGTGGGACATTCCCCTCTCCCAAGAATTCGGGCGCGTGATCGCCGAGGTCCGCCTGGGGCGCAGCCGGCGCCAAGCCCTGCTCGACATGGCCAACCGCGTGGGCGTCGAGGAGCTCCAGAACTTCGTCTCCGCCATCAACCAGGCCGAACAGTTGGGCGTCAGCATCGGCAAGATTCTCCGCGTGCAGAGCGAGGACATGCGCATTCGGCGCCGGCAACGGGCCGAGGAAGCAGCCCACAAGGCCCCCATCAAGATGCTGTTTCCCATGGCCTTCCTGCTCTTCCCGGCCATCTTCATCATCCTGCTGGGGCCGGCCGTGCCCAGGATCATCGAAGCCTTCAGCAACTTGTGAGCCGGCGGACAGGCGGTGATACGCATTACCAACATCACCAGGGGAACGGTCGTCTGCAGGCGGGCGCGAATCGCCCGCTCCTTCTGGCACCGCCTTCGGGGGCTCATGTTCCGGCGCGAGTTGGCCCCGGAAGACGGACTGCTGTTGGTTCCCGAGTGGTCCATTCACACCTTCTTCATGCGCTTTCCCATTGACGTCATCTTTCTCAGCCGGTCGGACGTGGTGCTCGCCACGCACGAACAGGTGCGCCCCAACCGGTTGGGCCCCACCTGTCGGGGGGCCCACAAGGTGTTGGAGCTGCCGGCCGGCGCCGTGCGGCGAAGCCAAACGGAGGAAGGGGATCAGCTTGAGATCGCAGTGGCGTGATTGGTTCTCCCACGTGTGGCGGGCCACAAGCCACGTCGGGCGCTCCCTCCTGTTCCCGCCCCGCTGTGTGAGCTGTGAGCGGAGCACGGGATGGGCCCTGTGCCCGCCCTGCATCGAGCAGAGCGCCGCCTTTCCCCTGCCCCGCTGTTCCCGCTGCGACCTGCCCCTCGAAGCGGAACATGTGTGCACGCTGCCCCCGGTGCTCCGCGCCGCGCGTGTGGTGGCCCCCCACGCCGGCCCGCTGAGGCGGGCGATTCACGCCCTCAAGTACGAGGGGCGAACCGATGTGGCCCGCCCCCTCGGCATCATGCTCGCCGCCCGGTGGCGCCACACGGGGGTGCCCGTCGATGGGCTCCTGCCCGTGCCCTTGGGCGCCGCCCGTCACACCCAGCGGGGTTACAACCAGGCCGCGCTGTTGGCCGAGGAAATGGCACATGTGCTCGAACTCCCGGTGCTCTGTGACGCGCTCAGGCGCGTCCGCGAGACGCGCCCCCAAGTGGGGCTCAGCCGGAAGGAGCGCCTCGAAAATGTGCGAGGAGCTTTCCGGGCATCGTCGGCCTTGGCCGGCCGGAGCTGGCTGCTCGTTGACGATGTGTGTACCACCGGCGCGACCCTGAGCGCCTGTGCCCAGGCGCTCTTGGCCGCCGGCGCAACGCGCGTCTACGCCATAACGTTGACGCGCAGCGCTGAGGAGACCCTTCACGCCTCGCTGGCCCATGAGCTCCGAGCCTGTCACGTCTACTCGCGGGCCCGAACTTGACTCACCTGAGCGGCCATGTTAGGATCCACCCTTCCCTCACGGCACACAACGCCTGTGACAACGGGGTCACGGCGAAACGCTCATGTTATGTGAAGGAGGCGCTTATGAACATCCGCATCGTGGGCAAAGACGTGGAGATCACCGAGTGGTTGGAGCGGTACATCGAGAAAAAGATCGGCAAGCTTGACCGGTATCTGCCCAGAGCCCAGGAAGTCCTCGTGGAGCTCCGCCACGAGGCCACCAAGGACGCCAACCAGCGCAACGTGGTGGAGATCACGCTCTACGACGCGCGCGGCGCCGTCCTCAGGGGCGAGGAACGCTCCGGTGATCTCTTCGCCGCCATCGACGCCGTGGTGGACACCATGTACCGTCAGATTTCCCGCTACAAGGGCAAGCGACTGGCCCGGTATCGCCACGCGAACGCCGATGAGGAGCTCTTCGTGCCGGACGAGGAGGAGGTCACGGAGGAGGAGGGGCCGGAGATCGTGCGCGTCAAGCGATTCGCCATGACACCCATGACCCCCGAGGAGGCCATCGAACAGATGGAGCTGCTGGGCCACAGCTTCTTCGTCTTCTACAACCCCGACGAGGGCAGCATCAACGTGATCTACCGCCGGCGTGACGGCAAGTACGGCATCATTATCCCCGAGCTGGTTTAAGTCCTCCGCCGGCAGGCGTAGAGTCCATCAACCTCTTGGCCTCTCGGGGCCAAGAGGTTCTCTTTTTTTCCCAGGTTCTCCGAGGAGGCAAAGGCCATGCAGGCACGCGCCGGAGCTCGTCGCCAGGGCGAAGTGGGCCGGGGGCTCGTGCTCGTGATCTGCACCGCCAATGTGTGCCGCTCGCCTCTGGCCGCAGCGCTGCTGCTCCACCGGCTCCACAGGGAAGGCTACACCGCCATTCGGGTGGAGAGCGCCGGCACCCACGTCACATTGCCAGCGCCGCTCACCCCGTACACGCGCCGCGTGCTCGTCGAGCGCGGGTTTGCCGTAGGCGGGCACCGTGCGCGCCAGGTGACTCCCGGTCACCTCCGCCGGGCCGATCTCATTCTGGTCATGGAAGCCGCCCACGCCGAGCACGTGGCCCACGTGGCGCCTGACGTCCGCTCCCGCACTCATCTCCTGAGCGAGCTGGGCGGCAGCGAGTACGACATCCACGCGCCCTATCGGGGGAGCCTGTGGGCCCATCGGCTCTTGGCCGAGGAGATGGCCGGCCTCGTCGAAGCTGGGTGGCCTCGCGTCATCGCCTGGCTCGCTCACTCGACTTCACGCTCCCGCTGAAGTGCCCACAAGTGGCGACAGACGAGCACCTCGTAACAGGCCATGAGCAGGCACAGCCCCAGCCCCAGCCGGCCGTCGCGGTAACCCCTCCAGACGACAAAGCGCCGGTAGAACTCGCGCCCCGGCTGCAACAGGAACGTCCACGGGCGACACCGTTGGCCCTGAAGGCGCCGCCGGCGGGCCTCGTAGGGCGCGTAGGCCCGCTGCTTGGCCCAGAACTCGGCCCACGAATCGTAGTTCAGGTGGATGAGGGGCGTGCGCAGCCGGCCGGTCGGGCCGTCCAACTTGGCCACCTCGTGGACCAGCGCGGAGCGGTCGTAGCGGGCGTGTCCTTTGCGCAGCAGGCGGAGCTGGTAGTCGGGCGCCCAGCCGGCGTAGCGCACCTCGTGTCCCCAGAAGAAATTCCGCCGGGGCACCCACCACCCCACTTCGGGCCCCGTGCGGGCCACCGCCCCCCGGACTTCCTCGGCGAGGGCCGCCGGCACCCGCTCGTCGGCGTCCACGAAGAAGACCCAGTCGCCGGAGGCCATGTCGAGGGCGGCCTGCCGCTGGTCGCCGAAGTGGGTAAAGGGGCGGTGCTCCACGCGGGCGCCGGCAGCACGGGCGATCTCCGGCGTGCGGTCCGTGCTCCCGCTGTCCACGACGAGCAGCTCGTCGGCCCAATCCAGCGTGGCCAAACAGGCCGGCAGGTGGCGCTCCTCGTTGTACGCCAGCACCACAGCGCTGATGGCCGGCCGGCTCATGGGCTCCTCCACCGCCGGCAGGCGAGCCCCAGGCGGACCAGGAGGCGCACCAGAGCGGCGTAGGCCGGTGAGGAGAACTTCCGGTAGTAGCGGAGGCGGCTTTGCCACAGGGCCCGGACCATCTCCTCGCGGTACTGCCCCGTGCTCTGGCCGCCGTAGTGAACCACAGAGGCCGAGGGCACGACTTCAACCTCCCACCCGGCCTGCTTCATGCGCCGGCACCAGTCCAGCTCCTCGACGTACATGAAGTACCCCTCGTCGAGCAGGCCCACGTGCTGAATAACCTCGCGCCGCACCATGAGGGCCGCCCCCAACACCATGTCCACGCGGAAGGGATGGCCGCGCTCGTACCACGCGCGCGGGTAGCGCCCGTTGAGCCGGCTCTCCACAAGTCGGGGGTGGACGGGAAACAGGTCGAGCACCACTTGGGCCAGGCCGGGAAAGGCAAAGCCGGCGTGCTGGAAGCGGCCGTCCCCGTAGCGGAGCCGGGGGCTCACGGCCCCCACGCGCGGCGCCTCCCGCAGACGGCGCAACAGAATGGCCGGGGCTTCGCCCTCCACCTCCGTGTCCGGGTTGAGCAGCCAGACCGCCTCGGGGAGTTGTGTTGCCGTCCGGCCTGCCCTCCCGAAGCCCAGGGCACGCAGGGCCACGTTGTTGGCGCGGGCAAAGCCCACGTTGTCGTCCAGCTCAATGAGGTCAACGGAAGGAAAGCGGGCGCGGACCATCTCCGCGCTGCCGTCACGGCTGGCGTTGTCCACGACAATGATGCGGGCGTCCAAGCCGGCACGGCCCAAGCTCTCCGTGAGGGAGGCAAGACAGGCGGCCAGGTAACGGCGCACGTTATACGAGACGATCACGACGGCCAAGGGGGCGCCGCCCGAATTCGAGGCCGAAGAAGAGCCCTTGAGGGGAGTGGCAGACAGATGAGAACGAGCAGCCGGGCCTGTGCCCGGCTGCGGGGAATTCAAGAGAAAACTATCGCCGAACGCCCTCTGAGCCCGCTCACGGGCGTGAGCCCAGAAGGTCCTCGACCACTGCGCGCTCACGGAGCAGCTCCTGGGTGGTCACCTCGATCATCTCGCGGATGTAGTCGGGGTGTTCGAGGCCGTTGACCACGCTGTAGTGGCCGTCCCGGCACGTGACCGGGTAGGAGAAGATAATGCCCTCAGGCACGCCGTACTCGCCCAGCTCCGAGGGCACGGCCATCGAAACCCAATCGCCCTCGGGCGTGCCCAAGGCCAACGAGCGCACGTGGTCAACGATGGCGTTGGCGGCCGAGGCGGCCGAGGAGTGGCCGCGCATTTCGATGACCGCCTTGCCGCGCTGCTGCACAGTGGGGATGAAGGTCTCCCGAACCCAGGCGTCATCACCGATCACTTGGGGGGCCGGCTCCCCCTTGATCAGCGCGTGGTTCAAGTCGGGCACTTGGGTGGCCGAGTGGTTCCCCCAGATGGCGATGCGCTTCACGTCCGTCACGTGGACGCCGGCCTTCTTGGCCACTTGGTTCACGGCGCGGTTGTGGTCCAAGCGGGTCATGGCGGCGAAGCGCTCCTTGGGGATGTCAGGGGCGTTGCTCATGGCGATAAGGCAGTTGGTGTTGGCCGGGTTGCCCACCACCAACACGCGCACGTCGGGGGCCGCGTTCTCGTTGAGGGCTCGCCCCTGGCCCACGAAGATGGGGCCGTTGTCGCGGATCAGATCGCTCCGCTCCTGCCCCTTGCCGCGCGGCTTGGCGCCCACCAGCAGCGCCCAGTTGGCGTCCCGGAAGGCCACGGCGGGGTCGTCGGTGAGCACCATGTCGTACAGCAGGGGGAAGGCGCAGTCCTCCAGCTCCATAGCAACCCCCTTCAGGGCCTGCATGGCCGGGGGAATCTCGAGCATCTGGAGGATGATGGGCTGATCGGGGCCGAAGGCATCGCCGGCGGCCAGCCGGAAGAGGAGGCTGTAGCCGATCTGGCCTGCCGCTCCGGTCACGGTCACGCGAATGGGGGATTTCATGGGAGCACCTCCCTCTCGTTGAAGTCTTCTCTTCGGTTGGAACGGCACGCACTGCGGAACGCCGTCGTCCGCCGGGCCTATCATACTCCCAGACGGTCATCTTGACAAAAGAGGGGGGCGACCGGGCGAGTGGCCCCCGGTCGCCCCGCTGTGGCAACGCCGGGATTTCAACGGCGCCGATGCGGGCTCAGGTGCGGACGGCCCCCACCAAGAGCGCCTCCACCACGTCGCCGGCGCGGAAGTGATCGCGCCCCTCGGGCAGTTCGAGGAGCGCGTTGGCGCCCACCATGGAGAGGAGGCGACCGCTGCCCTGGAAGCCCGTGGTGGTGGCGTGGAACCGCCCGTCGTCCCGGTTGAAGCGCACGACAGCGCGCTGGTACTCGGTTCGCGCGGCCGTGTGGTGAACGTCGTGGTCCAACACGGCCGGCACGCGCGGCCTTTCAACCCGTTCGGCCGGCCAGCCGGCCATGAGGAGGAGGGCCGGGCGGGCGAAGACCTCGAAGGCCACGAGGGAGGAGACGGGGAAGCCGGGCATGGCGAAGACGTGCTTGCCGAGCGCGGTGGCGAAGGTGACCGGCTTGCCCGGCTTCACCGAGACGCGGCCGAAGTGAACCGTGCCCAAGCGCTCCAGGAGGGGCTTGACGAGGTCCAACTCGCCCATCGAGACGCCGCCGCTGGTGACGATCACGTCGTACTTCTCCAGCCCTTCCCGCACGAAGGCCTCGAGGGCCTCGAGCGTGTCGGGGGCCAGCCCCATGTCGAACGCTTCGGCGCCGGCGTTGCGCACGGCCGCCATGAGGCTGAACCGGTTGGCGTCCCGAATTTGGCCGGGGCCGGGCTGCTCATCGGGCTGCACCAGCTCGTTGCCGGTGCTCATGACGCCCACGCGCGGCCGGCGGTAGACGCGCACGGCTGTGGCGCCCACCGTGGCCAACAGGCCGATCTCGGCAGGCCCCAACACGGTGCCGGCGGCCACCACCCGCTGCCCCTGCGCGATGTCCTGGCCGGGGGGACGGATGTCGGCGCCCGGCTCGACGCGCCGGCGGAAGCGCACGAAGCCGTCGCGCACCTCGCTGAACTCGACCATGATGACGGCGTCGGCGCCGGGAGGAATGGGCGCCCCGGTGGTCACCCGCACGGCCGTGCCCGGCTCCACCCGCAGGTCGGCCTGGTAGCCGGCAAACTGCTCGCCCACGATGCGCCGCCACTCGGTGGTGTCGTCCGCCACCACGGCGAACCCGTCCTTGGCACTGGCGGGGAAGGGGGGCATGGGCTCAGCGGCGCGCACGTCTTCGGCCAGGACCAACCCTTGGGCCCGGTCGAAGGGCACTTCGACCACCTCGAGGGGGCGCACCTGGTCCCGGACAATGCGCTTGGCCTCTTCTACCGAAAGCAACGGCCACTTGGACTCGACCATGTTCTTCCTCCTCACCCGATCGTGGCGGGCCTGACGGCCAGCCCCTGTTGGCGCAGGAACCGACGCCAGCTCCTCGGCCCGAGGGACACCTGCCGCTCGCGGGCCCATCGCTCGTAGTGGTAGAGCAAGCTGCGCGCGTGGACGAATTCGCCGTAGAAGATGTGAGCCATCAGGCCGCTGGCCAAGTACCCGCTCCGCTCGAAGGCCCGGCACACGGGGCGGCGGTCGTAGGCCAGCCGGCGGAACTCCACGTCCCACGTGCCGTCCTCGCGCGCGGTGAAAATCGTGTACTGGGCGCGGGGGTCGCGGTTGAAGGGCACGCCCACCGCGCCGGGGTTGATCACCCTGTGCCCGTTCACCGTCCTGTCCAGGGGGACGTGGGTGTGGGCGCAGACGATCAGCGGCTCCTCGACGCCCGCGAGAATGTGCTCGATCTCCCCGTCGCTCAGGAAGGGGTGTAGCCCCTCCCGGTTGTGGCGCGGGCTGCCGTGGACCACCAGGATGGGGTGAGTGCCGGGCTCGTGGAGGCGCACCCTGTCCGGCAGAGCGGCCAGATACCCGGCCCACGCTTCGACCTGGCGGGCCACCCAGGCGAGGGGGCGCCACATGGGGTCCTCGTACCACTCGGGGGGCACCTGGCCGTAAACCCAGTCGGCCACGAGTTGGTCGTGATTGCCCTGGATGACCTCCCACCCGGCCTCCGTCACCATCTCCACCACGTCCGCATTGGCCGGCCCGCGGTTCACCAGGTCGCCGGCCACGACGACGCGCTCGACGCCCTGGCGGACGATGTCCGCCATGACGGCCTCGAGGGCCTCTCGGTTCCCGTGAATGTCGGCCAGGATCGCGATTCTCATCGTGCAGACGTGGCGTAGGCTGCCCCATGCCCTGCGGAGCCCTGTGTGGCCGCGCGCTCAGGTGGAATCTCGGGGCGGGGAGGAGCCCGGCGTCAGGGGACTGGCCGCAAAGATGCGGTTGAAGCGCTCCTCGAGCATTTGGGGCAGGCCGTCCACGAGCTCGCGGAACTGGAGCACAAGCTGCTCGCCCTCGGGGGTCAGGCGCGTGCCGCCACCACCGGCCCCGCCCACTTGGCTCTCCACGAGGGGGAACCCCAAACGCTCCTCCATCTCGTGAATTTTGGCCCACGCGGTGCGAAACTGAATGCCCATCTGTTTGGCCGCCGCGTTAATGGAGCCCGTCCGCTGGACGGTTTCCAGAAGCCGCACCCGCCAGAGCGTGAGAATCACTTCGCCCTCATCTTCGATCCAGACGTTTAGCCGGGGTCGCATGGCTCTCCTTTCCGCGCGGACACACAGCCCGGGAGTGGCTCACCTGCCGGGATTATAGGCGCTCCGGCACAAGATGTCAACGGGAACTTGCCCCTTTCGGGGAACCGTGATAGGCTACCACGGAGTTTATCCTCCACTTCTCCACGGACACGCCGCGGCACGTGGACGTGTCCGCTGTCGGACGAAAACCTTCACCGCTTACAGGGGGAACAGGAGATGGACTCCGTGCGCACACAACCTGTTGGCACGTTCCTCGACGAGCTGGCCGGTTCCAGCTCGACGCCCGGGGGCGGGGCGGCCTCGGGGCTAGCAGGAGCCATGGGCGCGGCCCTGGTGGCCATGGTGGCCAACCTCACAGTGGGGCGCAAGAAGTACGCCGGCGTGGAGGAGGAGATGCGCCGCCTCCTCACCGAGGCCGAGGCGGCCCGCGCCGAGCTCACTAAGCTGGCGGACTTGGACGCCGAGGTCTTCAACCGGGTCATGGAGGCGTACCGGATGCCCAAGGGCACCGAGGCGGAGCGGGCCGAGCGGGCTCAAGCCATTCAAGCCGCCCTCAAGGATGCCACCCAGGTTCCCCTCCGCGTGGCCGAACAGGCCGTGCGGGTGTTGGCCCTGGCCCAACAGGCGGCCGAGAAGGGCAACGTCAACGTGATCAGCGACGCCGGCGCCGGCGCCGTGTTGGCCGACGCGGCCCTCGAGACGGCCGCCCTCAACGTGGCCATTAACCTGGCCCTCATCGAAGACGAGACGTTCGTCCGGGAGGCCCGCCGCCGGCTGGAGGCCTGCCGGGCCGAGCGGGACCGGCTCAAGGGGCCCACGCTGGAGGCCGTCCACGCTCGCCTCGGCGGCTGACCCTCGCCCTCCAGCCCCCTTCTCCGCGGGGCACGGCCGCCGGCCGGAGGAGCGGGCACGGCTCCGCCGGGAAGCACACGAGCACGCCGCGTTTCCGCGAAAGCCCCCAAGATGGCGGGCCACGGCGAAGAACAACGACCACAGGAGGCTTTCGATGGCAACACTCCTCGACGGCCGTTCCCTCGCCCGAACCTTGCGAGAGCAGCTCCAGGCCGAGGCCGAAGCGTGGTCGCGCCTCTCGGGACAGGTGCCCACCATCGCCCTGCTCCGCGCAGGCGCCGACGAGGCCTTGCTGAGCCACGCCAGGAGCGTGCGCCGCACCTTCGAGCGGGCCGGCTTCGGCTTTCAGGAGATCGAGCTGCCGGCCGACAGCGACACCGAGGCCGTGATCGCAGAAGTGTGCCGGCTCAACGGCGAGCGGAGCGTCCACGGCATCCTCATCCAAGAGCCATTGCCGGCTCACGTAGACCAAAACGCCGTGGTCGAGGCCCTGAACCCCCTGAAGGACGTGGACGGCGTTCATCCCCTCAACGCCGGCCGGCTTCTCCAGCAACGGGGGCGCTATCACGTGAGCTCCACGCCCTTGGGGGGCATTACGTTGTTGGAGCACTACGGGATCTCCTTCCAGGGTGCCCTGGCCGTCGTGGTGGGGCGCAGCAACATCGTGGGCAAGCCCCTGGCGCTCCTGCTGCTCCACCGCCACGCCACCGTGGTGGTCTGTCACTCTCGCACCAAGGAGCTGGCCGAGCTCACCCGCCAGGCGGACATCCTCTGCGTGGCCGTGGGCCGGGCCGGCCTCATCACGGGCGAGATGGTCAAGCCGGGCGCCACTGTCGTGGACTTCGGCATCAACTTCGTGGACGGCCGCCTGGTGGGCGACGTGGACTTCGACTCCGCCGCCGAACGGGCGGGGGCGATCACGCCGGTGCCCGGGGGCACCGGCCCCGTGACGGCCGCCATGCTGCTCCACAACACCCTGCAAGCGGCCCGGTGGCTCGGCGAGCGAGGAGAGGACAACGCCGCGTAGGCGCCGGACATTGCCTCAAGGCAGGACGGGAAACCGTGGAGTTCACCCTTTTCGGGCGCACCGTGGGCATCCTGAACAACTGGTACTCGGTCCAGTTGGCCGCGGCCTACTACGTGTGGGTCACTGTGGCCCTGGTGGGCGTCGTTCAAGCGGCCGCGGGCCACTTCCGCCGGCCCGAGTTGGCCTGGTTCCGCTCGCCGAGGGCGTGCGTCCTGTTCGGCCTGGCGCTCTGGGCGGGCGGGATGGCCACGTTCTACGTCACCCAATACCGCCTGCTCTTCGCGCCCGGGCCGGCGGCCGGGGAGGCGGCCATCCTCTTCGCCCTGGCCGCGCTGACCGCGGCGGCCGTGGTCCGCCTGGTAGCCCGGCTGGCGGCGCGGGCGTGGCAGTAGCGCGGAGGTGCGGCGTGGATTACGCGCTCTTTCGGCTGATCAACGGCCTCGCCGGCCGCCACCCCCTGGCCGACGAGCTCATGCGCCTGCTGGCCACGGATTACATGGTGCCCACCGCGGCCATGAGCCTGCTGGTGTGGCTCTGGTTCAGCGGGGAGCGCGCCCGCCAGCACCACGTGCTCCTGGCCTTGGTGGCGTTCGTGGCTGCCAACGTGGTGGTGAAGGCCATGAACTTGGTCTACTTTCGCCCACGCCCGTTCACCGACTACGAGGTCACTCTGCTCTTCTATCACCCGAGCGACTCGTCGTTTCCGGCCAATTCGGCCGCTGCCCTCTGGAGCCTGGCCTGGGCCATCTGGCGCCTTGATCCCCGGCCAGGCCGGTGGCTGGTGGTGCTCGCGCTGCTGATGGGGCTCAGCCGTGTCTACGTGGGCGTCCACTACCCCCTGGACATCGTGGGCGGAGCGCTCATCGGCATTGGCTGCGCCCACTGGAGCGTGCGCCGCGCCGCGCCGCGCCTGGAGGGTCCCTTCGACCGGCTCATCCAGACCTTGCGCCGGCTGGCTCTGGCCTGACGCAACGTGAATCCACCTGAAGCAAGGAGGCAAACATGATGTCCCATTCCGGCAATGGTGCCGCCCTACCCCACAGGCGTCCCCTCGTGCGCACCCCGCTCCCCGGGCCCAAGGCCGCCGCGGTCGTCGAACGCGACGCCGAGCTCATCTCCCCCAGCTACACGCGCAGCTACCCCTTCGTGATGGCCCGAGGCGAGCGCGTCTGGGTGTGGGACGTGGACGACAACCTGTACCTCGACATGACGGCCGGCATTGCGGTCACGAGCACCGGCCACGCCCACCCTCGCGTGGTGGCCGCGGTGCAGGAGCAGGCAACGCGCTTCCTGCACATGTCCGGCACGGACTTCTACTACGAGCTCCAAATTCGCCTGGCCGAGCGGCTCAACGCCATTGCGCCCGGCGAGGCTCCCAAGCGGGTCTTCTACACCAACTCGGGCGCGGAGAGCGTGGAGGCGGCCTTGAAGCTGGCCCGCTACGTGACCGGCCGACCACGGGTGCTGGCCTTCATCGGTGCCTTCCACGGCCGGACGATGGGCGCCCTCTCCCTCACGGGGAGCAAGCCGATTCACCGCCGTGGCTTCGCCCCCCTGGTGCCCGAAGTGATCCACGTGCCCTATGCCTACTGTTACCGGTGTCCCGTGAACCTCTCGTACCCGGAGTGCAGAGTGGCCTGCCTCGACTGGATCGAGGAGCAGGTCTTCGCCCACCTGAGCGCCCCCGACGAGGTGGCCGCCATTGTGGTGGAGCCGATCCAAGGCGAGGGGGGCTACATCGTGCCCCCGCCCGACTTCCTCCCCAAGCTGCGCGCCCTGTGCGACCGCCACGGCATCCTGCTCATCGCCGACGAAATTCAGACCGGAATTGGCCGCACGGGCCGCTGGTTCGCCGTGGAACACTGGAACGTGGTGCCGGACATCATCTGCGTGGCCAAGGGCATCGCCAACGGCCTGCCCCTGGGCGCCATCATCGCCCCCCGGGAGTTGATGCGCTGGCCAGCAGGCGCCCACGCCAACACGTTCGGGGGCAACCCGCTGGCCTGCGCCGCCGCCCTGGCCACCTTGGACGTGATCGAGGAAGAGGGGCTGCTGGAGAACGCCCGCCGCCAGGGCCGGCGGCTGGTGGACGGCCTGCGCGCCCTGGCCGAGCGCCACGGGGTGATCGGCGACGTGCGGGGCGTGGGCCTCATGGTGGGCGCGGAGTTGGTGAGCGACCGCGCCTCACGCCGGCCGGCCCCCGAGCTCCGCGACCGGCTGGTCCACGCCTGCTTCCGCCGCGGCCTCCTGGTGTTGGGCGCCGGCACCAACGTGATCCGGTTCATGCCGGCCCTCAACGTGCGAGAGGAAGAAATCGACCTCGCCCTGGAGCTGCTGGACGACGCTCTGAGTGAGGTTGTGGGCTCGTAGTGACAAGCACCACCGGAAAACGCCACGCCAAGGAGAACCACCATGTCCACGTCCAGACGCAGTGTGCCGTCCGACTTGGAAATTGCCCGCTCGGCCCGGTTGAAGCCCATCGTGGAGATTGCCCGCTCGGCGGGCCTCGACGAGGAAGACCTGCACCTGTACGGCCGCTACAAGGCCAAGGTGGACTTGAACGTCCTCCCCAAGCTGAGCTCGCGCCCTTCGGGCAAGTACGTCATTGTCACGGCCATCACGCCCACGCCCTTTGGGGAGGGCAAGACGACAACGGCCATTGGCATCGTCCAGGGGCTCGGCCGCTTGGGGAAACGGGCGGCCGTTTCCCTGCGCCAGCCATCGCTGGGCCCCACCTTCAGCATCAAGGGAGGCGCTGCCGGCGGGGGCTTCGCACAGGTGGTGCCCATGGAGGACTTCAACCTCCACCTGACGGGCGACATCCACGCCGTGGCCGCCGCCCACAACTTATGTGCTGCCGCCCTCGACGCCCGCCTGATGCACGAGCGCAACTACCCTGGGGAGCGATGGGCCCGCCGCACGCGGGGGGCATCGCGCCCCGAGGGGCTCCCACGGCTCAACATCAACCCCTACACCATCACGTGGGGGCGCGTGGTGGACGTGAACGACCGGGCCCTGCGCCACGTGATCGTCGGCCTGGGGGACAAGTGGGACGGGTATCCCCGAGAGGCCCACTTCGACATCGCCGTGGCCTCTGAGGTCATGGCCATCCTGGCGCTCATCAAGGGCGAGGACGCCCGCACCGCCCTCAAGGACCTGCGCCGGCGGCTGGGGCGTGTGGTCGTGGCCCACACGTATGAGGGCCGGCCGGTGACGGCCGAGGACTTGGGCGTGGCCGGGGCCATGACCGTGCTCATGCGGGATGCCATTCACCCCACCTTGCTGCAAACCTTGGAGGGACAACCGGCCTTCGTCCACGCCGGGCCCTTCGCCAACATCGCCCACGGCAACAGCTCCATCGTGGCCGACCTCGTGGCCCTCAAGCTGGTGGACTACGTGGTCACCGAGGCCGGCTTCGGGGCCGACATGGGGTTGGAGAAGTTCTGCCACATCAAGTGTCGCACATCCGGCCTGCGGCCGGACGCCGTGGTCCTCGTGGCGACCGTGCGCGCCCTCAAGCTCCACGGTGGCGGGCCTCCGGTGACGCCGGGGCGCCCCCTGCCGGCCGAGTACACGGAGGAGCGCCTGGACCTGGTGGAACGCGGGTGCGCGAACTTGGCCTGGCACATCGGCATCGCCCGCGCGTTCGGCCTGCCGGTGGTGGTGGCCATCAACCGCTTCCCGGCCGACACCGAGGCGGAAGTGGAGGTCGTGCGGCGGGCTGCCCTGGAGGCCGGTGCCCTGGCCGCCGTGCCCTCCACCCACTGGGCCGAAGGGGGAGCAGGGGCCGTGGCCCTGGCCGAGGCCGTGACCACTGCCTGCGAGCGCCCCTCGGCGTTCCGCTACCTCTACGAGCTCGACTGGCCGCTCAAGCGGAAGATCGAGAGCATTGCCACGACCTTCTACGGCGCAACTGGCGTGGAGTACACGCCCGAGGCCGAGGCGCAGATTCGCCTGTACGAGGAAGGGGGGTTCGGGAAGCTGGCCATCTGCATGGCGAAGACGCCCCTCTCCCTCTCCCACGACCCGAGCCTGAAGGGCGTGCCCCGTAACTTCGTGCTGCCCGTGCGCAGCGTGCGCCTGAGCGCCGGGGCCGGGTTCGTCTACCCCATCTGCGGCGACATCCGCACGATGCCGGGGCTCCCGGCCACTCCCAACTTCTTGGACGTTGACATCGACGAGGACGGCCAGATCGTCGGGCTGTTCTGACGCGTCGGGCCCTCCTGCCGGGGCGATACCCTGTGGGAGGGCCTCCCGCTCATCTCCCTGTCCCCCGGGGATTGGCGGACACCCTTCGCGCCCCCCACCACCAGAGGGCGGCAATGGCCGCGAAGGGGGCCAGGCAGAGCAGCGAGGCCACGCTGAAAGGCGACTCGGCAGGCGTGGCCGTGACCGAAAACGTCACCTCGCCGAGGCCGGCCGGCCCGCGTATGGCGAGCTGCACCCACCATACCCCCTCGGCGTCGAAGGGCACGCGGACGGTGAAGCGCTCCGGCCCCAGCGGGGAAGAGGTGCGCGTGCCCGTGTAGGTGGCCTCCGGCAGGTGGCCGTCATCGGGCCAGACGCGCGCCGTGACCGTCGTCTCCGGGGGCACCTGCGCTCCTCCTACCGTGGCCTCGACGAAAAGGCGGCCGTTGCCCACGTCCGGGTCGGCCCAGACGGAGATGGTGTAGGGCCCTGCGGCCTGCTCGGCCAAAATCAGGAGCGGTGCCCCCGAGTGGGCCGATGCCGGCCGGCCCACGGCGAGCACGGCCACCAGGGCGAAAAGAGCTGTTGCCGTGAGAAGAGGGCCGATTCGCCACCTCATGCTAAGAATGTCCCCCTCATTTCCATGGGCTGGAGCATAAGCCACACGTCCACCAGGGCCAGCACGCCGATGAGAAGGGCCCAGGGCGCGAAGGCTCGCCAGGGGGCCTGGGGAACGTCGCGGCGGGCAAGGCGGTAGGCGAGCAAGAGGCTGCCCCACGTGCCCAAGGCAATGAATCCCAATTCCAGCGTGTTCAGCCACTCCACCGGCACGGCCGGCCCGAGGTCCCACCGGGGCATCCCCAGCCAAGGGCTCCCGGTGAGCTCCACGACCAGGTTCTGCACGACCGGCACCACGCCCCAAAAGCCGCTCAGGAAGTGGAACAGGTAGTGGGCAGACCAGACCCCCATGCCGAAGGGCACCAGCGCGTAGACGTAGCGCATGATGACCGCGATGAGGGGCTCCTCCCGGCCGCTCCAGGCGCGGAAGAGCCACGCGGCTCCCCCCAACAGGAAGGCCGGCTCAACGACCAGGGCCCCCACGAAGATGAGGCCCAACACCGGCCACTCGGACGTGGTGCCCAGCAGGCCGGCCAGCCACGCCTCCAGGGCGTAGACGGGGCTCACCATGCCGAAGGCGTTGAGGAGGGCCCCGAAGGTGAAGAGGACAACGAGGGCTCCCACGTCGGGCCGGCGCCAGAGCCGGCCAACGCCTGAGCGCAAGCGGTCCTGCCAGAGCTCGCTGCCCGGCAGACGGAAGCGGATGCCCACGTTCCCGTGAGGGCAGGCGTGGATGCAGTCCAGGCAGAAGGTGCAGTCCATGTTGCCGTACTTCTTCTCCTGAAAGAGCCACAGTTCGCATCCCCGCTGTCCCTCACGCCCACGAAAACAGTCCTTCGTGGTGCAGGAGGCACACACGTTGTGGTCTCGCACGGCGATTTCCAGCGGGGAGATGAGCGAGCCCACGAAGTTGAACTGTCCGATGGGGCAGAGGTATTTGCAGAAGGGAGCGCCGCGAAACAGGCCGTTGACCGTCAGGGCGGCGGCAAAGTAGGCCACGATGACCCACGCCGTCCACCGTGGGCTGGCCCAGAGGTCAAAGAGCTCGTAGGCGAAAAGGAAAGCCGCCAGCAGCAGCACGCCGGCCCACTTGGAGCGCAGGGAGCGCGGCCACACGAGCCGCGCGCGCACGAGGCGCTCAAGCGGAAGCCGAGGCCACATGAAGGGACACGCCATGCAGAAGGCGTTGCCGAAGGCCAGCAGGGCAAGCACGACGAAGCCCCGGTAGTGGAGCCACGTGACGGTCGTGGCCAGGTTTGTGGGCGCCAGTTGTGGGCCGGTCAGGCCATCCCACACGAGCACCAGGGCCACGAGGAGCAACAAGAGCTGGAGGGCCGAGCGAAGGTGGCGCCACCGGAACAGGGGGCCCAAAACGGGCCACGCGGTGATGTCCACGGCCTCCCATTCAGCCGCAGGCCGAACACCTCGGATGCCGCTCATGGCTCCGCACGCCTCTCCTTGGCCTCCACACCGGGAATGTCCACCGTGTGCTCGAAGGGCTCGCCGTCGGGCAGAACACCTTGTACCACGATGAACCAATCGCCCCCCATAGTGAACTCGAGCGTGGCCACGTAGCGGCCGGGCGAGATTTCCCGCGCCTTGGCGACCACGGGTTTCATCCCGGCGTGGGTCATGCTGCCCACGACCCGCAGGTCCGACACGTTCACGGGATTGCCTTGGGCATCGCGCAGGATGATGGTCACAGTTGCCGGCTCCCCCACGCGCGGCGGCACCGGATCAACGGTGACGGTTATGCCGGCCGGCGCGCTTTGGGCGGAGCTCCGCTGACAGCCCCCCATGCCCACGCCCAAGATGATGAGAAGGAGGAACCACCACCTCATCGCCCTCATTGTCGCACCTCCACGTTGACGGTGATGGAGTCGCTCTGCTCGAAGGAGAGCGTCATCGTGAACCGGTCGCCCGGCCGCAGCGGACGTCGTAGGCCCATCAGCATGACGTGGTAGCTGCCCGGCCCGAACACCACGCGCTCGCCCGGCGGGACGATCACCCCCTCTGGCACAGGGACCATGCGGGCCACACCATCTTGCACGCGCGTCTGGTGGATTTCGGCCACCTCGGCCACACGTGTGGTCACGCCGATCAGGCGGTCTGGGGCGCCTCCGCCGTTGGCCAAGGTGAAGTAGACGGCTCCGACGTTCCCCATGCCTCCCCCGGCATGGCTGCTCCCGCCGGCCGTGGGGCGAGCCCACGCGGCCTCCACCTGGAGGCGGGGCTCCACCGTGCGCCCACATGCTACCGTGAACGCCAAAAACGTCAACATGACCAATGCGCCCAATGCAGTCGTCCGGACACGCACGTATCCCCTCCGCGTTTCCCGTTGTGATCCGCTCACGCCTGACCTACGGAAGCAGCAGGCGCACGTCATGGGCCATGTCCTCGGGCGATGTGCCGAAGGGAAAGGTGAGGCGCCACATGCCGTCGGCATCAATGGCGAAGACGGCCGCCGTGTGTTCGACGAGGTAATCGGCCGACGTGCCCTCGGCCGGCAGGGCGTTCACGAAGACGTGATAGGCCCGGTAGACGGCGTCCAATTCCTCGGGGGTGCCCGTGAGGCCGATGAAGTTGGGGCTAAAGGCGGCCAGATGGTCGCGCAGGCGCTCGGGCGTGTCCCGCTGCGGGTCGGCGGTGATGAAGACGAAGCGCACGTCGCGGGCACGATCGCCCAGTTCCTGCTCGACCTGCTTCCACGTGGTCAGCGTGGTGGGGCAGACGTCAGGACAGGAAGTGTACCCGAAGAAGAGCAGAACCACACGCCCCCTCTGGTCGGCGAGGCGAAAAGGCTGGCCGTACTGGTCCACCAAGGTGAAGTCGGCAGCGGGCACCGGGTCGGCGAGCACTGTGCCCTTGAAGGCCGGCGCTCGCCCACAGCCGGCGACAGCGAGCAGCACGAGCACAACGGCGATGAGAGGGCTAAGCCAAGGGCGCCGGCACATTGCACTCCTCCTCATCAGCTCGACTCTTCTCCGTGCATCCACGTTTGGACGAGAGCCGCCGCCTGTTCCCAGCCGGCCACACGTCCGCCAAACCCTCGGCGGAAACGCTCGGCGTCACGGCGGGACTCGAAGGCCAAAGCGGTGGGCACACAGCAGAGCTCCACGTCGGGCCCCACGAGGTAGGTGGCCTGATGGGCGCTCACCGTGCGGCCGGTGAGAAAGTCCGGGACCACGGCGGCCACGATCTCCTCGCCGTGAAGGGCCAACGACCAGAGCCCACAGTGGGTACAACAGGTGCGCTTCGTCTCCCCACTGCGCAGGTGGAGCGTCATGCCCGTGCGCCCGTCAGGCATGTGAGCGCACATGGGGCACTCGCGTGGCTCACGGGGAGCGGAGGGCACAGCTCCGCCGCGAACTTTGCGCAACAGCCCGCGCTCCGCCAAGGCGTTCAGGTCACGGTGGACGGTCATCGGCGAGACCTGGAGCTCACGGCTCAACTCGGCCACCGTGACGCGGCCTCGCTGGGCCAGGAGTTCCAAAATGTGCCGGTGTCGCTCCGCGGGCAGCATGTGCCCCTTCTCCGCCCCCTTCCGAGTGCCGGACATGGTGCCCCTCCTCCGTTGCTCCCCACTATACCTACAAGCACCGGTGATATGGAGCGATAAATGTCACAAGTTTTCACGCATTGTATCACACACTCCCGTGCCCACAAGCGCGAAGAGGCCGTGGGGAGGCCGGGGACAAGTAACTCTCTAACACCCCTCTAACGCACCTTTAGTAGCCCTCCAGTGAGCTTCTAACAGGCCACGCTTACTTTAGAAGGCGTGAAGGCGGAGCAAGGGCGAGAAAATCGAGCCAACGAGTTGAGGAGGTGAGACGATGACGATCTCCCGCTGGGATCCGTTCCGCGAGCTGGTGAACCTGCGCGAGGCGATGGACCGCCTCTTCGAGGACGCGTTCGTGGTGCCGCGCCGCACGGAGCTTCGCGCCGAGGCCATCTACCGCCTGCCTGTGGACGTGTACGAGACGGGCGATGAGTACGTGGTCGAGGCGGTGATCCCCGGCATTCCCGTGGACAAGATCAACATCGAGTTCCGGGACAACACGCTCTACATTTCGGGCGAACTGCCCTACGTGGAGCACGAGGGCGCCACGTACCACCTCCGGGAACGCTGGTACGGCCGCTTCCAGCGCACGCTGACCTTCCCGACGGCCATCGACACCAACAAGATCGAGGCCACGCTGGAGAACGGCGTGCTGCGTGTCCACCTGCCCAAGGCGGCCGAGGCGCGGCCCAAGCAGATTCGCGTCAAGGCCGTGCGCTAATGGCGTCACAGAGGGCCGGGAGCCTGTGCTTGCTCCCGGCCTTCCCCCTCTGGCCCAGCTCTAACAACTTTCTAGCAACCCTCCAACGCGACTCTAACAGCCCCTAGAAATTCTTTGTCAGTGGAATTGCACCGGTGGATAGCCGCACGTGTTGCGCAAGATCATCTCGGTGGAAAGGAGGTGAGGCGTATGACCTTGGCCCGCTGGGATCCGTTCCGCGAGATGGTGAGCTTGCGTGACGCGATGGACCGCCTCTTCGAGGAGTCCTTCATCCTGCCGCGCCGGTTGTTCGGCGACGTGTGGAGCAGCACGGTTTACCAGCTTCCGGTGGATGTCTACGAGACCGGCGATGAGTACGTGGTCGAGGCAGTGATTCCGGGCATTCCCGTGGACAAGATCAACATCGAGTTCCAGAACGGCGCTCTGACCATTTCGGGCGAAGTGCCGCGCACCGAACACGAGGGCGCCACGTATCACCTGCGCGAGCGGTGGTACGGCCGCTTCCAGCGCACGCTGACCTTCCCGACGGCCGTGGACGCCGACAAGATCGAGGCCACGCTGGAGAACGGCGTGCTGCGCGTCCACCTGCCCAAGACGGCCGAGGCGCGGCCCAAGCAGATTCGCGTCAAGGCCGTGCGGTGATGTCCACAAGGAGTCCACTCAGCCCCTCTGCCCGCCGGACGGGCAGGGGGGCTCATCGTGTGGAGAGCTCAAGTGAACGGAGGAGGTGAAGGCATGAAGATTCAGCCCTTGCACGACCGTGTGCTGGTTCGTCCCATTGAGCAGGAAGAGGTCACGCCCAGCGGCATCATCCTGCCCGAGACGGCCAAGGAGAAGCCGATGGAGGGCGAGGTGATCGCCGTCGGGCCGGGAGCCTTGCAGGAGGATGGCACCCGCCGGCCCCTCGACGTGCAGGTCGGCGACCGGGTCATCTACGCCAAGTACGCCGGCACGGAGATCAAGAACGGGGACAGCAAGCTGTTGCTCTTAAAGGAAAGCGACATTCTGGCAAAAGTCGTGGAAGGCTAAATCCAGGACGGAGGTGAGCAGCAATGGCGAAGCAGCTTGTCTTCTCCGAGGAAGCCCGCCGGGAGCTGAAGCGCGGCGTGGACACTCTGGCCAACGCGGTGAAGACCACCTTGGGCCCCAAGGGGCGCAACGTGGCCCTCGACAAGAAGTGGGGCTCCCCCACCGTCACCCACGACGGCGTCACCGTCGCCAAGGAGATCGAGCTCGAGGAGCCCTTCGCCAACATGGGCGCCCAGCTCCTGAAGGAGGCGGCCACCAAGACCAATGACGTGGCCGGCGACGGCACCACCACCGCCACCGTGCTCGCCCAAGCCATCGTCACCGAGGGCCTCAAGAACGTGGCCGCCGGCGCCAACCCCATGCTCCTCAAGCGCGGCATCGAGCAGGCCACCCAGGCCGTGGTGGAGGAAATCAAAAAGATGGCCGTCGAGGTGGAGAGCCGCGAGGACATCGCCCACGTGGCCGCCATCAGCGCCAACGACCCCGAGATCGGCCAGCTCATCGCCGAGGTCATGGAGAAGGTCGGCAAGGACGGCGTCATCACCGTCGAGGAGTCCAAGACCGGCCTCGCCTTCGAGACCGAGTACGTCGAGGGCATGCAGTTCGACCGCGGCTACATCAGCCCCTACTTCGTCACCGACGCCGACCGCATGGAGGCCGTCCTCGAAAACCCCTACATCCTCATTCACGAGAAGAAGATCTCCAGCGCCCAGGACTTGCTGCCCATCCTCGAGAAGGTGATGCAGAGCGGCAACCGCACGCTGCTGGTCATCGCCGAGGATGTGGACGGTGAGGCCCTGGCCACGCTGGTGCTCAACAAGCTGCGCGGCGTCTTCAACGTGGCCGCCGTCAAGGCCCCCGGCTTCGGCGAGCGGCGCAAGGCCATGCTCCAGGACATCGCCATCCTCACGGGCGGCACGGTCATCAGCGAGGAGCTGGGCCGCAAGCTGGAGAGCGCCACCCTCAACGACCTGGGCCGCGCCGAGAAGGTGATCATCACCAAGGACGACACCACCATCGTGGGCGGCAAGGGCGATCCCGAGAACATCAAGGCCCGCATCAACCAGATCAAGGCCCAGATTGAGACCACCACCAGCGACTACGACCGGGAGAAGCTCCAGGAGCGGCTGGCCAAGCTGGCCGGCGGCGTGGCCATCATCCGGGTGGGCGCGGCCACGGAGACGGAGCTGAAGGAGAAGAAGCACCGCGTCGAGGACGCCCTGAGCGCCACCCGCGCGGCCGTTGAGGAGGGCATCGTCCCCGGCGGCGGCGTGGCCCTCATTCGCGCCCGTGAGGTCCTGAAGGATCAGTTGGGCCTGGAGGGCGACGAGGCCACAGGCGTGAAGATCGTCTACCGCGCCCTGGAGGAGCCCCTACGCCAGATCGCGGTCAACGCCGGCCAGGATGGCGCCGTGGTGGTCCGAGAGGTGCTCCGCCGCCAACAGGAGGAGGAGAGCCCCTACATCGGCTACAACGTGCTGGCCGACGAGTACGTGGACATGATCAAGAGCGGCATCATCGACCCGGCCAAGGTGACCCGCTCGGCCCTGGAGAACGCGGCCAGCATCGGCGCCATGATCCTGACCACCGAGGCGCTGATCACCGACATCCCCGAGGAGAAGAAGGACACGCCGCCCATGCCCGAATACTAACCCTCCCCCACTCACGGCGAGGTCACACGCCCCCGACGGGGAAAGCCCTGTCGGGGGCGTTCTTTCTTTCCTCTATTTGACAGAAATTTACACAACATGCTATACTTACTACATCAAAAGGACAGCAGGGTTGACACTCGTAATGTTTTCGACAGGCGAGAACACACGCAAGGTCCATACCAGAGCGTGAAGGGCGCGGGGGTTTGTTACGCCCTTTTTTGTTTTCCGCCCTCTGCACTTTGAAATAGAAAGGGAAACAGCAGGCCTATGTACCGAAAGCCTCCGTTCTTGTTCCCGCACGAGAGCGTTCCACACCTGCGCGACATGCGCGACACCCCTTGGGCCGAGCTCGTTGACCACATTGCCAGCCTCCCGTCCACGGACGAGGAAAGCTTGGCCTTCCAGCTCATGATGATCCGCATCTGCGGCTGCTTGCGCTGCACCAACTACAAGGCCAGCTTGGGGTGCACTGTCTGCTCACAGCGCGCCGTCCGCAACACCAAGGCCCCCACCAGCACGCTCCTGCGCTGGTTCCACCGGGCCCGGGACGAAGTGCGGGCATTTCTGCAGGCGTGGTCCACCCGAGAGCAGAAAGGTGAAGGCGACCGCCGCGCTGCTTGAACCTCGGGGGAGAGCACGGCGGGCCCTGTGGGCGCGATAGAGGGCTCGCCGGCCGCGAGCATGTGTCTCCATGGCACGCCGACATCGACCCTTCCTCTGGCCCCTCGGCGCCCTCCTCGTGGCCACCCTCGTCCTCACCTGGCCTACAGTCCGCTACTTGGGCACCCACGTGGTGGACCGCCAGGACCCGCTCCTCAACACGTGGATCATGGACTGGGAGGCCTATCAACTCCTCCGTGATCCCCTGCGCCTCTTCGACGCCAACATCTTCTTTCCGTATGAGAAAACGCTGGCCTTCAGCGAAACGCTTCTGGGCATCACCGTGTTGGTGCTGCCCCTCCGGTGGGCCGGGCTCTCGGCCTTGGGCGCGTACAATGTGGCGTTCCTGCTCTCCTTTTTCTTCACATCCTTGGGCGCCTACCTGACGGCAACGGGCCTGACCAGATCGCGCCGGGCCGGCCTGCTGGCCGCGGTGGCCTACGCCTTTCACCCCTACCGGTTCGGTCACTTGAGCCAAGTGCAACTTCTGGCCACCGGGTGGCTGCCCTTGACCCTCTTCTACCTCGACCGCTGCCTGCGCGAGCGGCCGCCGGCAAGGCGCAATGCCCTGTTGTGGGGCCTCTTCTTCTCCCTCCAGGCCCTCTCTTCGTTCTACTCCGCCCTCTTCACGGCCACAGCCTGCCTGGCCTACGCCCTCGGCCGGTGCGCTCTCGTCCGTTCTCTGCCTTCCCGGCGCGCCACAGCGGGGCTCATCGGCGCCGCGACCCTGGCCGTTTTGGTCGTAGCTCCTGTCGCCTGGCCCTACGTGGAGGTCAACCGCACGTTGGGCGCCGCCTGGTCCTTGGAGACGAACGAGCGCTTCTCGGCCAGCCTCCAGGCGTATCTCTACGCGCCGCCGGCCACACGACTCTGGGGGGCGCTCACAGCACGCTTCGCCTACACGTATGGCCCCTGCTGTCCGCCGGACACACTCTTCCCGGGCCTGACCGTGTTGGCCTTGAGCGCCCTCGCCCTCAAGGGCGCGGAGGACCGCCGCAGGTGGCTCTACGCCCTCTTGCTCGTGGTGGGCTTTACCTTCTCCTTGGGCCCCACGCTCCACCTGCGCGCGGGCGAGCCCACGGGCGTACCACTGCCCTACAAGTGGCTCTTCCTCCACGTGCCGGGATTTCAGGCCCTGCGCGCCCCCGTGCGCTGGGCCCTGTTGGTGACGCTGGGGCTGAGCATGTTGGCCGCGTGGGGCGTTGCCCGACACCCGCGCCGCGCCTGGCTCGCCCTGGCGGCCGTGCTCGTGGAATTCGCCGCCCTGCCGGTGCGCCTGGTGGAAGCCCCCCGTCCCACGGCCGTTGTCGCGTGGCTGGCCCAACAGCCCCCCACGCGCATCGTCGAGCTCCCCCTGGCCGCGGAGTTGCCCGTGGAGCCCACGCCTCCCGATCAGCCCAGGCGCGCGTGGGAAGTGAGCCGCCTGTTGGAATACCAATACTTCAGCATCTGGCACCGGCACACCACGCCCGACGGCTACAGCGGCTACATTCCCCCCCGCCACGGCGAGTGGGCGCGGGAGATGGCCGCGTTTCCCTCCCCGAGGAGCTTGGCCACGTTGGACGCCTTGGGCATCGAGTACGTCGTCGTCCACGAGGCCGACTTGGAGGAGCGCCGGCGGCGTGATGTGCTGGAGGGCATCCGCCAAACTCGCCGGCTGCGCCAAGTGGCCTGTTTCTCCCGAAACGGCGAAGGGCCCGCTCCCCCCTGCCCGTCGCCGGCCGACCGGGTCTACCGCCTCCTGCCGGCCGCTGAACAGGCGGCCCTCAACTGGCGCCTGTGGGCCACCGCGCCCCTCGCCCCGTCGGCACCGGCACGCCTCTGGCTCGAGCTGCGCGCCGACGGCGTCGTCGCCCTGCCGACCGACACCCGCCTGGAGGTGGAGCTCACGTGGCAGGGGCCCGCGCGAGAGGAAGAGGTGCTTCGAGCCCAGCCCCCCATCGTCGTGCAAGAGGTGGCCATCGTGCCCCTCGACGTTCGCCCCCCCGAAGAGCCGGGGCGCTACGAGGTGGTTGCCCGCGTGCGGGCCCGCAACGGACGGCTCCCCGACCCGCCGACGCCGGAGCGCCTCGTGACATCAGTGGAGGTGGCGGAACGCGCCCCGCCGGCGCCCGCGCCCGTCCCCGTGGCCCTGACGGGCGTTCAGGCCACTGCAGAGGATGGGCAGAGGTTCACCGTCCGCGTCGAGTGGCAGGCCCTCAGCCCGCTGGAACGGTATTACAGCCTGTCAGTGCGCCTGCTCTCCGCGGACGGCCGAGTCATTGCCCAGCAGGACGGCCCGCCCGGCGGCGACGTGCCCACGCTGGGCTGGCAGCCGGGCGAACGGTATGGAGCCGAGTGGGCCTTGCAGGCCCCCGAAGGCGAACGGCCAGCCCAGGTGGAGATCATCTGGTACGACCCAGAGGGAGGGCCGCCGGCGCTCGTCCGGCACCGGGGGGCTTGGCAACAGGCAATTCGCGTGCGGCCAAGGGGGTGGTGATGCCCCCCTCACACGTCCTCGCCGTCCACCACGCGGGGGAGGTAGCCGGCCCGCCGCAGGGCCGTCACCAGCGCTTGGAGGCGTTCCGCGCGAACCACCACTGTGCGCTCGTCGAGGGAGCGGCCGAGCCAGCGGCGCACGGCGGGGTCGCGGCGCATGGCCTCCAGGACGGCCGGCTCGTCCACCTCGAGCACCACCAGGCGGCGCAGCGTGACGCGGCCGAAGTCGGCCATCCACGAGCGCAAGCGAGCCTCCACCTGCGGGGGCAGCCGGCCGTCGGCCGCCCGGCGCAGGAAGCGCATCACCCTCTCCGGGTCGCTGCCGGCCACGAGCACGTTGACGATGCGCTCACGGTCGAGCCGGTAGTGCGTCGGAGGGGCAAGGGGCACGGCCAGCCGCTCCAGGTGCAGGCGCTCCCAGTCGTCAGCCCCCGGCGGCACGGTGACGGTACCGTCGGGCGCGATTGTCATCGGCGCCCTCGGAGGCGCGGGAGGGAGCTCCACATCGCGGCCCAGGAGGCGGGCTCCCCACGGGGTGATCCTGAAGGCCGTCGGAGGAGCCTCTGTGGCGTCATGTCCTACGTCCACCACGCCCAGCCAGTGGAGCGGCCCGGCGATGAGGTAGCGGAGCAAGGCGCCCTCGACAGCATCCCAGCTCTCCCATCCCCGCAGGAAGGCGCCCGTGCGCGCGTCGCGGATGAACCAGGAGTCGTAGTCGCCGTTGGGGCGCTGGAAGTCGGGGTCCACCCGTTTGACGGCCGCCACGAAGTCGTGGAGAGAAACCCACTCTCCTGGAGGCACCTCTCCCAGCCAGCCCAACACCCGTTGCCGTGTTCCCACGGGGTCGTTGTGCCAGCCGGTGGGCTCGACAATGAGGCCGGGCACGTGGTGCAGGTCGTTCCAGCGCGCGTCCGCCGCCCACGCTCGCTGCAGGCTCAACAGGCGGCGGACACGCGGGGCCCGAAGCCACCGACGCGCGTTCGCAGTGGCCAGGCGAAGCCGCCCTCGCTCGGGAACGATGAGTTCGAGGTGCCGCACCAAGTGAATCATCAGCTCCACACGCCGGCGCTCGTGGGCCTGGGAAATTTCGGGGTGGAAGGGAGGAACGCGGGCGTTCACCCGGCTCACCAGCTCCGGCGGACACAGCTCCTCACCCCCGAGCCGAGGCGGATGGCGCTGCACTTCGCTGAGCACGGCGAAGGCCGCCTCCACCGGCCCGTCGGGCACCGCGGAGCGCACATGGGCAGGCGGGGAAACGATCTCCACGGAGAAGGCTTCGTCAGGGCGTTCGGCCGGGGGCAACAGGGGCAGCAGGTCAGAGGGGATGTAGAACACCCGCCCCCGAAAGCGCCCCACGCGGCCGAAGCCGCTGTGGATGAGCCCACGATACCAGAGCCGCTCCGCGGGCGAGATCGGCGCCTCCCAAGGGCGTTCCCGTTCGAGCCGGCCGACGCCGAATTCGCGCACGTCGCCGTATTCCCGCCGAACACGGTGGGCCGGGAAGGCTCCTCCCGCTGCGACGAGACGCTCCAACAGGGCGCGCTCCTCGTCGGTCAGGTGCTCCAAGGCACGGGCCACCACGGGAGGACGGAGGAGGTAATCGGCCAAGACGCGGGGCAAATCGTGCCGGGCCACGCCACTCACGTCGAGACCATGGCTGGCCGCGATGGCCCGCAACACGGGAGGCGGATGATGTTCCAAGGATTCGACCAGCGTGCGGATGGTCATGCCCCGTTTTTGCCAAATTGCCTATCTCATGGTAAGATGTGAGCCTGGAAACTGCTTTTCGCCAGCAGGCGTGCTCAGGAGGCTCAAGCACAGAGGCAAAAAAGTTTGCCTCGTTTTATTTTGTCCTCACACTTTCTGCTCCGGTCCAACGGCCGGGGCCACAAGACCACAGAAAGGAGATGAACCGTGGACGACTTGCGCCGTTATGAGCTGTACGTCGTGCTCCGCCCCGACTTGGAAGACGAGGAACTCGATGCCGCGGTCGAGCGCCTCAACGGGTTCATCACCGCATGTGACGGCATTATTCTCTCCGTGGAGCATCGTGGGCGCCGCCGCCTCGCCTACCCCATCAAACACCATTTGGAAGGGTACGACCTCCTCTACGATCTGCTCCTTCCCCCGCCCGGCCCGGCCTTCGTGGAACACCAGATGCGCCTGCGCGAGGAGATCTTGCGCCATTTGCTGGTGCGGCGCGATGATCTGCCGCCCCTCACCCCCGAGGAAATCGCCCGGCGGCGCGCCGGTGCTGTTCCGGGCACGGACGACGCCGGGGAGATTGTAGCGGAAAGCCCTCAGAGCGTCGAATCCGAAGGGGCGTCTGGCGAGGGCACCGACGGTGCCCAGCCGTCGGCGCCGGCCGATGAGCCATCGGCAGCCACTACGCAAGCGGAGGAGTAAACACTATGGCCTTCTACGGACGTCGGGGTCGTCGGAAAGCCTGCCAGTTCTGCGTCGACAAGATCACCTACATCGACTACAAAAACGTGGACCTGTTGCGACGATACATTGACGAACACGCCAAGATCCAGCCGCGCCGCAAGACGGGCACCTGTGCCAAACATCAGCGCAGGCTCGCCACGGCCATCAAACGGGCGCGGCACCTTGCCCTCTTGCCCTTCACTGCCGACCACATCCGCCTGTACGGCGACTCGAGCGAGTGATGGCGAATTGCCGGTGAGGATCACGTGAATCAGGAGGGGTTGCCGGCCCGCCCACGCCGGTAACCCCTTTTCTCTGCACGAGGAGCACGCAGTTCCCATGGCCAAGAAGCAGAAACCCCTCACGCGCAAAGAGCTCTCGCGCCTGGAACGTGAGCGCACGATGCAGCGCTACGTGGTGCTGGGCGTGGGAGGGTTGTTGGTCCTGGTGGTGTTGGTGTTGGTGGCTGGCCTGGTCTACGACCGGGTTCTCCTGCGGCGCCAGCCGATTGCCCGCGTCGGCGACCGGACAGCCACAGTGGCCGAGTACCAGAAGTTGGTCAACCTGGAGCGCTATTTGCTCTACCGCACCATGCGCACCCTGGGCGAACAGCTCCGCCAGCTCCCGGCCGACGAATCGGCCGGCTTCCTGCGGCAGGTCTACGTCCAGCGGCTCCAGCAGCTCTCCCAAGAGTACCAGGGCCTTCCCAACGAGGTCTTCGAGCGGCTCATCCAGGACATGATCATCGAGGCACGGGCAGCCCAACTGGGCCTGACAGTGACCGAGGAGGAGATCACCAAGCGCATCGAGGAGCAAATGGCCCGGGAGATTAACGCCATCACCCCCGATGAGCTCGACGCCACGGCCACGGCCGTGGTGGAGGCCACCGCGACGGCCGCCGTGTGGACGCCGACGCCCACTGTGGAGATCACGGCCACGGCGACCGCAACGGCCACCGAGGAGGTGGCCATCACCCAGCCTCTCACCCCAACGGCCACGCCGCAGCCCACGGCCACGCCCAACGTGTTGACCCCCGCGCGCTTCGAGGAGGTCTACCGGGCGTTCCTGGCCGAGCTTCAAGAACAAGTGGGCATCACTGAGGCCGAATACCGCCAGTTCGTGCGCCGGCAACTCCTGCGGGAAAAGGTCCAACAATACGTGGCCGACCAAGTGCCCACCGAGGAGGAGCAGGTCTACCTGAAGGCGGTCATCCTGCCCACGGAGGAGGAGGCCCAAGCGCTCCTGGAGGAGATCCGGGCCGGCACGCCCTTCGACGAGGCAGTGGAGGCGTATGCGCGCCAGCGGGCGGGCGATCTCGGGTGGTTTGGCCGCGGCCAAATGGTGCCCGCCTTCGAGGAAGCGGCCTTCAGCTTACAGCCGGGGGAGATCAGCGACCCGGTGGAGACGGAGTTCGGCTGGCACATCATCCAAGTGACCGACCGGGACGACGAGAACGGCCGCGTGCGGGCACGCCACATCCTGGTGGAGAGCCGCGAAGCGGCCGAGGAGGTCAAACGGCGGCTCGAGGCCGGCGAGGACTTCGCCGAGCTCGCCCGCGAGCTCTCCCAGGACACGGCCTCAGTGGAGGGCCAAGGCGTCATCGACGTGGGCTGGATCGTGCGAGACCAGCCCGGCATTCCCGAGGAAGTGCTCGATGCCGCCTTCCAGCTCCGGGCCGGCGAGGTGAGCGACCCCATCTCGCTGGGCGACACGGGGTTTGTGCTCGCCTTTGTGGAGCAGGGGCCAGAAGTGCGGCCCCTCTCCCCCGACATTCTGGCCCAACGGCGGGACGATGCCTTTCAGGCGTGGCTGAGGGAGCAGAGGGCAGAGCTCACCGTGGAGCGCCTCTGGCATCCTTCCAAGGTGCCGGGTGACCCCTTTGAAGGGCGCCTGCGAGACCTCCTGCGACTGGCACTTTCAGGGTAACCCCCTGAGCGAAGAGAAGAACACGTTGAGCGAGAGCGATCTATGGGCATGAAGAGGTGGGCCCAAGCGTTGGGCATGGGCGCGCTGCTCGGCGCCACGGCAGCCGCTTACGACAGGTGGGCGGCAGGCCAAGCCGACCCCCTTCACTCCCATGTGGCCGGCACAGGCCACTATTACGACTGGCGCGAGGCGCGTGCCTTCTACAAGAGGCACGGCGAAGGTCCCGCCGTGCTGTTGCTCCACAGCCTCCACGTGGCCGCCTGTGGGTGGGAGATGCGCCGGGCACACGAGTTCCTGGCCCTGAACGGCTTCTCCGTGTACACGCCTGACCTGCCCGGCTTCGGCCTGAGCACGCGGCCGCCACTGCGCTACACCCACGATTTCTACGCCCAGTTCATCCGGGACTTCACCCGTGATGTCATCGGCGGGGAAACCATCGTGATCGCCGCCGGCCTGACGGCCGGCTGTGTGGTTTCGGCCGCCGTCCACGAGCCGGAGCTCTTCGGCCCCCTGGTGCTGATCTCGCCGACAGGCGTCGAACGGTGGACGCGCCGGCCGTGGTGGGGCCCGACGGTGGAGTGGCTGCTGCGCGCGCCGGGGCTTGGCCAGACGCTCTTCAACCTCCTGGTCAGCCGGCCGGCCCTGCGGTGGCTCCTCGGGTCGATCCTCTACCACAGCGGTGCCGAGGTGACTAATGAAACGCTCCGCATCTGGTACACCGTCAGCCACCAGCCGAACGCGCGCCTGGCGCCGGCCCACCTCCTCGGCGGCGCCCTGAACCGCTCCGTCCGACAGGAGTTCGCCGCTCTCCGACAGCCGATCCTCCTCGTGTGGGGCTATCACGCCCGCCTCGTCCCCTCTACCGATGGGCCGGGATTTCTGCGTGCCAACCCCAGGGCCGAACTCGTGGGGTTCGAGGCCGGCCTGTTGCCCCACGAGGAAGCCGCGGACGCCTTCAACCGCCACGTGCTCAAGTGGCTCCACCGGTGCCTGGAAGACGCCGGCCGTGCAGCCGAGGTACGATTGCGCGTGGTCATGTAACGCCAGGCGAACTTTCGCCCTCACCGGGCAGCGGCCACGGGCCCCGCAGCAGGAACCGAAAAGCGCAAATGCCACAGTGGGGAAGAGGCCATGGAACAGGACCGGGCGATGGTGCAGGCGATGTGGGCGGGCCATTGGCTCTGGTGGGCCATGCTGCTGACACTGGGGTGGCTTGGCGAAGGGCGTTCGGGCCTCCGGTTCCTCGCCCTGATTGGGGCCGTTGCCCTGCTGGCCCAAGGTGCCCTGTGGCTGCTGGCCCGCGCCCGGCACCTGCGCGTGGGCTACCGGTGGGGCGCCCGCATGGCGGCCCTGCTGGACGGAGTCGTGCTGCTGGCCCTCCTGGTGCGGGCGCCCGACCGCCTTGTTCCCCTCCTCGCCCTGTTGGCCTTGGGGCCAGGCCTGTGGCTTCTCATGATCCGTGACCGAAAGGCGGGATGGGGCTTCCTGGTTGCACTGGCTGCCGGCGACCTGCTCTTGCGCCTGTTGCGGAACGCGCTCGAATCAGCGCTCACCTCCTCGCCCCTGTGGGCGTGGGCCACCGTGCTGGCCACCTTTGCCCTGGCCTCCTACGCCGCTCAGCGGGCGAAGGAAGCGGAGGAGCAACCCGAGGTGCGCGATCAACTCTCCCTGGTGGACACGCTTGTCGATTTGACGGCCAATTTGCTGGGAAACACCGATTACGAACGCATTCTGCGGAGCGGCCTGGAAGCTGCCGCCCGCGCCCTGAGCCCACGCGATCACGGCCACATCCAGGGGCTCGGGCTGACATTCAGCCCGACCAACCCCGACGAAGTGGTCGTGGCCGTCATCTTTCAGGCAGACCCTGGGTGGCGAAGCCGACAAGTGCCCCTGCGGGGGCTCCTGCGCGAGGTGCTCATGGGGGGCGAAATCTTCGTGGGGCGGCCGGACGAGAACCTGGTGAACGAGTTCTCAGCACTGCGCAACCGGTGGCTGGTCTGTTTGCCCCTCTACGCCCAGCTCGACCTGTACGGAATGCTCGTCTTGATCCTGCGGCGGGAGCCAAAAATGACGCCCACTCAGCGGGCCGTGTTGGAGGCCATTGCCCGCCAGACAAGCCAGACGCTCCACGTCCAACATCTGCTCTACGAGCTGGAACGGAACCGCCGCGAAATCCTCCTCAGCGAGGAAGACACCCGCCACCGCATGGCCCGGGACCTCCACGACGGCCCCATTCAGCGCGTCTCGGCGGCGGCCATGCAGATCGACTACATCCGCGCGCTCCTGGAGAACCAGCCGGAGCGCGTGCCCCAGGAGCTGGACGCCGTCGAGGAGACCATTCAGCAGGCCATCCAGGAACTGCGCACCTTCATGTTCGCCCTGCGCCCCATCGTCCTGGAGAGCGAGGGCATCGTGGCCGCGCTGGAGCAGTATGCCAAGCGCCTGCGCACCCACGAGCGGCTGAACATCCGCGTCGAGGCCGAGGACATCCCGCGCCTCGACCCTGTAGTGGAGGAAAACATCTTCGCCATCGTGCAGGAAGCGGTCAACAATGCCCGCAAACACGCCGGAGGGGCACCCATCACCGTGAAGTTGCGCATGGTCCGCGACGGGCTGGAAGTGGAGGTGCGGGACGAGGGGCCGGGCTTCGACTTGGAGGAGGTGCGCCACCGCTACGGAGAGCGCACCAGCTTGGGGCTGATCAACCTGGAGGAGCGGGCGGACATGATCAACGGCGTCCTCGACATCGAGACGGCCCCGGGAAAGGGCACAACGGTCAAGCTCTTTGTGCCCCTGCGCCAGTGATCCCCCGGCGTGCCGGGGGCCATCGAATCCATCAGAGTGAGGTGTGAAGACATGGAACGCACATTGGTGATCGTCAAGCCGGACGGCGTTCAGCGCGGGCTGACCGGCGAGGTCATCCGCCGCCTGGAACAGCGGGGCCTGAAGGTCATTGCCCTGAAGATGATGCGCGTGTCGCGCGAGCTGGCCGAACGCCATTATGCCGTCCACAAGGGCAAGCCCTTCTACGAGCCCCTGATCGACTACATCACCTCCAGTCCCGTCGTGGTCATGGTGGTGGAGGGGACGGCAGCCATCCGCGTGGTGCGCAAGACGGTGGGCGCCACCAACCCGGCCGACGCCGAGCCGGGCACCATCCGCGCCGACTACGCGCTGGAGATCGGGCGCAACATTGTCCACGCCTCGGACAGCCCCGAGACGGCCGAGGCGGAAGTCGCCCTCTGGTTCCGCCCCGAAGAGCTCTGCCCCTACGAGCGCTCCATCGACGCCTGGATCTACGAGGGCTGAGGGAACACGGGGCCCCACGCCGCAGAAGAGCAACTCCACATGACGAGCGCGGGGGCGTGATGTCCCCCGCGCTCGCCCGCAGGACGCCGGTTGCTCCTGCCGGAAAGCGCTGAGCGCGCTCCGCGGCCTACCGCTGGACCAACGGGATGTGCACCAGATAGGGAATCGCCACGCTCGATGTGTTCGTGCTCCGAGCGTGCTCCAAGGCGTCCACAGCAGTGACGCGCACCAAGGTCTCCCCGCCCCCGGCCGGGCGGAAGGTGATGGTCTCCTCGACCGAAGGCCGGCCGGACGGGTAGGCCACTAGGGAGCCGAGCTGCCACGTGTTTCCCCCATCCTGGGAATACTCGACCACCAGCGCCGTCACGCCAGACTTGTCATCTTGGGCCCGCACGTCGAGGACGAGGTCGCCCCTCTCGGCCCGCGCGTCGATCAGGCTCGCGCTGGGCGGCGTGGCGTCCACGGTGTAGGTGACCACGTTGGTGGCGATGGGCGGGTTGGGGGCCCCGAAGGCCCAGAAGACGATCTCGGCCTGGAGCGACATTTGGGTGCCGTCGGCCACGTCGGCGCGCGGCCGGATGAGCAAGCGGGCCCATCCCTCGCCCCCCGGCGGGTTGGTGTTGGGGGGCAAGTTGATGTTGTCGAAGGTGAGGCGCAACACGCGCGCGTCCGCGTCAACGGTGGGCGTCATCGGGTGGCTGCTCTCCACCAGGCGCAGCGTGCTCAGGTCCAAGGCTGAGGGCAGGGTGACGGTGACCTCAACCCGCTCGGCCGGATCAGTGGCCGTGGGCAAGTTCTCGAAGAAGACGGTCACGTCCAGCTCCTGTTCGGGCCGGATGAAGGGTCCCTCGGGCGCCGCCACGATTTCGTTGGGGTCGAAGGCGCCCCGCAGCCGCTGGCACCTCGCGTCCCCGGCCCGGCCAGCGGGCGTGCCGAAGTACTGGTCGTACTTGGAGCCCACGCTGTCCACCTTCTCCCGCACGTCTTTCACCTTGTCGTAATACTCGTTCAGATCCTTCCCGCCCACAACAAGTCTCGCACCGCCGTTGTAGACGTGAACGGTCACGTCGCCTTTCCTCGTCTTTACCGTGATCGAGGTGCCAAGTTTTATGCTGCCGTCCTTCTCAATGATCATTTGGAACAACTCCTGTGGCCGCGACTTGGAGCGGTAGACGACGGCGAACTTGGCCGGCTTCACCCGGTTGTCGTACACCAGCTCTGTCTTCAGCCGGTCGAACTTGAGCAGGACGCCAGGGGCGAGCCGCCACTTGCGGTTGAGCCTCTTGGCGGCGTAGACCACACCCCTCTTGATGCCCTGTTTGGCCAGCTCTGTCACGCCCCCTTCCAGCGGAATGGCCAACACAGAACCGGTGAACTTGCCGGCCCGCACCAGGTCGGGGTTCACGCAGAGCTGGCCGGCCAACCAGTCGGCGCCCAAGTTCACATCAGGCGTCCACCACCCAAAGGTGACGGTGCTCACCAGGCTTTCCACCAAGCCCTCTGCCTCGCCCAGGAGAAAGACGGCCGACTCGCCGGAGGTGATGGACTTCCACGATTCCTTGAGGCTGAAGGTGCCCTTGATGATGAACCAAAGGTCACCCCCTGTCTGGGAATAGTACCAGTCCCCGATGCTCCGAATGAGGGAAAGAGGACGCTGCCCCTCGGCGGCCGGGCTCAGCCGGGGCGATGTGCTCCCCGTGAGCCCGGCGATGGCCTCGGAGAGTTCGTCGTAGAGGCTTATGGCCAGCACGTCCGCCACGAAGGGGTAGCGGTCGCCCACCACCAACAGGTACTCGTCGGAGGTGGCATCGTCGGGCAACGCGCGGAAGCGGGCAATGGCCTCGCCAGCCTGGTAGCCGCTGGCCATGAAGGCCAAGGTGAGCAGATCGTCCAGCGCAGCTTGTGGATCGCCGGCGTTGCCCTCCTGGGCCAAGTTCTGGATGTCGTCCCATACCTCGGTGATAGGTTGGGCCACCAAGTAGGCGGCGAAGTTGACGGGATCGCCCAGGGCAGGCGAGCCGCCTGTGCCCACGGCCGACCAAGGCAGTCGGTAGGTGAGCTCTACTTCTTGGAGCTCACCGGGGGCCACCGGCACGGCCACGAAGTGGACATCGCCCAGCGGGCTGGGCAGGCTTCCCAAATAAGCGTCCGCGGGCGTGGTGCCCACGAGCAGAGTGCCCGTGGGCGGCTGGACGGCCACGATGGCCACGCCGGACGCCGAGCCCTCGTTGCGCACCTCCAGCCGGTGGACCCAGGAGCGGCCGGGCGTGAAGAAGGAGCCGCGCAGGTAGTCTACGGTCATGAAGGGCACGTAGGGGAGCACGTAGAGGCGCGCGCGCCGCTCCTCGCCGTCCTGGGAGACGACCACGTCCCACGGCCCGCTGCGGTTGGTCACGTTCACGTCAACCTCAATCATCTCGGGCGAGACCACCCGCACGGCTGCCGGCTCCACCTGGAGGGTCTGGGTCACCAGGCGCATCTCGAGCCGGACTTGGGCACCCGCCCGGAAGCCGGCCCCGTGGACCCGCAGGGTCTGGGTCTGGCCGTGGGTGGCCACGAGGACGTTGGGCTCCACGCTGGCAATGCCCCACCGGGTGATGTTGACCTGGAAGGTGCGTTCGGCTGGCTGGCCCGCGTCGAAGTTGTCATAGGGGATCACCCTGAGCGTGTACGTGCCGGCCGGCAAACTGCGGGAGAGCGTGAGCGTGGCCGTGACCGGCTGTCCCGTTTCAGCATAGCTGCTCATGTCCCACGATTGGGCACCCTCACCGCTCAATTGGTCGAAGATGGCCACACGGGCACCCGCCTGCCAGACCTCGGCCCGGACGAAGAGGGTCTCCGACAGAGTGTCCACGTCCGACAGGCGCACTTGGAAGCGAATGGGGAGGGCCTCGAAGGTGAGCCCATCTGTCGCCGGCGAGACGACAGTCGCCGTGGGCAAGCGGTTCTCGGCCACTTGGATGCCGGCCACCTGGTTCCACGGCTCGAAGAGGACGCCGTCACTCACCGGGTCGCCCACGCCAGCGGGGTTCGCTGAGGGATGGTACGGGCCTGACGGGTGTCCCCAGGCGTTGTAGCGGGCGTCCACGAGCCGGGACGGTGTGGTGTTGAGCAGGCTATAGCCCCCGTTGTTGTAGAAGACGTTGCCGCGCACAACGGGCTGGGCGTTGCTCGTAACCAAGCCAGAACGGCCGTTACGGGTAATCAGGGTGCGGCGAATCTCCGGGTTGGCCCCGCTTACGAAGATTCCGTGGCTCTGGTTGTCGTGAATCCGACACCCCTCCAGCACCACGTCCCCGCTCAAGATTATCACCGCCGACCAGTTGCCGTACCCCGCCGAGTTCACCACGCAGTTCCTCAGCGCCCCGACGCTCCCGCTCCGAAACCGGATGAAGCTCCACTGCCCGGGCGCCGGCGTTGTGGTCAGGGCCGTGGTGAAGGTCACCGGCGCGCTCGCCGTCCCAGACGCCTCCAGCCGGCCGTACACGTCCACGGACTGGCCGCTTCCCAGGCGCACTTCCGTTCCCTCCGTCACCGTCACCGTCCGACCTGCGTTCACCACCAGCCCGCCTGCCAGCGCGAACGCCGCCCCTCCGCTCCTTCCCCTGTCCAGTTCGATGTCCCTCTCGTTCAGCACGCCGCTGTTGACCCACACCACGTCGCCCCCGCCGTTGTCCCGCAACGAGAGCCCCTCGTAGGCCGGCAGGTGGTCGATGTCATTCACGTAGAGCCCCACGCCCCCGTTCCGCTCGACCACCACGTTCCGCACCGTCGGGGTGATCGGCGTGCTCCCGCCGCTTACGAAGATTCCGTGGCTCTGGTTGTCGTGAATCCGACACCCCTCCAGCACCACGTCCCCGCTCAAGATTATCACCGCCGACCAGTTGCCGTACCCCGCCGAGTTCACCACGCAGTTCCTCAGCGCCCCGACGCTCCCGCTCCGAAACCGGATGAAGCTCCACTGCCCGGGCGCCGGCGTTGTGCTACCTGCCGTGGTGAAGATGATCGGGGCGCCGGTTGTTCCAGCAGCGTTCAACTCCCCGTAGACATCAAGGTAAACCCCGTTCTCGAAGCGTACCTCCACCCCCGGCTCGATGATCAAGCGGCCGCCCGTGTCCACGGTCAAACCGCCCTGCACAATGTAGGGGCTGTTGGCCACACTCCAGGTCACCGTCGTGGTGATGATACCGCCGGGCACGTAGGTCGGGCCGGCAGCTTGAAGTGTTGCAACGGGTATGAGGACCCCGATCGTGGAGAGCACGAGGATGGCCAAGCTCCCAGCGCCAACCGCCATGGCCCGTGCCAACGTATTCACCTTGAACCACGCAGAAGCTCTCTCCATCACCGATGCCGCCACGCGATTCTCACGTCCGGTGTCCATGGATTTCCCTCCCGTGGTTCAACTGAGGTTCCTCAACGCAGCGCACGGTTCAATTGTACACGTGGGGTGTGAACAAAGTGTGAACAGCGAACGTGTCCCTTTCCAGCTCACACGGACAGCCAGGATGTCTCTATGGTACGACAGCGGTGTGAACAAAGTGTGAACAAAAACGGGGCAGCAGAGGCTCAATGCGGAGTTCGACGAAGAGAGGGCGCGTCACCGGAGGGAATGCAAGCTTCGGGAGGAGAAAAGGCCCTTCATTGAATGTGGAGGATGACAGAAGCTCCTTCCCAGACATCTTCCAGGCGGTAGAAACGGCGTTCGGCAGGGCCAAAGAGGTGGACGATCACGTCCAAGTAATCCATGAGGATCCAACCCGATTCGGGCGAGCCTTCTATGTGGTGAGGTTCAACGCCCAAGCTGCTGAGATGCTCTTCGACGGCCCGCACGATGGCCCGCAGTTGTCGCTCGTTCTCGCCAGTGGCGATGACGAAGAAGTCGGCCAAGGGGGAGACGTCTCGCAAGTCGAGCAGGACAATGTCGGCGCCCTTGCGCTCTTCCACTACGTTCACCACGTGGTGGGCCAATTCTGTGGGGTCGAGGAGCATTTTCTGTGATCCCATGGCACACGGTTCAGGGCAATGTCAAGGGAAAGGGGTGAGCGCCTGCCCCTGTTCCCATGGGTGTCCAACACCCGGGGGAGAACAGAGTGCGCGCTCACCCCTTCTGTACGCCAGAGGTCTATCGCCTTTCACGAGTAGATCGCTTCCTCTGTTTCGGGATCGAAGAGCTTCATCTGGTCCACGTCCACGTTGAGCGCCACTGTCTCGCCCGCAGTGGCCGAGGCCCGCGGGTCCACGCGGGCCACGAAGTTGTGGTTGCCGGCCACCACGTAGAAGAGGCGCTCGTTCCCCAACAACTCTTGTACATCCACTTGGGCCATGATGCGCTGGGCGTTGATGTTGGGCGGCGTGAACTCAACGTGGTGGATGTGTTCAGGTCGCAACCCCAAGATGACCTCCTTGCCCAGCCACTGGGTCACCGCGTTGGCGATCTTCGTGGGCACCCGCAGGCGGAACCCGCCCGTGTCCACGTACATCTCCTCCTTCGTGCCGGTCAGGGTGGCGTTGAAGAAGTTCATGGAGGGGCTGCCGATGAAGCCGGCCACGAAGACGTTGGCCGGGTGCTCGTAGAGGTTCTGGGGCGTGTCGAGTTGCTGGAGCACGCCGTTGTTGAGCACGGCGATGCGGTCGGCCATAGTCATGGCCTCCACCTGGTCGTGGGTGACGTAGATGAAGGTGGTGCCCAGCCGGCGGTGCAGCTTGGTGATTTCGGCCCTGGTCTGTACGCGCAACTTGGCGTCCAAGTTGGAAAGGGGTTCGTCCAGCAGGAAGACCTGGGGCTCGCGCACGATGGCACGGCCCAAGGCCACGCGCTGGCGCTGGCCGCCGGAAAGGGCACGCGGCTTGCGGTCGAGGAGGTTTTCGATGCCCAGGATCTTGGCCGCCTCGCGCACGCGGCGGTCGATTTCGTCCTTGGGCACCTTGCGCAGTTTGAGCCCAAAGGCCATGTTGTCGTAGACGCTCATGTGAGGGTAGAGCGCGTAGGACTGGAAGACCATGGCGATGTCCCGGTCCTTGGGGGGCACGTCGTTGACGATGCGGTCACCGATCCAGATGTTCCCCTCGGAGACCTCCTCAAGGCCGGCGATCATGCGCAATGTGGTGCTCTTGCCACAGCCGGAGGGCCCCACCAGGACCAGGAACTCCTTGTCCTTGACCTCCATGTTGAGGTCGCGGACGGCTACCACTTTTCCGAAACGTTTCCAAACGTGTTCGAACCGAACGTTCGCCATAATGCCGCTCCTCTCAGGTCTCAGTGCGCCCCCACCACAGCGGCGGCGTGGGTGGCACCGCCGCCTAGGCCGGTGCGCGGGCCGGAAGGGACAGAACTTTTCGGTCGCAGGCGCCAAATGTGTGACCCCTCACATTTGGCCGGGCACCCCCCTCTGCGGGCCTTGCGCCAACACCGCTCCCGTTCCGGGCCCATTAAGGTGTCAAAAACATCGCCAGCGTGTGGTGTCAGGGTCCTCTCACCTCCTTTCGACGTTTGACAACATCTGGCCGGCAGGCGATTTGGCCTATTTGTACCATTTTTATGTGCTTTTGTCCAATTGCCGCCTGCGCGCCCGGCCACGAGGGAAGCACTTCGCCCGGCGTATCACTGAGCGGGAACGGGCTACCCACCTCCCCGTACACACGTGGGTCACAAGGGGGAACAAGCGTTCTCCAAGTGGTCAGACAACGCAAGAACGGCCAGCACCTGAGTGGTGTATGGCAATCAGGAGGAAGTTAAAAAGGGAGGGAGCAGGGCACAAAGCCCTGCTCCCATCCCCTGACAGCGCCCCCCCGAACGGCTCCGGCGTCTAC
>JALSKA010000189.1 GCA_026989095.1 Ardenticatenaceae bacterium
CGGCTCGACGCCCCGTCCCCTCTACGCTGCCCTGGCCATGCCACCCTGGTCCGAGGCCGTGGCGTGGGACCGGATGCACCTCTTCTGGGGGGATGAGCGCCCTGTGCCCCCCGATCACCCGGAGAGCAACTACCGCACGGTGGCGGAGACGCTGTTGGCCGGGGTCCCCGTGAGCCCCGAACACGTCCACCGGGTGGAGGCGGAGCGCCCGCCGGAGGAGGCAGCTCGCGCCTATGAGGGGGAACTGCGGCGGCACTTTGGCCTCGCGGCGGGCGAATGGCCCCGCTTCGATTTGGTCTTGCTGGGGCTGGGCCGTGACGGCCACACGGCCTCTCTTTTCCCCCACACCGACGTGCTCTGGGAGCACCGCAGGCTGGTGGCCGCCCCTTTCGTCCCCAAGCTCGGCACTCACCGCATTACCATAACGGTGCCCACGATCAACCACGCCCGCGTGATCGTGTTTCTGGTGAGCGGGGAGGCCAAGGCAGAGGCGGTGGCCCAAGCGTACCGCGGCCGGTACGAGCCGGACGAATGCCCGGCCCAGCTCATCCACCCACGTGACGGCGAGCTGCGCTGGCTGCTGGACGAGGGGGCGGCCGGCGCGCTCTGAGCCGGGCGTTCAGGGCGCCGGCGCCGGCCACGCAGCCCGCACCAGGGCGGGCAGCACAGTGCCGGCCGGGCCCGTGAGCACGTAGTGGGCGAAGGGCGTCACGGGCGTGGGTTCGAGGTTCACTTCCACGAGGGTGGCGCCGTGGCGGACGGCCTCAACGGGCAAGGAGGCCGCCGGCTGGACCACGGCCGAGGTGCCCACGGAGAAGAAGAGGTCGGCCGTGGCAGTTGCCTCGATGGCGGCCTGGAGGGCATCGGGCGGGAGCGTCTCCCCGAACCAGACCACGTCCGGGCGGAGGTAGGCCCCGCAGCGGGGGCAGGCTGGCGGCTCTTCCCCCTCGGGCTGGGACCACCTCTCCACCACAGTGCCCTCGCGGGAGCAGATGGTCCGCATGATGTTGCCGTGGAGCTCAACGACGTGCCGGCTGCCGGCCTGCCGGTGCAGGCCGTCCACGTTCTGGGTGATGAGGGTGAAGTGTGGCACCCGCCGCTCGATCTCCACGAGGGCCAGGTGGCCCGGGTTGGGCGTGGCCTGGCGGATGAGGGTGCGTCGCCACTGGTACCAGGCCCAGACGAGGTGAGGCCGGCGGGCAAATGCCTGGGGCGTGGCCAGCTCCTCGGGGGAGTAGCGCGCCCAGAGGCCCGTCTGGGCGTCGCGGAAGGTGGGAACGCCGCTTTCGGCGGAGATGCCGGCCCCGGTGAGGACGACTACGTGGTGGGCGCGGCGGAGCAGTTCGGCTACACGGGTGAGGGTGTCGTCTGGATTCGAGGAGGGGTGAGGTTTCACGGGTTCCTCCTACCATTGTGGCGGTCGAAGGGATGGAATCAGGGGACACTGTCGCCCGGCGCCGCAGGGGCACAACATCGCACGCCCCGGAGAGGAGCGGGCACCGGCCGCCACGCGATGCGGTCGGCTTCGCTCCAAACCAGGCGGCCGTCGGAGAGCACGGCCAAGATGACCTCCGGCCACTCTGGGAAGATGTAGAGGGCATCGACCATGCCGGGCATGGGCACCGGCAGGCCGGTCGCTGTGAGAATCCACGAGGTTCCGCCGTCCCGCGTCGCCAGAATGCGCCCGCCCCGCCCCACGTGGCGCGCGGGGCCGGCAAAGGCGATGTGGGGGCGCCTGGGATGGTAGGTGACGGCGCGGGTGTAGGCGTCGATGAGGCAGGCCCACGAGCTGCCGGCGTCACGGGTGATGTAGACGCCCCCGCCCGTGGCCGCCAACATGGTGTCGGGGTCGGTCGGGTGGGGAGCCAGAGTGTGAACGTCCGGGTGAGGGCCGTTGGCCGGGTGCCAGGTCTGGCCCCCGTCGTCCGAGCGGAGGAGCCCGCCCACTTCCACGCCGGCGAAGAGGCGCCGGGAGGCCGCAGGGTGGAAGGCGAAGGTGCGCACGGCGCCGGCGCGGGGCGAGTAGGGCAAGTACCACGACGCGGCCTCGGGCCAAGCGCGCAGGCCGGCGTCCTGCCACGTTTGTCCGCCGTCGGCGCTCCAGAAGATGTTGGCGGGCTCGGTGCCCACGAGAACTGTGTGAGGTGGATGGGGAAGCACGCAGATGGCCCTGATGAAGGTGGCCTCGATCTCCACCGGCTCCCACAGGCCGCCGCCATCCCGCGTGACGAGCAGGCCGTCCCCGTAGGTGCCGGCCCAGATTGTGTGGGGCTCGCCCGGCACGGACGCCACGCACGTGATCTCGTGGCCGTGGAGCACACGGTCCACAATCGACCAACGGTCACCGTCCGGAACGACGGTGTAAAGCCCATCTTGGGTGCCGATGAGCAGCTTCCCGGTCATTGTCCGCTCCCTTGTTATGGCCCCGCCCGCGCCGCGCCGGCGCTGTGGGCCGGCCTTCCCGTCATAAGTTGAGGGCTACCCATCCGAGCTGAAAGAGCCCGAAGGCCAGGAGAGCCAAGGCCGAAAAGACAACCAGGGCGCGCCGCACGCGCGCGCTCTGGTGGGCGGCCACGCCGACGAGCCAGACGAAGAGGCCCAGCCCCCCGACGAGGGCGCCGTACATGCCCAGCACGAACCCAACGCCGTGCCACGCCGACTCCTGCCACCCGCTCAGGAGAATGGGGCCGGCCAAGATGCTCCAGAAGATGTACGGGTTGGGGTTGAGGAAGTTGGTCATCACGGCCTTCCAGAAGCCCGTGGCCGGCCGTGTGGCCGGGGAAATGGTGAGCTCATCGACGGCATGGCGGGCCCGATACGCATCCCACGCCAGGTAGAGCAGGAACAAGCCACCCGCGAACCGCAGGGCCATGAGGAATTGGGCCGGCAGTTGGGTGAGTGCGAAGAGGACGAGGGCCACGATGGGGCCGTCGCTGAAGAGAGGAGCCGTGGCCGCCGGCAGGGCCCGCTTCCAGCCGTAGCGCAGGGTTTGGGACAGGAGGAACGCCTGCAGGGGGCCGGGGACGGCTGCGCCCGAAACTCCTAGTGTGAGGCCTTGGAGCACATACGCCAACATAGGAACTCCTCCTGGGGGAAGAATATCTCTATTCTATCCCGAGATACCCATCGCACAAGCTCGGCCTGTGGGCCAACGCCTTTCAGGCTGTTTGGCGTTCCCCGCCAGCCGTGCTATACTTCCCCACGGGGGCGCGCCGGGAGCGCGCCCTTTGTGTGCTACGGAGGCCAATCTATGACGGGCACGCTCCTCAACATTGTCACTGTGCTCATCGGCGGCACGGCCGGCCTCGTGCTCGGCCATCGGCTCTCGGAGCGCACGCGCCAGACGCTGTTGAGCGGCGTGGGCCTGGTGACGCTCGTGGTTGGCCTGCAGATGGCCCTGAGCACCCGCTCCATCCTCGTCGTGCTCTTCAGCGTCTTGCTCGGCGGTTTGCTGGGAGAGTGGTGGCGGCTGGAGGCCCGCTTGGAAGCCTTGGGCGACCGCCTTCAGCGGTGGTTGAGCCGGGAGGGGACAACGTCGAGCCGCGTGACCGAAGGCTTCATCACGGCGAGTTTGGTCTTCTGCGTGGGGCCGATGACGATCTTGGGGGCCATCCAGGATGGCTTGTTGGGCGACTACCGGTTGCTGGCCATCAAGAGCGTGCTGGACGGGTTCACGGCGATGGCCTTTGCGGCTGCCCTGGGGTGGGGGGTGTTGCTGAGCGTCATCACGCTTTTGGTCTACCAGGGCGGCATTAGCCTCTCGGCCATGCTCCTGGCCGGCGCGTGGGCGGCCGGTGTGGGGCGCGATGTGCCGGCCGTTGTGGAGTTGACGGCGACAGGCGGGGTGCTCATTATGGGGATTGGCCTGCTCTTGCTGGATGTCAAACGCCTTCCGGTGGCCAATTATTTGCCCGCCATCGGCATTGCTCCCCTGCTTGTGGTCGTGCTCCAACGCTTGGGCCTCCTGTGACAGAGGCGCCCTCCCGACTTCGCCGCCAGCGCCACCACAATTGTCGTGACCCTTTTCGGTTCCCTGACCATCAAGTGAGGAGTGACGTGCATGGAGACAAAACCCAAGAAGGATGTGGCCCTGTTCATTGACTTCGAGAACGTTTACATTGCCGTGCGGGAAATCTACGGGCAAAATCCGAACTTCGAGTACATCACGGAGAAGGCCAAGGAGTACGGACGCCTCATCATCGCCCGCGCGTACGCCGACTGGTACCGGTACCAGCGGGTGACCAACGCCCTCTACGCCAACGGCATCGAGCCGGTGTACGTCCCCACCTACTACTACGGCCAAGCCCCCCACAAGGCCACGGCCATCAAGAACAGCGTGGACATCCACATGGTCATCGATGCTATGCGCATTCTCTACACCCACGAGAACATCGGCATCTTCATCTTTGTAACCGGGGACCGGGACTTCATCCCCCTGGTGAACGCTATCCGACAGAAGGGCAAGGAGTGCGTGGTCATTGGCGTGGCCGAGGCGGCCAGCAGTCACTTGGCCCAGAGCGCCGACGAGTTCCTCTTCTACCACCAACTGGCCGACGACATCCGGCCGCCCAAGTCCCAGGCCGATCCCTACGAGGCCGTGCCCGAGGCAGTCAAGCTGGCCCGTAAACGGGGCAACGTGCCCACTTTTGGCACCATCAAACTGTTGCTCATCGAGCTGTTGGGCGAGTTCGACCACACCAAACTGAAGGACCGCAACGGCCGACCCTTCGCCAAGTTCAAGGACTTCATGAAAGAGTGTGAACGCCGCGGGCTGATCCAAATTGCCAGCAGCGGCACGGTCAACGAGGTCTTCCTGCCCGGCGAGGATACCAGCGCCGGCGCCTTCACCGAGCCCCAGGAACGCCCCTCCAAGGGAAACAACCGGAAGAAGGGGCGCAAGAAGGCCGAGGAGCCTCCGCTCGACCAGACGGTGGACCCCTTTGACCTGCTCGTGCGCGCCATTCACGAGGCCCGCCGGCGGAACAACCTCTGCACCATGGCCACGCTCAAGGTGTTGATGAAGGACCTGCACCCGGGCTTTGATGAGCGCAACTTCGTGGACGCGAAGGGGCAGCGCTTCTCCAAGTTCAAGGACTTGGTCCGGGAAGCCGAACGCCGGGGCATGGTCCAGATCCTCACCACGGGCACGGTGGACGAAGTCTTCCTGCCGGGAGAAGACCCCTTGAAGCTCAGCCGGTTTGCCAAACAGGCGTCGGCCGATGAACCCGCCCCTGCCCCATCACAGTGATGTGCCTCCAGACAGAGGTGCCCGAGAGCTTCCCCGGCCGCCGTGGGCGCGGGGCGAAGTCGCCTTGGCCGCGGGGATCACGCTGGTGGTTGTGTGGAGTGGCTTGGGGTTGGGTGCCCTCGCAGCTCGATCTCTCGTGGGTGGGCTTCCGCCCGCGGTGATGGTGATCTTCTTGGCAGTCGGCGAGGGGGCGCTGGCGGCGCCCGTGGTCTGGCTGGTGCGCCGTCACGGCGTGGGGTGGGATGTTGTGGGGTGGCGTCCGCCGGCAGGCGGGCTGTGGGGGATGGTGAAGGCCGTAGGGCAGGCCCTGTTGTGGGGCTACGTGGCCATGTTGGCGTGGGGGCTGGTGTTGTTGCCCCTGGGGCTGCGGGCCCAGCAGAACATCCTCATGACCTTTCCCCGGGAGGATGCGTTGGCCTTCGGGCTCATGTTCCTCGTTGTGGTGGGGGTGGCCCCGCTGAGCGAGGAGCTCCTCTTCCGGGGGCTGATCTTCACTACCCTGAACGCCCACTATCACACGCGCATCGCCTACGGGCTCAGCGCGCTCATCTTCGCCCTCTTTCACTTCCAGCCGTTGGCCTTTCCGCCCCTCCTAGCCCTCGGCGTGCTCTTGGCCCGCGCGTACCGCCGAACAGGATCAATCTGGACGGCCGTGGCGTTTCACGCCCTGATCAACGGCTTCACCTTCCTGGTCTGGGCTGTGGAAGTCTTCTTCCCCCGCGGATGAGTCGGCGTTTTCCCGGCCGGGGGATACCAAACAGCTTCCCCCCTCTGGCCTGGTAAGCGCCTCCTCGGCGGACGGGGCCACGGCCACGACTTCATACGCCCGCACCGGCTCGCTGCGCCCCTTCAACACCAAGGGCTCGATCTCGCGAGCCTCCACCACGTGGGATACGGCCTGGTAGGTGACCTCGTCGATGAGAATTTGCCCGTGTTGGGCGGCCTCCTGGAGGCGCTTGGCCGTGTTGGGCGTGTTGCCGATCACCGTGTAGTCCATGCGCTGTTCGGAGCCCACGTTGCCCACCACGGCCTCGCCCGTGCAGATGCCAATGCCGATCATCAGTTCCTGGAGCTCAGGCCGGCGCTGCTGGAGTTCGGCGAACTTGAGGCGCATGTCCCAAGCCGTGCGCACGGCCCGCTCGGGGTCGTTTTCGGTGGGAATGGGGGCGCCGTAGAAGGCCATGATGGCGTCGCCCAAGTATTTGTCGAGAGTGCCGCCGTAGTGGAAGACAATGGGCGCCAGCACGTTGAAGATGGTGTTGAGGGATTCCAGCACGTGGGCCGCGTCCCGGCGCTCCGCGAAACTGGTGAATCCCCTGATGTCGGCGAAGAGGACGCTGACCCGGCAGTGTTGGCCGCCCAGGCGGAGCTGGTGTTCGGGGTCACGCAGGATTTCGCGGGTGATTTCCTCGGAGACGTAACGGTTCAGCACGCGCTCGAGGAGGGCGTTCTTGGCCTGGAGCTCGTCGTGCAGTTGCTTGATGCGCAGGAGGGAGCGCACGCGGGCCAGGAGCTCGATGCGGTTGAAGGGCTTGCTCAGGAAATCGTCGGCCCCGGACTCCAAGCCCCGTATCTTGTCCCGCAGCTCGCGCAGGGCGGTAACCATGAGGATGGGAATGGCGCGGGTCTCCTCCTGCTGGCGCAGCCGGCGGGCCACCTCGAAGCCGTCCATCTTGGGCATCATGATGTCCAGGATGATGAGATCCGGTGACGCTTCCTTGACCATTTCCAGGGCCTGGAGGCCGTCATACGCCGCGGTCACCTCGTAGCCCTGGGGGATGAGCATGGCCTCCAGCAGCTCGACGTTTTGGGCGTTGTCGTCCACGACCAGGATTCGGGGGGCGTGTTGTGGGTTCACCGCACAATCCACTCGTCTTCAGGTTCGATTTCCGGTCCTTCGGCCTCGGTCATCGGGGGCACGTCGCGGATGGGGAAGGCCACCGTCACCGTCGTGCCCCGGCCGACTTCGCTCTCCAGCGTGACGAACCCGCCGTGAAGTTCGACCAGCCGCTTGACCAGGGCGAGGCCCAAGCCGGTGCCCTCGGTGGCGCGCCGGTAGCGGTCCTCCACGCGGGTGAAGAGGTCGAACACGCGCTTCTGGTCCTCCGGCGGGATGCCGATGCCCGTGTCCTCGACGCTCACGTAGACGTATGTCTCGTCCGCCCAAGCGCGCACCGTGACCGAGCCCTCGGGCGTGAACTTGATGGCGTTGGAGAGGAGGTTGTACAGCACTTGTTTGAAGCGCAGCCGGTCGGCCACGAGGCGCTCGGGCGAGCCGTCCAGCACGGTGGAGAGGGCCAGGTTTTTGTCCTTGGCCAAGGGCTCCACCACGGTCATCACCTCTTCGATGGCTCCACTCAGGGTGAAGGGCTCGTAGTGGAGCTCCATGCGGCCGGCCTCGATCTTGGAGAGGTCCAAGATGTCGTTGATCAGGTCGAGCAAGTGGCGGGCGCTGGTGAGCACGTTGTTGATGTAGCGAAGCTGGCGCTCGTTGAGCTCGCCGAAGGTCTGATCGTGGAGCACCTCGCTGAAGCCGATGATGGAGTTCAGGGGGGTGCGCAGCTCGTGGCTCATGTTGGCCAGGAACTCGCTCTTCATGCGGGAGGCGCGGGCCAGCCGCTCGTTGGCCTCCTCCAGCTCGCGAGTCTTGGCCTGGAGTTCGGCGATGAGCCGGGCGTCGGCGATGGCCGTGGCCACCTGGTGGGCGAAGAGCTCCAACACCTGGATGTGTTCCAGCGAGGGACGCTTGCGGTTGACGGGATCGTCCACAGACAGGTGGCCCAGGATGCGCTCGCCCAAGCGGATGGGCACCACCAGCATGTCGGCGGCCTGCCACTGTCCCTCGATGCGTTCGCCCAAGTCGAAGATGAGCACGGCGTCCTGGGGCACGTCCTCGGGCCACTGCTCGGCCGGCACAAAATAGGAGTTGCTGATGCGGTACTCCTCTTTGAGCCAATACTCGCCCCCGTAGGGGCGTGGCGTCAGGCTCATGATGCGCTCCCGGATGCGGGGGTCCCGCGCGGCCGCTGCCACCGGGCGCACGAGGCCGCTTTCCTCGTCGCGGAGGAAGAGGGCCACAGTGTTCCACCCGAGGGTGTTCTGCACCGTCTCACACACCAGGTTGAAGAGCGCGTCCAAATCGCGCTGTTGGCGCAGGTGGTGGATGATCTCGAGCAGCTTGGTCACCTGCTGGGCGTGTTGGCGCACCCGCTGGAAGAGGCGGGCGTTTTCGATGGCCACGCTGATCTGGGTGGCCAGCGCCTGGAGGGTAACCACGTCGCTGTAACTGAAGGCGTTTTTGCGCCGGTCTTGGAGGTCGAGCACGCCGATGATGCCCGAGCGCCCGAAAACGGGCACGGCCAACTCCGAACGGGTGTCGGGGAGGGTGGGCACGTAGTAGGGGCTCTGGGTTACGTCGTTGACCAGGAGCGGATCGCCCTTGGCGGCCACGAAGCCCACGATGCCCTCCTCGCCCACCATGAAGGGGCGTTCCCGCCGGCGCTGGGTGAGCTCGGGGTCGGTGGAGGCGGCTAGGTGGATGTGGCGCCCTTCCACGAGGTTGATGTTGACCAAGGTGTAGCCATACGCCTGTTGGATGGCCCGCACGACTTCCTGGAGGAGCGTGTCGAGGTCCAAAATGGCGGTCAGGCGCCTGCCGATCTCGTACATGAGGGCGAACTGGCGCGTGCGCCGCTTCTCCTGTTCGATCAGGTAGGCGTTTTGCAGGGCGCTGGCCGCCTGTTGGGCGTAGAGGTTGAGGAGCCGTTCGTCCGCGGCGGTGAAGCGGTGCTCGCTGCACCGGTTGAAGAGCTGGAGAACGCCCAGGATTTGCCCTTCCCAGAGGAGGGGGGCAGCCACGCACGTGTCGAAGGGGAAGCGAACAACGTCGCCGTCCACGTTCCAGGAGACCACCCCCACTTGGTGTCCGCCCTGTTGGGTCTCCACAATGCGGCGGAGCTCGCCGTCCACGAGAACCGTGCCAAAGGTGTTCACCCCGTCCGGCAGGCCCTGCGCGTGGGCCACGGTGAACCCCTCCTCGCCCCGCAGGAGCAGGGCGCCGGCGCGGGCGGGCACCAGGCGCATGGCCTCCTCGACGATGAGCCGCTGCACGGCTCCCACGGTGTAACTGCCGGTGAGCTTGATGGCCGCTTGGTAAAGGGAAGTCAGCTCGCGGAGACGGTGCTGGCTCTCGTTGAAGAGGCGGGCGTTCTCGATGGCAATGGCCACGTGGGAGGCCAGCGACTCCAGGATGGGCAACTGGTCGGGGGAGAAGGCGGCACGCCGGTCGCTGTCGATGCTGAGGGCGCCGATAACACGGTCTCCGATAATCAAGGGGGCCACGAGGAGCGCGTAGACTTCGGTGCCGAAGTCCAGGTAAGCCGGCTCTTGGCTGGTGTCGGGGATGCAAAAACTGCGCCGTTCCAACACGGCCCGGCCGGCCACGCCGTGGCCGATGGGCATGCCCATGTTGTCCTGGACCGGCTCCCGCTCTTCGGAGAGGGCCACCGGGTAGAGCCGGTTGGTGGTTTCGTCCACCAGGTGGACGATGGCCTTGCGGGCGTTGGGAAAGGCTTGGACGCTCTCGCGCAGGATGCGGCGGAGCACCTCCTCGAAGTCGAGGGAGCTGGTCACCGATCGGCTGATCTCCAGAAGGGCATTGAGCTCACGAAGCCGGCGCTCGAGCTGGCGGTTCAGGGCCATCAGCTCGTCCTCATTGCGGTTGAGGGAGCTCACCATGTGGTTGAAGGCGTCGGCCAAGACTTGGAGTTCGTCGGGAGCACGCTCCAAGCGGACGGGCCGGAGTTCGCCCTCACTGCTTCGTCGGGCGCTCTCGGTGAGCTGGGCAATGGGGTGGGTGATGGTGGTGGCCAGTTGCCAGCCGGCCAGCACGATGATGGAGAAGAGCAGGGCGGCCAGCCCCATCGTGACCAGGCCAAAACGCTCTTGCTCCTCGGCGATGGCCGTCTCGTACCGTTCGACCTGGGCTTGGACGCGCGTGGCCAAGCCGTAGGTTTCGGCGTAGAGCCCTTTCAGGACCGGGTTGCGGCGCTCGAGCACTGTTCGCAGCAGCTCTGTCTCGGGCTCCCCCGCGCCAGCGTGGTGGGAGGCCACGGCCGGATCGGCCACCTCGCGGAACCAGCGGGTGCTCAACTGTTCGATCTGGGCCAAGGAGGCGCGCGTTTCGGGTGAGATGGTCGGCTCCTCTTGGGCTTCCTCCAGGAGTTGGAAGAATTGGTCGCGGTTCAGCTCGTACTCGGAGCGGGCATTCGGATCACCGGTTACGAGGTAGTCCAGGAGCGCCGACTCGCTCTCCACAGCCCAGAAGTGAAGCTCCTTGACGAGGCGGTACTCCTGAAACGAGGAGGACAACATCCGGGTGGCCTCACGGGTGAGGCGTTGGGCCTGGTACTGAAGACCCCAGATGGCGGCTCCGATGAAGAGGACTAGGAGGAGATAGGTGCCCAACACGTAACCGCCGATGCTGGAAGGCAGGAGGCGGCGCAGGCGCCCGCTGTGAGCATTTCCCCGTTTGCGTTCTTCTCCTCCGGCACGCTGGTGAGTTTGTCCCATATTTCGCCTACACGCTGCCGTCTTCGGTCGCGTGGACCGCTGCGTTTTATACTACATCAACTTGTGGGCAGTGGCAAGGTGGCTTTTTTCCTATTTCTTCAACAAAGGTCTCCCCTGGAAGCCCTGCCGTGGAGCAGGACGCTCCGGTGAGTTCTCATTTGCCGAAAAAGGGCTTTTCGGTCAGACTTACAGGAAATTGAAACCCACGCGGAGGAGATGGCCAACGTGCGCAACGTCTTGATGGTAGGTGTTGGAGGAGCGCTCGGTGCGGTTTTGCGCTATGTCGTCAGCGGGTACGTTCAGCAGTTGACCAGAAGCACCCATTTTCCGTATGGCACACTTGCGGTCAATCTGATTGGTTGTTTTGTGATCGGCTTGCTCTCCCACGTAATAGAGTACCGAAATATCTTCACTCCTGAATCGCGAGCCCTGCTGTTTGTCGGCGTTCTGGGCAGTTTCACAACGTTTTCGACCTTCGGCAAGGAGAGCTGGGACCTATGGCGCCGAGGCGAGGAGACGTTTGCCCTGCTCAACATTGGCGTCCACGTTGGATTGGGCCTGAGCATGATCTGGCTGGGCCGCACCCTGGCCCATGTCGTGTGGAGTGGATGAAGGCGCACGCCGCAGACCGGCAAAGACCTTCGTTCCGGCGTTGCCTTTGGCCGCAGGGAGAAGTCCCATGACCGCCAACGACCGATTGCGCGATGTCACTTTTGTCAACGGCCTCCAACAGTGTGTCCACTGTGGCCTTTGCTTGCCCGCCTGTCCCACGTACCACGTCTTTCACACGGAGATGGACGCCCCGAGAGGACGCTTGGCCCTGATGGCCGCGGCTTCCGAGGGGCGTATTCCCCTGGAAGGCGCCCTGCGCACCCACTTGGACCGCTGTCTGGGTTGCCGGGCGTGTGAGACGGTCTGCCCCTCAGGCGTGCCGTATGGTGCGCTCCTGGAAACGGCCCGCCTGGCCATCGAGGAGGAGCGCACACAGTCGCCGGCGGAGCGTCTGGTGCGGTTTCTCGCCCTCCGCGCGCTCCTGCCCCGGGTGGACCGGTTGCGCCACGTGGCCCGCCTGACCCGAGGGCTCCAGCAGATAGGGCTTCTCGCCCTTGCCAGGCACCTGCCGCCCTCCCTGGAGCGGCTCCGGCACATGGTCGCCCTGCTTCCCCCAACTATTTCGACCCAGTTCACGGCGCCTGGGGTGTACCCGGCCCGCGGGAAGCGGCGCGGGCGGGTGGCCTTCTTCGTCGGCTGCGTGCAGGAGGCGCTGTTGGCCCACGTGAACGCGGCCACGGTGCGCGTGCTCCAGCGCAATGGCTATGAGGTCCACGTGGTGCCCGGCCAGACGTGTTGTGGCGCCGTGGCCTACCACGTGGGCGACGAGGCCACGGCCCTCGAGCTGGCCCGCCGCAACGTGGCCGCCTTCGCCGGCGAGTACGAGGCCATCATCAACAACGCGGGCGGGTGTGGGGCCATGCTCAAGGAGTACGCCAAGCTCCTGGGCGATGACAGGGCACGCGAGTTCGCCGCCCGCGTGCAGGATGTGACCGAGTTTCTCGCCGAGCACCTCCACCGTCCTCCCGCGAAGCCGGTGGCCGGCCGGGTGACATACGTGGACTCCTGCCACCTGCGCCACGCCCAGCGCGTGGTGGAGCCGCCCCGCCGCCTGTTGGCCGCCATTCCGGGGCTGGAGCTCGTCGAGCTGAGCCGGCCGGACCACTGTTGTGGGAGCGCGGGCGTCTACAACATCCTCCATCCCGAGACAGCCGAGGCCATTCTGGACGCCAAGATGGCCGACGTGGCCCAAACTCGGGCCACCTTCGTGGCCACAACCAACACGGGCTGCTACTTACAACTCCTGCACGGCGTCCGGCGTTGGGCCTTGGACGCCCGCGTCGTCCACGTCGTGGAGCTGCTCGACATGGCCTACGAAGCTCAGGGAGAGACGCCATGAACCGTCACGCGATGCGCCAATCGCTGCTGGCCTTCCTGCGCCCGG
>JALSKA010000190.1 GCA_026989095.1 Ardenticatenaceae bacterium
GGAGGGCACGCCCCGAATGGCACGGGGCTCGAGCACCATCTTCTCGCGGGCCTCGCTGTAGCCGTTGATGATGGTGGCGCCGGCCAGGGCGAAGGCCACCTTCATGTCGGGGCGCACGTTCGGGGCACCGGTGACCACGGTGAGGGGCTCGTCGGCGCCGTAGTCCACAGTGGCGAGGAGGAGCCGGTCGGCGTTGGGGTGCCGCTCCACGCGGAGCACTTGGCCCACGCGGATGCGCTCGGCATCCCACCAGTCGCCGACGTGCTCGACGGCTTTGACCTCCAGGCCGGCCAGGGTGAGCCGTTCGGCCAGAGCGTCGGCGGGAATATCCTCGACGGTCACGAACTCGTTCAGCCACGAAAGCGGTACGCGCATGGTGTGTCCCCCTTGCCCAATTATCCGAACTGCTCCAGGAAGCGCAGGTCGTTCTGCCAGAAGGAGCGGATGTCCTCGATGCCGTACTTGAGCATGGTGATGCGCTCCGGCCCCATGCCAAAGGCAAATCCCGTGTACCGCTCGGGGTCGTAGCCGCCATTGCGCAACACCGTGGGGTGGACCATGCCACACCCCATGATCTCCAGCCAGCCGGTCTGCTTGCAGATGCGGCACCCAGCACCCCGGCAGAGCAGACAGTCCATGTCCACCTCGGCGCTGGGCTCGGTGAAGGGGAAGTGGCTGGCGCGGAAACGGAGCCTGCGCTCGGCGCCGAACATGCGGCGCACGAAGTACTCGACGGTTCCCTTGAGATCGGCCATGGTGATGTGCCGGCCCACGGCCAGCCCCTCCACCTGGTGGAACTGGATCTCGGAGCGGGGGGTGATCTGTTCGTGACGATAGCACATGCCGGGCAGGATGATGCGCACGGGCGGCGGGTCCGCGGGGTTCATGGCGGCGAACTCGCGCATGGCGTGAATCTGGCCCGGCGAGGTGTGTGTGCGCAGGAGGACCTGTTCTCCTTCCTCTCGGCCGTTGGAGTCCGTGGCCACGTAAAATGTGTCCTGCATGTCCCGTGCGGGGTGGCCCGGGGGAATGTTGAGAAGCTGAAAGTTGAACTCGTCCAGCTCGACATCGCGGGCGCGGTAGACTTGAAAGCCCAGCTCGGCAAAGATGCGCTCGATTTCGCGCAGCGTTTGGGTGCTGGGGTGAAGCCGCCCCACAGGATGTGGCAGCCCCGGCAGGGTGACATCCACCGCGTCACGCCGCAGCGTTTCCTCCAGCTCGGCGCGGCGGATGGCTTCAGCTCGCTCCCGGTAGGCGGCTTCGAGGGCCTGTTTGATCTCGTTGGCGAGCCGGCCCACGACGGGCCGCTCCTCGGGGGGCACTTGGCCCACGCGGCGCATCAGTTGCGTCAGGGCCCCTCGGCGCCCCAGGAACCGGGTGCGCCACGCGGCCAGTTCCTCGGATGTCCGGGCACCGGACAGTGCCTCCAACGCCTCGGCCTGCAACGCCTGCAGCTCGGCTTGCATGGATTCTCCTCCCCTTCCCGTATCCGTTCGGACGTTCAACCTCCCAACAAAGAACGCCCGCCCCCTCGGGGACGGGCGATGTGGGCCCGCGGTACCACCCCTCTTGCCCGGCCACGCGGCCGAACCACTCATCCCCGACGGGGCCCTGTGGCCGCCCCATCGGGCGCCCGGATAACGGCGGGCCACCCGGAGCCCGCTACTGGGGCCATTGTGGGCCCGTTCACGGGTCGGCTCGGGAGGGAACGCCAACACGTCCGCCGTGCAGGAGCTTTCAGCCACGGCTCCTGCTCTCTGGTCGGCGAACATCGGTGTTGGCCCGTCTCCGTCGTCGCCTTTCACCTGTCTGCTCCGGTGAGGCGGATTATACCGGCAGAC
>JALSKA010000191.1 GCA_026989095.1 Ardenticatenaceae bacterium
GTTGCCCCTGTGGCGCCGCTTTCTCGACCAGGCGTGGCAGCCTTTCGTGGGCGCCCAAGTGCTCCTCCTGCCGGGGCTGGCCTGGCTCCTGTGGCGGGCTGTGCGGCGGGCCTGGCCGGCCCTCCTCCGGCCGGAGGGCGCTGTGGCCCTGCCCTTCTTTTGGGCCGTGGCCGTGGTGGGCTCCTACGCCATGCGCCTGCCCGTCACGTACCAGCACGGCCGCTACATGATGCCGCTGGTGCCCCTGGTGATCGCCTACGGCGTGGGGAGCACCTGGCAGCTCGTCCGGCGGCTTCCCTCGTTCGTGGTACAACGGGCGTGGGCTGTGAGCGTGGCCGTCGTGCTGGTGCTCTTCTGGGCGCGGGGAGCGCTGGCCTACGGGGAGGACACGGCCATTATCACATGTGAGGCCGTGGAGACGGCCCGCTGGGTGGCCCAGAACACGCCGGCCGACGCGCTCGTCGCGGCCCACGACATCGGCGCCCTGGGCTACTTCGCCGGCCGTCCCCTCCTCGACTTGGCCGGCCTCGTCTCGCCCGAGGTGATCCCCATCATCCGCGACGAGGCGGCCCTGGCCGACTACTTGGCCGCGCGGGGGGCCGACTACCTCGTCGTCGCGCCCGACTGGTACCCCACCTTGGTCCGGAGGCCGGAGTTGGAGCCCATCTACCGGCGCGCGTGTCCGCTCACCCAGCGCAGCGGCTACGCCAGCACAGTGGTCTACCGGCTCACGTGGTGAATCACAGCGGCCGGGCGAGCATGGCCTCCCACGCCTCGGCCGGCACCCGGTCGCCGTGCCACGGCCGGGCGAAGGCCACCTCCGCGCGCACGTCGAGGCTGGGGCTGCTGGCCCGGCTGTCGGTGCCCACGTAGACGGGCACGCCGGCGGCCAAGTAGGCTTCGAGGGGCATGCGGCCGCAGCCGAGCAGGTGGTTGGAGCGGGGGCAGTGGACGACGGCGCAGCCGGCCTCGGCCACCAGGCGGACCTCCTCGTCGGTCACGTGGACCATGTGGACCAACAGGGGGCGCGCCTCGAGGACGCCCAGGGCGTGGAGGTAGGGCACGGGCCGCAGGCCGGGGGCGGGCGAGATCGGCAGGCCCAACCGCCGCAACAGGCGGCCAAAGGGGCCTGTGCGCCGCGTGAGCCACGCGACTTCGGCCGGGCTCTCCGCCAGGTGAACGCACAGGGGAACGTCGGCCTCGCGGCACCAGGCCGCGCCCTCGCGGAAGAGGTCCGGGTGACAGGAGTAGGGGGCGTGAACGGTGAGCCCCACGCGCATTCTGTCCGAGGCCGGGTGGCGGCGGGCGCGCTCGATGGCCGCCTTGGCCCGCTCCAAGTCGTCCAGGGCCTTCTCCCTGTTGAGCCCCAACACCTCCAGCCAGACGATTCCCCGCAGGCCGCTCTCCAACAGCGGCTCGACGCTCAGCCACGTGGCCGTGATGTCGCCCACGTGGGTGGTGCCGCAGGCGAGCAGCTCCTCGATGCCGGCCTCGACGCCCCGGCGAATGTCGGCGGGGGTCAGGCGTGCCCGCTCCCGGATGAGGGCCCGAATCCAGCGGGTGAACTCCACCGGCTCCGTGGGACACAGGTGGGCCAGGCCGGTCAGCTCCAAGTGGGTGTGGGCGTTGGTGAGCACGTCGGTCATGGGAGCCTCCGAAGGGGGTTCACGGTGTGGGCGGCACGGGGCGCGGCTCGGCGTGAAGCTGGGTGGCAATGTCGTCCCAAGCGTCGGCGGCGTTGGCGGTGCCGAAGGAGAAGAGGGCGTAGCCACGGGTGCCCAAGTCCCGCGCGGCCTCCACCCGCGCGCGCACGTCGTCGAAGCAGGGGTAGCCGGCGTGAATGCCGGGGAAGACGTAGCGGCCCGCCCCGGCGGCCTCGCGCTGGAAGTCCTCGACCAGCACGCGGAAGCGCTCTGCCGTCCAGACGCTCGTGTCCGGGCAGCCGGGGTTCGGCGGGTAGAGCATGGGCATGATGGCGTCCACCCACCCCTCCCGCAGCCAGCGTTTGGCGTCCTGGTAGTAGTCGGTGTACCCTTCGGTGAAGCCGCTCCACCCCCAGGTGTTGCGGTACATGCCCCACACCGCGGCCGTGACCCACGCCCCCGGCCGGCGCGCTCTGACCACGTCGGCCACCCCCCACACCAGTTGGTTCACCTGTTCACGCTGCCAGGCGGCGCGCTCCTCCTCCGAGGCGAACGGAGGCGTGAATGGGTCGTAGGAGAACTCCGGCCCGGGGTAGCGCACCAAGTCGAGGTGGACGCCGTCGAGGTCGTACCGCCGGACCAGGTCGTCCACCACGTTCACCACGTGCTGGCGGACGCCGCTCCAGGCGGGAGTGGCCCACAGGTAGGCGCTACACGTCTGGAGGTTCATGGGCCGCCCCGAGCTGTCGTGGACCCGCCAGGCGCTCCACGTGGTGGCGTAGGAGAAGCTCCAGAAGGGGTGGGTTGGCGTGGTTTCCTTGGGAGGAGCCCCGTAGCCGCAGGGCCACACGGGGTAGACGTTGACATAAGCGTGAACCTGGAGTCCCCGCGCGTGGGCCGCGTCGATGAGGGTTTGCAGGGGATCGAAGCCGGGCGAGGTGCCCAGCGTCTCCGTGACGGTGCCGGTCAGGCGGGCGGCCCAAGGCTCGAGGCCGGGCGTGTAATAGGCGTCGGCCGTGCCACGCACCTGGAAGAGGAGCACGTTGAAGCCGGCCGAGCGCGCGCGCTCGGCCACGTTCACGAGCGCCTCGGGGCGCGCGGGCGCGCCGAGTTGGGTCCAGTCGTAGCGCGTCACCCAGAGGGCGCGGAACTCGGGCGGGGGCGGAGTGGGCGTGGGTGTTGGGGTGGGCGTGGTGGCCTCGGCCGGCGACGAGCTCTGCACCACCGGGAGGTAGAGGCGGTGGGCCAGGGCGCGCCGGCCAGAGGTGGCGGGCGATGCCGGGGGCGCCGCGGTGAAGCCGTTGAGCACGTACCACGCCTCGCTGCCCATGAGGGCCACGAGGTCGTCGGCCACATGGCGTGTTGGTGTTGGCGTGATGGTGGGCGCCTTGGCCACAGCCAGGCCACTGTGGGCGACAAATGACAGCATGAGGATGAGACCTCCCAAGAGCCACGTCGAACGGCCGAGCATGTGGTGATCTTCCCCTCGCGTGTTCTCAATGTGTCCACCAGAAGATAAACGGTGGTGCAGGGGTATCTTGTGTTGGGTTGTGGCCCCCGTCGCCCTCTTCCCGGAGAATCAAAGCACATCACTCTCCCCGGGTGGCCGCACTCGCACTTCGGAGAGGGGCAGGACGGCAGGTTTGGGCTGCACGGGCGGCAGTTCCACCTGGGGCGGCACGTAGTCGGGGTCGTCGAAGACCCGGAGGATGGTGTAGCCCGTGTCCCGCTGGGCCGGGATGTAACCGGCGGCCCGGATTTGGCGGTGGATCTCCTCCACGCTCAGCGAACAGCGCACGGCCGTGGGCGCGCCGGCCGAGCTGACCACGTTCTCCTCGATCATGGTGGAGCCGAAGTCGTCGCACCCGAAGTGGAGGGCCGTCTGGGCCACTTTGATGCCCTGGGTGGGCCAGGAGGCCGAGATGTGGGGGATGTTGTCCAGGAAGATCCGGCTGATGGCCGTGTGGCGCAGGTATTCGGCTGCGGTGGCGCCGTACTCGTCCCGGAAGCGGCTGCGCCCGAGGGGCGTGTTCTCGATCTGCACGGTCCACGAGATGAAGGCGTTGAAGCCGTGGCCGTACTTTTCGAGGCTCTCGTCCTGGGTGTCCCGGAGGCGTTGCAGGTGGTTGAGCCGGTGGGTGAGCTCCTCCCGGAAGCCGATCACCATCGTGGCCGTGGTGGTGAGCCCCAGCTTGTGGGCCACCTTCATGATGCCCAGCCAGTTGTCGGTGCGGATCTTCTTGGGGCTCACCCGCTTGCGGATCTCGTCGTCCAGGATCTCGCCGCCGCCGCCGGGCAGGCCCCGCAGGCCGGCCTCCTTGAGCGCGGTCAGCACCTCCTCCCACGACTTGCCCGAGATGAGGCTGATGTGTTCGATCTCCGAGGGGGAGAAGGCGTTGATCTCGATCTGGGGGTAAGTTTCGTGGATCCAGCGGACGAGGTCCACGTAGTAGTCGAAGGGCAGGTCGGGGTGGTGGCCGCCTTGCATGAGAATGCGGGTGGCGCCGAGGGCGAGGGCTTCCTCGATCTTGCGGCCCAGCTCCTCCTTGGAGAGCACGTAGCCCTTTTCGGTGTCGCCGGGCAGGGCGTAGAAGTTGCAGAATTGGCAATCGGTGACGCAGATGTTGGTGTAGTTGACGTTGCGGTCGATCAAGTAGGTGACCAAGTTGCCCGGCACGAGCTGTTGCCGGCGGGCGTTGGCGGCCATGCCCAGCTCGATGAGGTCGGCCTCGGCGTAGAGCAGCAGGGCCTCCTCGTAGGCGATGCGCCGGCCGGCGTAGACGCGGTCCAGGATGGTGGTGAGCTCGCTCAGCACGTGCATGGTTCACTCCTCCGGTCATTCAACGTTCACCCGGCCAGGGAATGGGCGATGTCCAAGCTGGCCGGCTCGAACCCGGGCAATGCCAGGCGCAGGAAGGTCATGAGCCCCTCGATCTCGGCCGGCCCCAAGGTGTAGCGCAGGTCGCGCAGGTACGTGGCACAGGTGCCCGGCTCGAGCCCCAGGCGGGGGGCGTAGGCGCGGGCGATCTCCGGGATGGCGGCCAGCCCCTCGGCGCGGGCGGCCAACAGGGCCTGGGGCGCGCCGGCGGCTTCGACGGCCCCCAAGCGGTCCCGCCGCGCGCTCCAGAGGGCGAAGACGAAGGGCAGGCCGGTCATCTTGAGCCACTCGTCCCCCAGGTCGAAGATGTAGGGGCGGGCGATGGCGTTGGGCCCCAAAGCCGGGCGGGGAAAGGCCCTGTGGCGCACGGCTTCGACGAGGGCGGCGTCGCCGATGAGCAGGGCGGCCTCGGCCACGCTGAGCATGTGTTCCAGGTCCTGGGGCATGGGCCGAAACTCTGCCGAAATGGCGTAGCGCTCGCGGCACAGCACCTCCAGCAGGGCCACGCTGGTGGCGGAATGGTCGCTGACGGCAATGACCTGGCCGTCCAGTTCGCGGGGGTCGGGGCGCCAGGAGAAGAGCAACACGGTGCGCACGGCCCCCAGCGAGGCGATGGCCAAGTCGGGGAGCACCACCACGTGGTCGGCGTGGCGGGCTGCCTCGATGGCCGAGATGGGCGCCAGGTCCACCTCGTCGGCCACGAGGGCGCGGTTGAGGGCTGTGGGCACGCCGCGCACCACGTGGACCGGCCCGCGCAGGTGGCGGTCCAGGGTGAAGTAAAGGGGTTGGGTGTTCAGGTAGTCAATCTGTCCTAGGCGTAGCATCGGCGCTCGTCTTCTCCTTGCAGCTCATCCTTGAACTGCCTTGACGGGTTGGGGCGCATCCTCCTCGTAGACCCGAATGACGTTGTAGACCGTGTCCCGCTCCACGGGCACGCAGCCGGCGGCCCGGATGTAGCGCAGCAGGGCCGGGCTGGCCAAGTGCTGGGGCGTGGTGGCGCCGGCGTCGTGGTAGATGCGCTCCTCGATGACCGTGCCGTCGATGTCGTCGGCCCCGAAGTTGAGGGCGATCTGGGCCATTTGGGGGGTGAGCATCACCCAGTAGGCCTTGATGTGGGGGAAGTTGTCGAGCAGGAGCCGGCTGACGGCGATCACCTTCAGGTCGTCCACGCCGGTGGTCCACTCGCGGTTCACTTTCTTGCCCAGGCCGTTGTTCATGGGGTGGAAGGCCAAGGGGATGAAGGTCTGGAAGCCGCCCGTCTCGTCCTGGAGGGCCCGCAGGCGCAGGAGGTGGTCCACCCGGTCCTCGTAGGTTTCGATGTGGCCGTAGAGCATGGTGGCGTTGGAGCGGATGCCCAGCCCGTGGGCGATGCGGTGGATCTCCAGCCACTGCTCGGCGGTGGCCTTTTCCGGGCAGATGCGCCGGCGCACGCGCTCGGCGAAGATCTCGGCGCCGCCACCGGGCATGGAATCGAGGCCGGCCTCCTTCATGCGGCGCAGCACAGTCTCGTAGTCCAGGCCCTCCAGCTCGGCCAGGAAGTGGACTTCCACGGCCGTCATGGCCTTGATGTGGACCCAGGGATAGGCTTCCTTGAGCCGGCGGAAGATGGCGCAGTAGTAATCGAGCCCTAACTCGGGGTGGAGGCCGCCCACGATGTGGAACTCGGTGATGTGGGGGCCCACGTCGGGGCGCACCCGCTCCACGATCTCCTCGGGCGTCCACCAGTAGGCGTCTTCCTCGTTCCCGTTGCGCCGGAAGGAGCAGAAGTTGCAGTGGACGGCGCAGATGTTGGTGGGGTTGATGTGGCGGTTCTGGTTGAAGTAGACGTAGTTGCCGTGGAGCCGCCGGCGGACGCGGTTGGCCAGCCAGCCGACGCTCAACAGGTCGCGGCACTCGAAGAGGCGCACGCCGTCCTCGAAGCTCAGCCGCTCACCTCGGTCCACCTTGTCGGCGATTTCCTGCACGTCGGGCGCGATACGCATACCCTCACCTCCTCTCATTTCAGGCCACGCCGGTGGTCATCTTTGGGCTTCAGGGGCAGGCCGTACTCGGCCCACCGCCGGTCCACGAGGGCCTTGATCTCAGGGCTCATCTTGATCTCGTGGGGCCAAGGCTGGTGGGGCAGGGGGTCGAGCCGGTCGGTCTTGCGGGTGGCGTCGATGCCCATTTTGCCGCCGTAGTTGCGGTAGAGGCTGGCGTGGTCCAAGTCGTCCGTGGGGCCTTCGACGATGACCACGTCGCGGGCCGGGTCGTAGTTGGCGAGCACTTGGAAGGCCACTTCGCTCAGGTTGTGCACGTCCACATCCTCGTCCACGACCACGATGGTCTTGGTGAGCATCATCAGGCCCAGGCCCCAAATGCCGTACATGACCTTGCGGGGATGGCCGGGGAAGCGCTTGCGGATGCTCACGATGAGCAAGTTGTGGAAGACCCCCTCGGCCGGCATGTTGATGTCCACCACCTCGCTGAGGAAGAGGCGGATGAGGGGCAAGAAGAGCCGCTCGGTGGCCTTGCCCATCCAGTAGTCCTCCTGGGGGGGCTTGCCCACGATGGTGGTGGGGTAGATGGGGTCACGCCGGTGGGTGATGCAGGTGATGTGCATGACCGGATAGTAGTCGGGCAGGCTGTAGTAGCCCGTGTGGTCGCCGAAGGGGCCTTCAAGGCGCTGCTCGTTGGGGTCGAGCCACCCCTCGATGACGATCTCGGCGTCGGCCGGCACCTCAAGGGGGACCGTCTTGCAGGGCACCAGCTCCACCGGCTTGCCCCGCAGCCACCCGGCCAACATGAACTCGTCGATGTCGGGCGGCAGGGGGGCCGAGCCGCTCCAGATGACGGCGGGGTCGCCGCCCAAGGAAATGGCCACGGGGATTTTCTCCGCCTGCATCTCGCGGGCGCGCCGCTGGTGTTCGCGCCCCCCCTTGTGGCGCTGCCAGTGGACGCCCAAGGTGCGCTCGTCGAAGACCTGGAGCCGGTACATGCCCACGTTGCGCCGGCCCGTCTGCGGGTCCCGGGTGATGACGGTGGGGAGCGTGATGTAGCGCCCCGCGTCCTCGGGCCAGCATTTGAGAATGGGAAGGATGTCGAGGGAGGGGCGGTCGGTGATGACGACTTCCTGACAGGGACCGGCCTTCACCACGCGGGGCATGACGGCGCGGGCCACCTCCAGGAGCTGGCCGGCCCGCTTGGCCTTGGCCAGGAGGCTCTTGGGCATGTCCAAGTCGAGCAGGGCTTCCACCTTGCTGGTGAGCTCGTCGAGCTCCTGCACGTTGAGGGCCAGTTCGATGCGCTTCTTCGAGCCGAACATGTTGATGAGCAGGGGCATGTCGGAGCCCGTGACCTGCTCGAAGAGGAGCGCCTTGTTGTGCTCCGGCGGCGCCTTGCTCACGCGGTCGGTGATCTCGGTGATCTCGAGCTCGGGCGAGACGGGCACGGTGACCCGCACCAGTTCGCCGTGGCGCTCCAGGGTTTGGATGAAACTGCGCAAGCCATCAGCGTAGGCCATAGGATAACTCCACCGGGGACATAGCGTAGCCCTTGGGCTCGGCCGCCCAAGGGCCCGGCACGGCGGATTGTATCACGCCGGGATGGGGAGAGCAAGTAACAGGCGAGTTGAGGCGCCTGTCGAGCACAAACCGGGGAAACCGGCGGGTTTCCAAAACGCTTTGGAAACGTTCTGGAAACGCTGGCTGGGTAGAATGAATTAGGAGCGATCACACATCTGGTGGCTTTCCGGGGAGCAGTGATTGAAAGGAGGGACACAGTTATGTTGGGCCGCGTCTATCGCCTGACAGCGCTTCTCGTCGTTCTTGGCGTGCTCCTCGCCGGGGTGAGCTTCGCCCTCACGACAACCGAAGGCGTATCGGGGGGAAGCCTCTCTCTGTCTTCTCCAAATGTGTTCGCTGCCATTCAAGGAACGAAATCGAAACTCCGCTTCGACCGTTCCAAATACGCGCCCACAGGCGATTATTTCAACGTCACGGTAACAGATCCAGACCAGAACCTCGACCCAAAGACTGCCGAGACACTTTCTGTAGAAGTCGTTTCTGTGTATCCGAAGACGGCTACTGGAGACCAAGAGACCATTCTGCTCACCGAAACCGGCCCCGATACCGGCGTCTTCACTTCCTCTTTTGTGCCCATCATTCAAGGCCAGGCGAAGGAGAATGATGGAAACTTGCAAGTCAATCCCGGCGACATCATTGCAGCGCTCTATCAAGACCCTGATAACCCCCAAACAGCAAACACGCCGGACGAAGTGCTCAACAATTTCGACATGAGCATGGATGTGGCCCTCATCTCAGGTGGAAAGCCGAAGGGAACGTTCAAGGTCCAAATCGACCCCAACCTTCTCCCACAGAGCATGACGAGCACTCCAGGAAGTTCTCAGAACGAGCCACCACGACCTTTGGCCGTGGTGGTGAACCCGAAGAAGGTGCCCGTTTTCTACGGCGAGGATCAGCTTCTCTACCGGTATGCGGACAATCAGGAACTGGGGAGCTTTCTCCAGGAAAGAGGTGGTACTCTGGTAGAGACCTTCTCAATTGTACAAAAAGATCAAAGTGGAACTCAGAAGTATGACTACGCGCTGGTCCGCATAGATCCCTCTCAAGGAAGCCTCTCCGACTTCGCCTACGTGGCCGAGCTCTTCGGGGCAAGCGGCACCTATATCTTTTCGTCGGAGAAGGCGGCCAAGCTGTTGGGCATCGTTCTCGAAGAGCAGCTTGCCGGCCGGTTTGTCATGCACAATCCTGTCTTGTGGGCACTCGGTGAACCCCGCACGGTCGAAGGTGACTTGGACGGCGATGGTGCGGGCGGCGATAATGGCTTTGCTGAAAGCTGGTTCAGCGACTTCGATGTCAATCTCGGCCAAGCCATAACGTTTTTGGACCTCATTGACAGAAATTGGGAGCGAAGTGTGGATGTGGCCTTTGTGGACGGCGGGTTCGCGAGTCCCGCTGACTACGGTACTTCTGCCACTCACCCCGATTTTGGCGTTGACTTTGCCAGCATTCCCCAAGGTGACTGCACGCGCTCCGATTGTAGCGGTTCCGCCGGTGGTCGGTTCCCTGTCGGAGGCTTCTGTGCCGGCGGGGATGGTCCCCTGTGTGCTTGGCACGGCACTGTGGTGTTCAGCGTGGCCGGCGCAGTGGCGAACAATGGCGTAGGGGCCATTGGGGTTGCGGGTCACGCGCGAAATCCGACTACAGGGGAGGATGGCACGAGCGGAATCATTGACCCCATGTTCTACAAGATCGGCCTTCCTTTCATGACGAACCTCGCACGGGGTATCAACAAAGCCACTGACGACAATGCCACCATTATCAATGTGAGCAGTGGTTTTGCCTGTGAACCGCTGCTTGATATCGACATCTGCAAGGCAGAGACGAGGTTTGCCATAATAGTCGCCTGTGAAGTGGCGAGCTGGTTGATACCAGCACCGTTGTCGTCCTTGCTCTCTCAAGTGGCATGTGATGCCCTGGTCCTCTTTTTCGAGCTCACAGGCGTGGCCGACGAAGACCTCTTGCGTGCTGCCGTTACCAGAGCGCTGGCGAACCCTGGCCGGGTCATCGTGGCGTCGGGGCCGGAGAATGTTGCGATCCCCGTCATCGGTACGGTGGGGCCTTTCGACGCCATCGACGATGAATTCTACCCCTGTGCTTACGACGGCGTGCTCTGTGTGGGCGCTATTAACACGAGCAAAGAGCCGTCGTCCATCAACCCGATAGGCTCCGGGATTGACATCTGGGCCCCTCATGGTTTCACCACTATGCCTGTTCCTGGCTCAAGTGCTCTCACGTACTTTGAGGGTACGAGCGCAGCGGCACCGTTCATCACCGGGGTTGTTTCCATGATGAAAGCCGCTGATGCGACGCTCACCCGTGACCGAATTGTGGAGATCCTCCAGGAGACGAGTGTTCCCCTCGCGGATGCCCCCTCGGGAAGCTGTGTGACTAGGACGGGAGGGAGCTGTGTGGGGTTTGTGAATGTACTGGCTGCCGTGCGAGCAGCGGCCAATCTGCCGTCAGTGGTGTGTACGGGGTGGGAAGAGCTCGCGCTCGCAAGTGGCAACAATGACACGCGGACTTCCGCTGTGGACTTGGGCACCCTCTCGTTGCCCTCCACTCCTGGCTCCTTCGTGCGAGTGCGCGTCACGCAGGACGGTTCGATTCACGCCTTGAACGGTGGGACCCCGCGTTCCACCAACGTGGACGAGGACTGGTTCAAGTTCCAAGTGTCCGGCTCCGGGTGGGTCGAAGTGCGCCTGACCGTTCCCTTTGCCACAGATGCCCTGACGGCCTCGCTCAGTTTTGACACCACGACTGTGCCTCTTGTCCCGATTTCCGAGCCCGGTCTCCGCGGGTGGTCAACCGTGATTCGGGTTACTCCCTCTGTGGACTACTTCATCTCCATCACCGCGCTCGATCCCGGAGGGCTCAACGATGCCTGCTACAACGGCTCCACCCTGACCGTGACGGTTATCCACACCCCGGATGCAGACGTGACCGAGGAAAGGGGTGGCGAATATCCCCTTCCGTCGTGGGAACACGTTGACTTTGCGGAATGCCCGCCCGAATTGCGGCGCCTGTTCGGCACGGGCGATTGCGGCACGGTCTTCGAGAACGGCTCCGATGCCCGCGTGCGGAGAGCCGTCGAGCGCTGGTATATCTCCCTCTCCAATCTCAGTTTGAGCAGGGTGAATGACATCGATTTCTTCCGCATACCCCCTCTGCCGGATCCGGCCAATCCGGCCGATGGCGGCCACGACGATATTCGCCCGAGCAGACCGCCCTTCCGGGGTCCCGATCCCGAACCACTCCTGGAATGTGGAACCACACAGCGCGAGGAGCTTGGGCTTTCAGGGACGTCAAACACGATCGACGTGAGTATGGGAGGAGCTTTGATCATCGAAGTGCAGCCACTCTATCGAGGCCTAGGAAGTCGTACCACCATTTCCCCTTCGGATGAGCGCCTCTACGTCTATCGCGACGTGAACGGCGACGGCAGACCGGAAAGGGACGAGAGCGTCGTGCGGCGAGAGGGGAACCTCCGGCTCATTATAGACTGTCCCAGGTCTCGGTATAACATCCTGAACGAACTGATCTTCTCCTTCGGAGAACGTGACACTCCTCGGGGACCATTCGACATGGGATATTATCGAGTCGTCGTGGAGTACAGGATCGACATTGAACGCAACGTCCCCGACTGGGTTGGCTCCCCGGGGGCCGGGCGGCCGCCGCGCGTGCCGTGCCCTTCGCCTTCTCCCTTGCCTGGTATGCCTGACCCCTTTGCCCTTCCCACAGATTTCCCCTTCTGTCCACGAGGGCTGCCAAGCCAGGCAATCGAAATAGGGCTCACCCACCCTCTGGACCCATCCAACCCCCGCTGCATGGCCGACGGGCCGGGGTGTTCGGAAGCCTTCCTCGTGGACTGGGCCGGCGGTGACTTCGATGTCAGCTTCCGCGCGCCGGTGGAGATGAAGTTTCGGCTCTACGATGAAGACCGCACGCTCATCGCCTCGGGCACACCGGCCCTTCCCCGTTCGGCGTGGCCCTCAGGAGGGGCAGGAACAGCCGAAATTCAACAGAAGGACGCCGTCGAGCAGAAACTCAGCATATCCCAACTGGATGCCGGCCGCTATGTGCTCGTGGTAGAGGGGCAATCACAGAAGACGTACACGTACACGATGACGTTCGATCCTCTGATCACGATAGGAAACTTGTACTTGCCTGTCGTCGTTCGCTAGAACGTGCAGGTGCTTCCTGCACGGCGCAGCTCTGTCCGTAGGGCCTGAATGGCCTGCCCGGGCGGCGAAATGTGCTTCACCTGGCGCGCTTTCTCACGCCCCCCACCCGTCCGCGCAGTGGGCGGTGGGGGGCGTGGTCGTCTGCGAGCGCCTTCCTCCCTTCGGCGTCGGACGCCCCGGTGGAGGCGGGCCTTCTGAGCAGGGGAGCCTCCTCTCGGGCAGGCCCCGTGAGCGGGCGCGGGCAGCAGGGACTTGGCCCCTCTTCCCACACATGTTATACTCACCGCCACACGGCCTGCGCGGGTGACGAAGGGGAGTCCGGCCCACACGTGTGTGTTCCCAGACGTGTCTTCACGCTCAACTCCGGTGAGCCCTGGCCGGCGGCAAACGGGCTGCGGCCGTTGTCACAGGAGAGGGCCACCGAGGTATGTTTCCCCACCT
>JALSKA010000192.1 GCA_026989095.1 Ardenticatenaceae bacterium
ACTACACCCACCACTTGGCCGGCGCGTTGGCCCGGCAAGGCCTTCGCGTCGCCGTGTTGACGCGCACGGCCGCGGGCACATCCTCCGCGGCCGGCCCCGGTCACGTGGAGCTGTTCGCCGACGTGGAACGCTGGCGCCTTTCATCCCTGGAAGCAGTGCGCCGTCGTGCGCGGGCCTACGATGTGGTCCACCTGCAGTACCAAGCAGCGGCCTTTGACCTGGGCGCGGCCGCCCCGCTGATGCCCGACTGGTTGCGCCGGCGGGGTGGCCCGCCCGTCGTGGTCACCTTTCACGACCTGCGCATCCCCTACCTGTTCCCCAAGGCCGGCCCCCTGCGCGCGGCGATCCTGCGCCGGATGGCCCGCCGGGCCCACGCCGTCGTGGTCACCAACCAGGCCGACGAGCGGCGCGTGCGCGCTTGGTTGCCAGGCGATGGCGAGGTGCGCGTCATTCCCCTGGGCACGAACGTGTCGCGCGCGCTCCCACCCAACTTCGACCGCGCAGAGTGGCGCGCCCGGTGGGGGGTTGGGCAGGACGATGTGCTCGTGGTTCACTTCGGCCTGATCAACAGGAGCAAGGGCATTCCCACCCTCCTGCGGGCCCACAACCGGCTGCTGCGCGCCGGCCTGCGCGTCAAGCTTCTCTTCCTGGGCGAGGCCTTGGGGGCCAGCGACCCCACCAACGCGGAGCACTTGGACGAAATCCACGCCCTCATCGATGACCTCAACTTGGGCGGCGGGTGGACGATCTGGACCGGCCACCTGCCTCCCGAGGAAGTGGCCGCCGGGTTGGCCGCGGCCGACGTGGTGGCCCTTCCCTACCGGGACGGCGCCTCGCTGCGGCGCACGACGCTCATCACCGCCCTGGCCCACGGGTGCGCCGTGGTGACCACGGCGCCCGAGGAGCCTCTGCCCCTGCTCCGGCCCGATCACAACGTGGTCTACGCGCGGCGGAACGACCCCGGCGACTTGGCCCGCCGGCTGGCCCTGGTCATTCGCCGCGAGGACACCCGCAGGCGGCTGGCCCGGGCGGCCTCCCGCCTGGCCGGTCACTTCGACTGGGAGGAAATCGCCACCCAACACCGGGAGCTGTACGCCCACGTCTGCCGAGGAGGGACGCCGTGACGTGGAAAGAGCGTGTGCGGCCCATTTGGGTGGCCTGGGCCATTGCCCTGGCCGGCGCCGTCTTCTTCGCGGCCCTGGCCGTCCAGCGCCACAACGCCTTCCTGACCACGGCCTTCGACCTGGGCAATTATGATCAGGCCGTCTGGAACACGGCCCGGGGACGCCCCTTCCGGCTCACCAACATTCCCGGCGTCACCACGCGGTTGGCCCACCACGTGGAGCCGATCCTGCTGCTCATCGCCCCCATCTACTGGGTGTGGAGCGATCCGCGCGCCCTCCTGGTCCTCCAATCGGCGTTGGCCATGTTGGGAGCCGTGCCGGCCTACCGGGTGGCCCGCCGTCACCTGGGCCACGAGTGGGCGGCGTTGGCCTTTCCCCTGGCGTGGGTCCTCTTCCCGGCGCTGGAGCGGGCCCTGCTCTTCGACTTCCACGCCGTGGCCCTCGCCCCCCTTTTCCTGGCCGCTGCCTTCGATGCCCTCGACGAGGGACGGGACCGGCGTTTCGCCCTCTTTGCGGCCTTGGCCGCCTCCACCAAGGAAGAAATCGGCTTTCTGGTGGCTCTCATGGGCCTGTACGCCTTGGTGGTCCAACGCCGCCGTCGTTTCGGCCTGGTGACCATGGCCCTCGGCGCCGGCTGGTCGTTCGTGGCCATCGACGTGATCACCCCCCGGTTCAGCCCCAAGGGGGAACACGTCTTCCTGAGCTACTACGAGGGCTTGGGCGACGGCTTCACCGGCCTGGTGATCACCGCGCTCACCAAGCCCTGGGTCATTGTGCGGCGGGCCCTGGAGGGGGGCGCCATTCCCTACCTGGCGGCCCTGATGGCACCTGTGGCTTTTCTGTCCCTCCTGGCGCCTCACGTTGTCCTCATCGCCTCCCCCTCGCTGGCCGTCAACCTCCTCAGCTCCTACGAGCCCATGCGCACGTTGGAGGGCTACCATTACCCCTCGCCCATCGTGCCCTTCGTGGTCCTTGGGGCCAGCGTGGGCCTGGCCATCCTCGCGCGCGGCGCGGCCGCCGTGGCCCGCCGGCAAGGGTGGAGGGGAGACCTCCGGCGTCACACTGTGGTGGTTGGCGCCCTCGTCGTGGTCATCGCCTCGCTCCTCTACCACCGCAGCCGTGGGGCCACGCCCCTGGCCGCCGGCTTCGAGTGGCCCCAGGTCACCGAACATCACCGCATCGGCGAGCGCATCATCGCCCGCATCCCGCCGGAGGCGGCCGTCTCGGCCCAATGGCGCCTCAACCCTCACGTCAGCCAGCGGGAGCGCGTCTACCAGTACCCGGACGTGCGGGACGCCGAGTACATCTTGCTCGACGTCACCATCAATTCCTGGCCCCAACACCCCAACGATCTCTACCGGGACGTACAGGCTCTGTTGGCCGGCGAGTGGGGTGTGGTGGCAGCTCAGGACGGCTGGCTTCTCCTGCGGCGGGGCAGCGGCCAGAAGGCACTGCCCGACGAGTTCTACGACTTTGCCCGGGCTCCGAACGCCACCCCCTCGGTGCCCCTTGATGTTCAGTTCGGGAACGCGCTCCGCCTAGTGGGCCTCGACGTGGAGGATCGCCCCGACGGCGTGCAGACCACCATGTACTGGGAGCGCACGGGCGAGCTGCCCGCCGTCGGCCCGGTCCGCCTGTGGCCGTACTACTTCTCGCCCTCGGACGGCCGCGTGCTGGAGGACACGTCCCAGCGCCCCCTAGTGGAAGCCCTCTGGTATCCTCCCGAGCGCTGGAAGCAGGGCGAGCTCGTGCGCGTGCGCACGCTCCCTTGGCCCGTGCCCGAGCCCTTCGGCTTCGCCGTGAGCGTGCGGGCGGGAGATGTGTGGCTTGCCCCCACGGTGAAGCAGGCTGACCGGCCGGCCCTCTACCTGCCCGAAGGGGGCGTGTGGGTGTGGACCCGCCCGCAGCCGGAGCGGGGAGCGGCTGTCCAAGGCCCCTGGTCCCTGGAGACCGAACCGGCTCCCACTGTTTTGGAGCGTGTCACCGTGCCGAAAGCGCCGGTGCGCGCCGGCACAGCCTACACGGTGACCCTCCAATGGCGCGCCGGCGGCCCCACTTCGGTTCCCCTGACCGTCTTCACCCAACTGCTCGACGGCAACGGGCGCCTTGTGGCCCAACACGACGGGCCGCCGGCCGGGGGCCTGCGCCCCACCAACGACTGGCGGCCCGGCGAACTCATCGCCGATCCCCACGTGATATCGTTGCCCAACACCCTTACCCCCGGCACGTACCGCCTCATCGTGGGCCTCTACGACGGCCAAACCGGCCGGCGGGTGCCGGCCCCCGGGCCCAACAACGCCATTCAGGTCACTGAAGTGCGCGTGGAAGGGTGAGCGAGTGGGACAATGGGGAACACCTTCGCGAGGGCCGACGTGTCGAGTGCGCTCAGCAGGAGGAGTGCTTGGGCACGCGGAGTTCGCTGCCCCACACGAAGGTGCGATTGCGCCCGGCCTCCTTGGCCCGGTAGAGGGCCTGGTCGGCGCGCTCGATGAGGTCGTCCAAGTCGGCACACTGTTCGTCCAGCTCGGCCACGCCCAAGCTGATGGAAATCTCCAAGGGGCCCACATTGGTCTCCAGAGGGGCTTCCATGACCGCTTGGCGAATGCGCTCGGCCACGTGGTACGCCTCCCTGACAGACGTTTCGGGGAGGAGGACCACGAACTCCTCGCCGCCGTAGCGCCCCAACAAGTCGAGGTTGCGCAAGTTGCTGCGGATGCGCTGAATGAGCTTCACCAGCACCTGATCGCCCGTGGCGTGGCCGAAGGAGTCGTTGACGCGCTTGAAGTGGTCCAAGTCGAACATGATCAGCGAGAGGGGCCGCCTGAAGCGCACGGCACGGGCCACCTCCCGCCGCCCGAGCTCGAAGAGCCCCCGGCGGTTGTAGGCGCCCGTGAGGGAATCGATGATGGCCTGCCAGCGCACCTCTTGGTGGAGCTGGGCGTTGCGGATGGCCGCCGTGGCCGTGGCCGCGAAGGTCTCCAGCAGGTTCAGGTCGTCAACGGTGAAGGCATTTGGCCTGGTGGCATCCAAGGAGATGGCCCCCAACACTTGGCCGTGGAGCACCAAGGGCACCACAATGGCCGAGCGGATGCTGCGGACCTCCTCGATGTCGCCCGTGTAGCGGATGTCGGGCTGGTCGGCGTCGGGCACCAGGAGCGGACGGCCCTCCCGGATGGCCTTGGCCGAATAGCCACCCGTGCAGGCGAACTCCATCGCGCGCACGCGGGGGTCGGTGTATCCGTGGAGGGCGCGAATGGTCACCCTGCCGGTCTCATCGGCCAGCAAGAGGGCCCCTTTCTCGGCAGCCGGAATGGCGTCAATGGCCGCTTCCAGGACCCGCTGGAGAAGGGTATCGAGGTCCAAGGTGGAGAGGAGTGTCTGCGTCGCCCGGTAGAGGGCCCGGAGCTGCCCCGCGTGGCGCTGGACGCGGGCGAAGAGGCGGGCGTTCTGAATGGCCACGGCCGCCTGAGCGGCCAAGGCTTCGGCAATCTGGCGGTGCTCCTCGGTGAAGAAGTTGGGCTCCGCCTTGTCGAGGGAGAGGATGCCCACCACCTCGTGCATGGCGATGAGGGGAACGCCCAGCCAACTCCGCACGAACGTGGTGCCCGGCGGCTCATCGGGGATCCACCCCCGGAAGCTGCTCGTGTCCGCGATGATCAAGCTGCTCTCGTGTTCCAGGATGTGCCGCAGGTGCGGGTGGTTGTCGAGGTGGAGCACGTGATTTTTGAGCCTGCCGGCGTCGGTCCACCGCTCGTATCCCCGCAGGGTGTGAAGGCGCACCCGGTCGCCCCCCTCACAGAGGAGCACGTTGGCCGTGTCGCACGGGATGAGGCGTTGGGCATGGTTGAGGAGCGTCTCCAGCACTGCGTCCGGGTCGAGCTCCTGGGAGATGGCAATGTTCACCAGGCGCAGGGTTTCGGCCACGCGGCGGGCCTGGCGTTCGGCCTCGTACAGGCGGGCGTTTTCGCGGGCCTTGTGCTCCACGGCCCGGTGCAGGCGGGCGTTCTCGATGGCGATGGCCACTTGGTCGGCGAAGGCTGTGACCAGGCGCACGTGCTGGGCCGTGAAGTGGTGGGGAGTGGTGCTGTCAATGGACAACATGCCGATGACCTTGTTGCGCACAATCAAAGGCACGCCCATCCAGGAGCGAATGTGGTTGTGAGGAGGGTGGCGGAAGGAGGGGTAGACGGCAGGCGCGTCGCCCAAGACCACAGGGCGGCGCTCCAACACCACGGTGGTGTTCGGGTTCCCCCCGGGAATGGGAAAGCGAAGACCGCGCACTTGGGACATATCCTGCCACCCCCACCCCCCCACAATTTCCAGGAACATCCCCTCCTTTTCATCGTGGTGGAGCAGTTGGACCGAGGCGCTATCGTGGGGAATCACGCAGGCCAATTGGGCCAAGATACGGTCGATGGCCTCGTCCAAGTCGAGGGTGGAGGCCACAATGGTGCCGGCCTGGCGCAGCGTTTCGGCCTCCTCGGCGCGGCGGTGGGCCGTTTCCACGGCGTGCAGCCTGGCAATGGCCAGTGCCACTTGGGCGGCCACGCGCTCGGCCACATCGATGCGCTGGGAGGTGAGCTGCTCCTGACGCCTGAACTCGACCAGGATGGCGCCCAGCCAGTGTTGGCCGCTCGCCACCGGCACGGCCAGCAAACGCTGCTCTTGGACGCGGGAGGCGGCGCTGGAGTGGGGGGGCATGGGCACGCGGTTCATGGTTTGGGGACGGCCGGTGCGCAGGGCCGTCTCGATGAGCACGCGCACGCTCTCCGGGAAGAGAGTGGCCGGCGGGATGATGGTCTGGCCCGATGTGGCGGCCGGAACAAACGTGTGGTTCAGCCGGTCCCACAGGGCAATAGTACACGTGTGGGCCTCGAAGAACTCGGCCAGGTGGGCGGCCACGGTCTGGAGCATGTCGTCCAGCCGGTCAGCCCGCAGGCAAACGCCGGTGATCTGGTTCAAAAAGTGAACCTCTTCCATCTGGCGCTGGCGCTCTTGGTCCAACTGCCACCGCTGCACGGCCGCGCCGAAGAGGGCTGCCACGCTCTTCAGGGCGTCGAGCTCGGCGTTCGACCAGATGTGGGAGTGCGTGTGCCGGTCGAACCCCACAAACCCCCACCACGTGTTGCCGGCGAAGACGGGCAACAGGGCAACAGCCCGGGCTCCCTGTCGCGCCAAGAAGTTCCGCTCCGCGGCCGACATGACATCGGCCAGCCCGTAGACCGGCATGCCCCGCTGGAGCACCCGAACCCACCGTTCCAGGCCCTCCTCCTCGAAGGCGAAGTTCGCCCACACGCGCTCCTCGTCGCCCGCCTGGAACGAAGTCCAGAGGTAATGGCGCCGGGCCAGGGTGGAGCCGTGGGGCCCCGAGGAGACGGAGAAGAGGAAGGCCCGGTCGGCCCCCAGGGCACTGGCCAGGTAGGCCAACGTGTGGTGGATGTAAGGCTCCCAGTTGCCGGCGCGCAACAACGTCTCAGCCGCGAAGGCGACGGCCTTGAGCACGGTTTCGCGCCTGTGCATGGCCGACCGGTTCTGTTCGCGCTCGACGGCCAGGGTGACCAGATGGCCGGCGCGCTCCACGATCTCCAGTTCGGCGCCGGAAGGGGTGTAGCGCCTGGTGTGATAGATCGTGAGCGCGCCCACCAGTTCCTTGTCGGGGGTTACAATCGGCACCGTCCAGCACGACCGCAGCCCATACGAGAGGGCCACATCGCGCCACTCACGCCACATGGGGTCACGCGCAATGTCGGCCACCACAACGGGCTTGCGATAGTAAGCGGCGCTCCCAAATGAGCCGGCGTTGGGGCCGACGGGAACGCCGTCGATGGCCTGCACGTAGCGCTCGGGCAAACTGGGCGCTGCCACGTGGTAGAGCTGTCCCTGTTCTTTGTCTATCAAGAGGATCGAGCCAATCGCCCCTGGGATGAGCTCCTCGATGGTGAGCACGATGTGGTCGAGGATGGAGTTCAAGGAAGCGCCGGTCACGAGACGGCTCAAGATCTGGGTTTGCCCCTCCAACATTTGCTCCACGCGCTTGCGTGCGGTGATGTCCCGGAGGACCACAAGATAGCCCACGGGCACACTCTCATCCCCTTGGCCGGCCAAGGGAGTGGTGGTGATTTCCAACGTCATCTGTCCTATCTGCACCTCCGCGTGACCGCCGTGCTGCTCGTGGGCGGACATTAGGGAATGGGCCAAGGCCGGGCAGACGCGATCCAAGGTGTGGCCGACGAGTGCGTCGCCGTGGGTCTGGAGCACAACGGCCGCCTGGGCGTTGGCGTCCACGACGCGACCGCGGGCATCCAGGATGAGCACGCCGTCCTGCATGTGCTCCATAACGCGATCCCGGGCCAGGGGGGCGATGTCGAGCAGTTGGAATCGTCCCAGCCCCCAGAACAGCATCAGGCCCGTCACGCCAAAGGCAAAGGGAGTTGGGTCCATCTGCAGGGGGAGACGAAGGCCCATCAGGTAGAGGAGGTTCGCCGTCCACGGGATGAAAATGCCCAGGGCCACAGCAGCAGCCTGGCGGCGGTAGAGCCTGAACGGACGCCACAGGTTCCGAAAGAGCACGGCCGAGCCGACGGCAAGCAGAACGTTGGCGTAGGCCACGAAGAGAAAGAAGAGAGGACCATACGTGACCACCAGAGGGGCGGGCATGTTGCCCTCTGCCGCGCCCACCGTGGTCCAGAAGAGCCGGTGATACTCGTTGGTCCAGACGGCGGCCAAAACCAAGAAAGCCACCCCGACCGAGAGGCCCGCGGCGTGCGGAGTGCGCAGCCAAGGCCACCGGTCGGTGTAGGTGAGGGTGAAGAAGAACCACGTGACGGGCACCAACACAATGGCCATGTACTGCACCTTGGCCCAAGCCACCTTCGCCTCCAAGGAGGGGCTGATCAGCTCCAGGGCGTAGGAACTCGCCCACCATCCAATTTGGATCATGAGGGCGCTGAAGAGGCGAGTTCCCCGGCCGGCGGTCAGACGAGCGGCGTGGCGGGCGAGGGAGAAGGATATAGCGCTGACGACGAACAATACGACGACGGCCACCAAATGACCACTCAACGTCACCTCGACTTTCTAGGGGAAGAGTGCGCTCTCCAGTCGGCGTTAGCCGAGTGCCGGCCTGCGGTATGGTCCCTGTCCCCTCATTTATGCGGGGCCATCCGAACCGGCCGGCGCGGGTGAGGCCTCCAAGACGCGCAGGAAGACCTCCACGACTTGTGGGTCGAAGTGTGTGCCGGCACAACGCTTCAGCTCGGCGATGGCTTCTTCCCTGGAGAGTGCCCGGCGGTAGACGCGATCTTCGGTCATAGCGCTGTACGCATCCACCACGGCCAGGATGCGCGCGCCGATGGGAATCTCCTCGCCTTTGAGCCCTCGAGGATACCCGCTGCCATCATACCGTTCCTGGTGGGCCAAGATCAGCTCGGCCACGGCCCGAAACTTGCGCACCGGGGCTACGATGTTGGCCCCGATCTCCGGGTGGCGCTTCATGACCTCCCACTCCTCCTCGGTGAGCGGGCCGGGCTTGCGCAAGATGGCATCGGGCACGCCGATTTTGCCGATGTCGTGAAGCTGGGAGGCCAGCCAGATGGTGTGAACCATCTCCTCGTCGAAGCCCATGCGGCGGGCCACGGCTGTGGCCAACTCCGCAATGCGTTCACTGTGGTCGCTGGTGTAGGTGTCGCGCGCGTCCATGGCCTTGGCAAGGGCGAGCACCGTCTGGAAGTACGCTTCCTCAAGTTCGACGTGGGAGCGAATGCGCTGGAGCGCGTTGGCCGTGATCTCGGCCAGCGTCGTCAACAGCGCTTCTTCCCCTTCGGTAAACGGGGGCGTGGGGTCACCCTGGTTCGCCCGCCTGGCCACAACGATGGTGCCCAGGACATCGCCGTTGTCCGTGCGGAGGGGTATGTAGAGGCCAGGGCCCATTTCCCGCCAGATGTCCCGGCAGGCGGCGCAGAGGTCCCGGCAGATGTCGTCGGTGTGATAGGGGCGTTGTGTGGCGATCACCTGGCCGATGATGCCCTCGTCCAGGGCGAGCGGCTCAGGTCGGCGATCGGCGGTGAAGCCGAACTCGCCCACGGGCACCGCTTGAGCACGGTCTTCGTCGATGAGGTAGAGCAAGGCCACGTCGGCACGGCCCAAGCGGGCGGCGTGCTCGACGGCCGTGGCCGCGCATTCCTCCACGTCCGCGGCGCCGCGCAGGGCCGTGCTGGCACGGGCAATGATCGTGAGCTGCTCTATGTGTTCCCGAAGTGACTGGACCAGCCGGGCGTTCTGAATGGCGATGGCTGCCTGGTCGGCGAAGAGTTCCAGCAGGTGAAGCTCCTCCTCGGTAAACGTGTGGGGCGTGCTGAAGGCCACGTTCATCACGCCCACCACGTTGGCGCCACTGCGCAGCGGCAGGCTGGCAATGGCGCCGCCCCACGGCCAGTCCTGGAAGAGGGGGTGGTGGTTCACGTCGGAGATGACCATGCGCTTGCCCGTGCGGGCCACGGTGTTGGTGATGCCGTGGGGGCGCGGCTGAGCAAGGGGCTTCTCCTGAAGCTCGCCCTGCCACACGGCGGCGCCGAAGCGGAGCCCTCGGTCGTCGAAGAGGAAGATGTGGGCGTCGTCTGAGCCCGTCAGGCGGGCTGCGTGGCGGACGATGGCCTGCAAGACTGTCGAGAGGTTCAGGGAGGAGGTGAGCTGCAAGCTGGCCTCGCGCAGCGCTTCCAACTGGGCGCGCTGTCTCTGTTCGGCCTCGAAGAGCTCGGCGTTTCTGAGGGCAATGGCCGCCTGGCGGGCAAAGGCGTGGAGAATCTGCACCTCGTCCTCAGCCCAGATGCGGGGCTCCTGAAAATAACACGAGATGGCGCCGACCGTCTGGCCCTCGTAGACGAGGGGTAGAATGCCAATGGCCCGATAGTCAAACTGCTGGGCGAGCTCCTGGAGCAGCGGAAAGTTGGTGGCCTGGGCAATGTCGGGCACCATGAAGGGCCTGGAGTGAGCAATGACCCAGGCGCCGGGCAATCGCTTCAGGTTGGCCAACACGATTTCCGGGTAGGACGGGGGTAAGTTGTGGGTCCACGCACAGGCCATCTCTCCCTCTCTGGTGAGAATGAAGACGGCCGCCCGGTCGGCCCCGGTCAACTGGAGAGCACCCTGCCCGATGGCCGCCACCACCTCGTCCACCACCAGGGGACGGTTCAGCGCGGCCCCCATCGCGGCCAGCTCGGAGAGCTGACGAGTGCGCTCCCGCATGTTGGCCAACAGGTTGAGGCGTTCGAGCATCTGGCTCACTTGGGCGGCCACGTGCCCGGCCAGGGCAATTTCCTCCTCGGTGAAAGTGTGGTGGACCACCATGTCGATGCCCAAGGTGCCGACAACTTGTTGGCCGATGGCGAACGGGATGAGCAGAAGGGAGATAGTGCCCCGCCGGCGCATGAGATCGCGCACCGGCTCGAGGCGTGGATCGCGCTGGGCATCGGCAATGGCCAGAGGGCGGCGGTGTTCCAGGATGTAGGCCATGCTGGGGTTGCCCTCGACGGGAATAATTTCCCCCAAGCCGCTGGGCCGGTCGGGCGTGCGGTACTCGGCGATCACCTGAGCGGCCGTGCGCTCCGTGTTCATGAGCGCGAAGGCGGCCTGGGGAGCGCCGAAGAAGTGGGCGAGCTCCGCGCAGACGCGCTCCATGGCCGAGCGCAGATCTTCGGCGGCGGCCGTGGCCGCGGTGATGCGGCTGAAGAGGGTGATTTCGCGCACGTGGCGCCGGTTCTCGGCGTAGAGGAACGCTTGGGCCACGAGGTTGGCCATGTGTGTGGCGAAGGTGACTTCCTCCGAGCGCCAGTTCCTCGGCGCCCGGTGCTCGCAGGAGAGAATGCCCACAATCCGCCCCCGCATTCGGATGGGCACGTTGATGGCCGCGCCGATGTCGAAGCGCTGCCAATAGGGGGTCAACTCGCGGGTGCGCGGTTCGGCGAACACATCTCGGGCCACCACCGCGTGGCCCGACTCCAGGGCCACGCGGTAGCGGGGCGTGGCCCGAAGGTCCAAACGGGTCTCGGCCGGCTCAGCCTCCCGCCGGTCAAAGGCCCACAACTGCTCCGCCTCCTCGCCGTTGGCGCAGAGGCGCCACACGGTCACCCGGTCCGCGTCCAACATGTCGGCGGCCACTCGCGCAATGGTGGCCAACGCCTCCCCCAAGTCGCCGTCGGTGAAGATGGGGCTGGTCACCAGTTGGAGGAGGGCTCGGCTCTGGCGGTCGAAAAAATCGGCCCCAAGTGGTGGGGCAGGCGGGCTCTCTTCTTCCACCTTTTTCAAAAGAAGATGTCTTAAGCGCCGGGCAAGACACTCCAGTTCCTGGTCGAGAGGAACAACTTCAGCAATGACATCTGAAGCCGGCAGCCCCTCTTGGCTCGACACGCACAATACTGTGGGCACAGAATGCACAAGGGCCTCATCGGCCAACCTCTCAAGACTTTCAATCGTCACGTCGTCTTGAAGAAAAAGCACTAGATCAACGGGAAATTGACCCAATATTGTGCGGACTTGCTCCAGGCGAGAGGCGAAGATGAGTATTACATTCGGAAAAGCCTTCTGAAGCTTTGCCAACACATGTTGAAGAACGCTCTCCTGGCCTACAAAGAGGATATGAAATGTGCGCTCGCGAAACACAACTGCCTGTCCCATGTATCCCGCCTCAGAGATGATTTCGGGGCCCGGAGCGCGGAATTGAAGAGGTTGTGGCCATAGTGCCCCCCCCGTCTCCCCCGTTAATGCTAATACTATACTTGTGGCTCTTGGGGATGTCAACAGACAACCTCATTTGTGTTATCCTCAGATGATCTGTTGGAACCCAAAAGTGTTCCTGTGGAGGAAGTGCCCATTTGCGCATTTTAGCACTCTCTGGTATACTCTGCTGGCACTCGCACCGCAAGAGTGCTAAACCACCCCAAATTGGATCAAAGGGAGGCTGAAGCATGGCCAAAGAGCTGCAACCGCTTGGCGACCGCATTATCGTGGAGCCCATCGAGCAGGAAGAAGTCACGCCCAGCGGCATCATCCTGCCCGAGACGGCCAAGGAGAAGCCCGTGGAGGGCAAGGTGATCGCCGTGGGCCCCGGCGCCGTCCAGGAGGACGGCTCCCGCCGGCCCCTCGACGTGCAGGTCGGCGACCGGGTCATCTACGCCAAGTACGCCGGCACGGAGTTCAAGCTGGACGGCGACAAGAAAGTGCTCATCCTGCGCGAGTCGGACATCTTGGCCAAAGTGGTGGACGCCTAACACGGCCCAAGTCCAGGCCGATGGGGCGTTCGTCGTACCTCTATTCCATCCCCGTAGAATTCACAGAACATACGAACTGAGGAGGCAGTAGGCTATGGCGAAACAACTTGTCTTTTCCGAGGAAGCCCGCCGGGAGCTGAAGCGCGGCGTGGACACCCTGGCCAACGCGGTGAAGACCACCTTGGGCCCCAAGGGGCGCAACGTGGCCCTCGACAAGAAGTGGGGCTCCCCCACCGTCACCCACGACGGCGTCACCGTCGCCAA
>JALSKA010000193.1 GCA_026989095.1 Ardenticatenaceae bacterium
CTACCGCCCCCTTCGCTACCGGGGCGAGTCGCTGCCGTCGCTGTACGACCTGGCGCCCGGGCGCACGTTGCAGCTCTCCTCCTTCACCAAGCAGATTAGCCCCGGCGTGCGCGTGGGCTACGTGGTGGGCGATGGGGATGTGATCCGTCGCCTCGCCAAGGTGGCCGAGGACACGTACATCACGCCCAATGTGATCGGCCAGGGAATTGTCTACGAGTTCTGCCGCCGGGGATGGCTCGAGCCACAACTGGAGCGGCTGCGCGCCCTCTACGGCCCCCGGCTGGAGGCGGTCTGTGATGCCCTTCGGCAGGAGTTGCCCGACGCCGAATGGGTCGAACCCGACGGTGGCTTCTTCGTCTCCGTCACCCTGCCGCCCGGCGTGACCAACGAGGCCCTCCGCCGGGCGGCTGCCGAGCGCGGGCTGGTGCTCAGCGACGGGCGCGGTTTCTTCCCCAACCCGGCCGACGGTGAGCGCTTCGTGCGCCTGCCCTTCTGTGCCCTCTCGCCCGAACGGCTCCGGGAGGGCGTGCGCCGCCTGGCCGGCGCGCTGCGGGATGTGGTGGCCTGACGGACACCGAGGGCCCTCTCCCGGAATCCCCGCCTCCGGGAGAGGGCATTTCCCCCAGGAGACAAGCGATGGCACCCATTCGAGGACGGGCGTGGAAGTACGGCCACAACGTGAACACGGACGTGATCTTCCCGGGCAAGTACACCTACACGGTGACCGAGCCGGAGGAGATGGCCCGCCACGCTTTGGAGGACTTGGACCCAGACTTCGCCCGCCGAGTGCAGCCCGGCGACATCATTGTGGGAGGGCGAAACTGGGGCTGCGGATCGAGCCGTGAACAGGCGGTGACATGCCTGAAGGCGGCCGGCGTGGGCGCCATCGTGGCCATCTCGTTCGCGCGCATTTTCTACCGCAATGCCATCAACAACGCCCTGCCGGCCATCATCTGTCCCGAGGCCGTGGCCGCCATTCAGCCGGGCGAGGAGGTGGAAGTGGACTTGGAGGCCGGCGTGATCCGGTGTGGTGCCGGCGAGTTCACCTTTCCTCCCCTGCCCGCCTCGGTGCTGCACATCGTCCGGGCCGGCGGGCTGCTGCCCTACGTGCGCTCCGTGCTCGACAGCCGAAAACGGGCGTGAGCGTGTCTGGAGGAGCCGGTGCTGATGCCGCCGGAACTGGGCCGACATGCCAACGACGATCCTGAGGAGGGAGCACTCCATGATCGAACGATATGAGCGTTTTCGCGCCCTGCGCTTTGCCGTGCCCGCCGAGCGGGTGCTGGAGATCATTCTGGAGAACCCCCACACCCTGAACGCCGCCGACGCCGACATGCACCGCGACTTGGCCTACGTGTGGCAGGAGGTGGACGCCGACCCTGACGTCTCGGCCGTGCTCGTCCGGGGGGCCGGCGGCACCTTCTCCTCCGGGGGGAGCTACGAGCTCATCGAGGAGATGATCGCCGATTACGAGACGCTGGTGCGCGTCTGGAAGGAAGCCCGCGACTTGGTCTACAACATCATCAATTGTGCCAAACCGGTGGTCTCGGCCATTGAGGGAGTGGCCGTGGGCGCCGGCTTGGCCGTGGCCCTCTTGGCCGACATCTCCGTGGCCGGCAAGAGCGCCCGCCTGTTGGACGGCCACACTCGCCTGGGCGTGGCCGCCGGCGACCACTCGGCCATCATCTGGCCTCTGCTCGTCGGCATGGCCAAGGCCAAGTACCACTTGCTCCTCAACGAGCCGATCACCGGCGCCGAGGCGGAGCGTTTGGGCTTGGTCTCCTTGGCCGTCGAGGATGGAGAAGTGTACGACACGGCCCTGAACGTGGCGAAGCGCTTGGTTCAGGGCTCGCCCACGGCCATCCGCTGGACCAAGTACGCCCTGAACAACTGGCTGCGGGTTGCCGGTCCCATCTTCGACACCTCCTTGGCCCTGGAGTTTCTCGGTTTTCGTGGCCCGGACGTGCGGGAAGGCGTGGAGGCCCTCAAGGCCAAGCGGGCACCTCGCTTCTCTCCCCACGCGCCCCTGTAAGGTGGGGGGCGAAGGGCTTGACAGGGAGAGCCCCCTCGGTAGACTTACCGGCACATTGGCCCAGGACACAGGGGACCACGGCCTGTGTGTGCGTTGCTGTGGCCCCGGATTTGGCTTTGCCGCCTGTGAGAGGTGCGTATGGACTTGGCCCAAGCAACCCAACTGTTGAACTGGCTCGACGAGGAACACCGACGTGACAAGGCGCTGCTGCTGGAATTGCGCCAGCGGCTGGAAGCCCAGAGCCTCGAAGTCGCCGACCAAGCTCGCCGCATTCAGGAACTCGAGGGACGGCTTGCCCAAACGCAGGCTCAGCTCTCCAAGTTCAACCAAATCGAGGAGGCCCTGCGCCAGCTCCGCGAGGAGCTGATCCTGCTCGTCCAGAACCACGAGGAAGCACACCGCAAGGCCGACCAGGAGCGGGCCAAGGCGCGCCAACTGGAGCGGGAGAGCCTCATGCGGGCCGTCAACGAGCTGCGGCGCGACTTGGAAGCGCTCTTGCCCCTTCCCGAGCGCCTCAAGGGGATGCAGGAGGAGGACAAGCGCTTGGCCGACCGCTTGGCCGCGCTCCACCATCAGCTCAATGCCCTCCAGCGGGCCGTGAACGAACACGCCGAGAAGTTCACCTTCGCCGAAACCCAGCGCATCAACGACCAGAAGAAGTTGGGCCAACTCCAGCAGGATGTGCTGGAGATATGGCAGCGGGTGGAAAGCCACTCGGCCAAGTTGGAGCTCGTCGAGGAGATCGCCCGCCGCAACGAACAGAGCATCGCCACCCTGTCCGTCCTCCGGGAGGACCTGCGGCGCGAATACGACCAGTGGGTCGAGGCGGCCAAACAGCGCGAAGTGGCCCGCGACCAACTCCTCCAAAGCTGGGCCCAGGAGATGAAGGCGTTCGAGGAGTTGGCCCGCCGCCAACGCGCCACGTTGGAACAGATGCACCAGTACCAGGAGCACGTCCGCCAGAGCCTTCGCCAGCTCGATCAGTTCAAGCAGGAGATCGACCGCGCCGTCAACCTCATTGCTGAGAAACAGCGCCTGGCCGAGGATCGCCAGCGCCAACAGTTGGAGGAGTGGGTGGCCGAACAGGAACAGCGCTGGCGCAAGTTCGAGCTGGAGCGCCAGGCCAAGTGGAACCACCTCGACGTGCGCCATGAGGAGGTGGTGGCGCGCGTGAAGGCTTTGGAGGAGTACCGGCAGGAGAGCGGTGATCGCATGGCCCAACTCGCCCGCGAGCTGATGGCCATCCAAGAGGAATACCGCAGCAAGATCTTGGAGCTCTGGCGACTCCAGGAACAGGTGCTCGCCGCGGAAGTCGAGGCCGTTCGCCGGCGGTTCCAAATGGTGGCCGAGGAGCTCCAGAGGCGGGTTGGCGACGAGTAACCGTGCGCCCGGCGGAGAAGCGGCCGTCAACGGGTCTTGACGGGGACGGTGGATGATGGCCTCACCGAAACGCAGCCCAACCCACACCCGTGTGATCGGCACGGCCGGCCACGTGGACCACGGCAAGTCCACCCTGGTGCTGGCCCTGACGGGCATGGACCCCGACCGCCTCAAGGAGGAAAAGGCCCGCCAGATGACTATCGACCTGGGGTTCGCCTGGTTGACCCTGCCGAGCGGGCTGGAAGTGGGCATCGTGGACGTGCCGGGCCACGAGGATTTCATCAAGAACATGTTGGCCGGCGTGGGGGGCATTGACCTGGCCTTACTGGTCGTGGCCGCCGACGAGTCGGTGATGCCCCAAACGCGCGAACACTTGGCCATTCTCGACCTGCTCGAGGTGTCCACAGGGCTTGTGGCCCTGACCAAGGTGGACCTCATCGATGACCCGGACTGGTTGGCCTTGGTCGTCGAGGAGGTAACCGAGACGCTGCGCGGCACCGTGTTGGAGGGGGCGCCCATCGTTCCCGTGTCGGCCCGCACAGGGGAGGGCTTGCAGGAGTTGATACGCACTCTGGACTCGTTGCTCGCCAGCACGCTCCCCAGGCCCGACTTGGGCCGACCACGCCTCTCCGTGGATCGGGTCTTCACCAAGACGGGCTTCGGCACTGTGGTGACCGGAACGCTGGTGGACGGATCGCTCGCCGTCGGAGAGGAGGTGGAAGTGCTGCCTCACGGGTATCGGGCGCGCGTTCGTGGCCTTCAGACCCACCGGCGTGCTGTGAAGCGGGCCACGCCCGGCCGCCGGCTGGCCATCAACCTGAGCGGCGTGGAAGCCAATGCCCTCCGCCGGGGCGATGTCGTCGTCCGGCCAGGCACCTATCGTGCCACAGATCTCCTCGACGTGACCGTCCGCCTCCTGCCCGATGCGCCCAAGCCGCTGGTCCACAATCAGGAATTGGAGCTCTTCGTGGGTGCTGCCCAAGTCATGGCCACGGTGCGGCTTATCGGCGCCCGAGCGCTTTCGCCGGGCGAGGAAGGGTACGCCCAGCTTCGGCTGCGCCGTCCCGTGGTCGTGGCACGGGGCGACCGCTATATCCTGCGGCAACCCTCGCCCAGCCGCACCGTTGGCGGGGGGCGCGTGTTGGACCCCCACCCGCGCCGGCGGTGGCGCCGCTTTCGGCCCGAGACGGTGGAGCACTTCCGCCGGCTGGCCACGGGGTCTCAAGCCGACTTCGTCTGGCAGGTGATCCGTCGCCACGAGCCGGTGACCGAGGCCGAGTTGAGCGCTTTGGTGGCCTCCATGACCCCGGAGGAGGTGAATCAGGCCCTCGACGAGCTGCTGGCAGAGGGGAAAGTCAAGCGGCTGGGCGCCTCGGTCATCTCGGCCCAGGGATGGCAGGAGTTGGCCGAACGGGCCGTGCGCGCGCTCGAGGCGTATCACAGGCAACACCCCCTGCGCCCCGGGGTGCCGCGCGAGGAGCTGGCCAGCCGGTTGGGCCTCCACCCCAAGACGTTCGCGGCCTTCGTGAACGTGGCCGCTGCCGAACGCCTGCTCGTGGAAGAGCGCACTGTGGTGCGGCTGCCCGATCACACCGTGCGCCTCTCGCCGGAACAGGAGCACGCCGTGGAGGAGCTGTTGGCTCGCTTCCGGGAACGCCCCTACACGCCGCCCAATGCCGGGGAAGCGGCCGCGCTCGTGGGGGACGAACTCCTCAACCTGTTGGTGTATCGGGGAGCGCTGGTCCGCGTGAGCCCGGACGTGCTGTTCTTGCCCGACGTCTACGCTGAGATGGTGGCAGCCGTGCGGCGCATCGTCGAGGAGGAGGGGCACATCACTGTGGCACGTCTGCGCGACGAGTTCGGCACGAGCCGGAAGTACGCCGTGGCCCTCTTGGAGCACTTGGACGAGCGGCGTGTCACCCGACGGGTGGGCGATGTGCGGGTGTTGCACGTGGCCGCTGGAAGCAAGTTGTCGTCCGGGTGAGCCCTTGCGGCGGACACATTCAGTCCTCGTACTCGTAGAGCTCGCCTTCCAGGAAGACGCGGCTGCGCGGGCCTGGTGGCTCGCGCAGCTCGTCGCTCATGCGAGGCGGGGTGAAGATGAGGATGAGGAGCAGCGCGGCCAACGTCAGCCCAATCACGAATGTCAACACCGTTCTTCCCTCCTTCCTGGCCCCCTTGCCAAAACTTCCCGTTTGACAACCTATGCCCTCATTGTACAATCAACGTGCGACAGGGGGATTCTCGCATACCGAACAGGGATTGGTGAGCTGAGAAGGAGGTCAACACATGGAAACCTTGATCGGCGTGATTGTGCTCTTCATCATCTTGTTGTTGGAGGGCACGTTCGCCGTCTGGTTCGTCTTCCGCCGGGGGTAAGTGTGTACCCTGACGTGGCATGTCCGTGGGGGCGGTTGGTCCCCGGTGGGGCCCCCGGTCTTCAAAATCGGTGGGGCGTGGTTCAAGCCAGGCCCGGTGGGTTCGACTCCCATCCGCCCCCGTGGAAGCCGGAGTGACGGCGAACGGTCCGGTTCGCGCGCGGAATCACATCCGTTTGGGAGAACAGAGCAGGGGCGACGTGTTCCATTCACGTCGCCCCTGTTGTTTGCGGGGAATCCCTACGAGTACTCGTAGAACCCGCGGCCGCTCTTGCGCCCCAAGTAGCCGGCCGCGACCATGCGGCGCAACAGGGGCGGGGCCGCGTAGCGGGGATCGCGGAACTCCTCGTACATGGCGTCCGCGATGAAGAGCGTCGTGTCCAAGCCGACGAAGTCGAGCAGGGTGAAGGGGCCCATCGGGTGGTTCAGGCCGAGCTTGATGCCGGTGTCGATGTCCTCCTTGGTGGCCAAGCCGTGCTCCAGCCAGCGGATGGCGTCCAGGAGATAGGGGATGAGCAGCAGGTTGACAATGAACCCCGGCGTGTCCTTGGCCACGATGATTTCCTTGCCCAACGTCCGGCCAAAGGCGCGGGCTACCTCCAGGGTGTCGTCGCTCGTCTCCAGCCCGCGGACCAGCTCGATGAGGGGCATGACGGGCACCGGGTTGAAGAAATGCATCCCGAGCACTTGGGGCCTCCGGTTGGTCACCGAAGCCATCTCCGTGATGCTGAGGGAGGAGGTGTTGCTGGCGAGGATCGCGTGGGGGGGCGTAATGCGGTCCAGCTCGCGGAACACTTCCTTCTTCAGCTCCATGTTCTCGACCACGGCCTCGATGACCAAGTCACATTCGCTCATCTCCTCCAAGCTGGTGGTGAAGGTGAGCAGCGACCACGCGCGGTCGTACTCTTCCTGGGAGAGTTTGCCCCGCTTGAGAGCTCGGTCCATGCTGGCGCGGATGCGCGCTTTGCCCCGCTCGACCAACTCGTCGTTGACCTCGCGAACCGTGGTCCGATACCCGTGGCGCGCGCACACTTCGGCAATGCCGGAGCCCATCAGACCACATCCCACAACGCCGACGTGTTTGATCTCCATTGATCACCTCCTCCTGTGAAATTGGGCAAGGGCCGTAGCCGTTCCTGGGCTGTTGGGCCTACGGTCCCCAGTAGAACTGCTCGGTGCGACTTCGCGGGCTGAGGGCCTGGCCCACTTTTTCCTCGGTCAACATGCGGATGACCAGCACGTCCCAGCGCACGACCATGAGCTGGGGCGGCTGGAGCTCGGGCGGGAGGCGCAGGGAGGTCGCCTTGGTGCGGAAGTGGGCCACGTGGACCACTTGGCCGTTTTGGATGAAGCGCACGCGGATGGCGTAGTACTCGTCGTCCTGCAGCACGCCGGGGGAGGTCCACACGAGGAGAGGAAGCGTGTCTCCCTCGATGAACTCGCCCGGGCGGGGCAGAACGGGCACCGGCGCCACGTACATGGGGGCCGGCGTGGGCGTGAACGTGGGGAAGGGGGTTGGTGTGGGCGTGGGTGTGGGCGTGCCCAAGGGCACTTGGAGCACCATGCCCGGCTCGACGCCTCCCTCTGGCGTCAGGCGCCCTTCGTTGTACTTGACCAGTTCGCCCAAGGTGATCCCGTAGGCCTCGGCGATTGAGGCCAGGGTTTCCCCCTGCTGGACGGTGTGTTGGGCGAAGACGATGATGGGCGTGGGCGTCGGCGTGGGCAGGGGTTCGCCGTTGGCACCCTGGCGGGGCGGGATGGTCAGCGTTTGGCCGATTTGCAGGGCGCGCGGGTTGATGCCCGGGTTGGCGGCCAGCAGCGCGTCCACGGAGATGCCGAACTTGTCGGCGATGCGCTGGGGCGTGTCCCCCCGCTGGACGGTGTAGACCACAGGCGTGGGGGTAGGTGGCACGGGCGTGGGCGTGGTGGCCCCCGGCGTGGCGCTGGCCGCGAAGAGGAAGGAGAGCCCTGTCAGGGAGATGGGCGTGGGCGTGGCCGTGCCCGCCGGCCCGGCCGTGGGCGTGCGCGTGGGCGCCGGGGTGACCGTCCCCTTGGGAATGATCAGCGGTGTGCCGGCAATTAACTGCACGTCAGGGGGAAGCCCGTTGGCAGCCAGAAGGTCGCCCACAGTAATTCCGTACTGTTCGGCGATTTGACTGGGAGTTTCCCCCTCCTTGACGTAATGAATGGTGGCATCCTCCCCCACTTGGGGGACAGTGATCACCATGGGCGTGCTCTCCGCCAGCCCGCCGCCCCCCGTGGCCGGTGGCGCCGTGGCCGTGGCTGGGGGTGGGGAGGGTGTCTCGGTCGGCTGTGATGAGAGGGCCAATGTGTTGTCCACGCCGCCCACGGGAATGAGGATTTCCTGGCCAATTTGAAGCCGGGTGGGCTCCAAGTTGTCGTTGGCTGCCTCGATGGCCTCGACCGAGACGTTGTACTGCTCGGCAATGGCGGCCAAGGTCTCGCCTTGTTGAACAATGTGCACCACCGGTGTGGGCGTCACGGGCACACTTGTCGGCGTGGCCGTGGGGATGGGCGTCGGTTGTGGGAGGGGCGTAGACGTTGGCATTGGCGTGTTGGTCGGCGTCGGCGTGGGCATTGACTCGGTCGGGGTGGGCGTCAGGGAGACGAGATAATCGGCCGCGATCTCGGAATCCCGCAGGGGAACTTCCCGCGAAGCACAGGCTGTGATGACGAGGGAAAAGAACAGAAGGCCCCACAGGGGCCATGCCCGTCGGGCACAGGTAAAGAGCCCAACGCCGGGGCTTGTCTCAGGTTCGGAAGGCGCCTTCAGGTCTCGCATTCTTGTCTCAGCGCTTGGCGGTGCCGCCGAGGTGCGCGCGTGCTTCCGGGAACTCCGTAACCCCCGTGATTATATGAGTGTCGCCCGAATGGTCAAACCTCAGAGCCCGCTCGGGGCGCGGAGGGCGTTGGCGCCGGGCGGCGCCGGCCGACGGGGAGGCCTGCGCTGAGCAGGCCGGCCACGATCACGCCCACTCCTGTGGCGGCAGTGGCAGCCCGGCGCGCAGGGGTGTCCGTGAAGCGCAGGGTCACATCGTGTTCGCCGGCCGGCACGTCGAAGGCGATGTGGCCGTAGGGGCCGTAAGGGCGCAGGGGTATTTCTTGGCCGTCCAACCAGGCCCGCCAGCCGGGGTAAAAGTAGGTGAGCACCTCGACGGTGGCATCCGTGCGCGCTCGGACGCGGGCTTCGACGGCCACGCCCCGGTACTGAAGTTGCTCGACGTCGGCCTCGCCGGCCACGACGCGGAACTTCTGCGGAGGAAGGCCGGCCTCGAACTGGGCCAACATGGGGGAACTCGTGGGCTGGGCGCGGCTTGTGGCCAAGTATCCCACCATGTCCGGATATTCCCGCTCGAAGTCGAAGAGGACAAGGACCGTCTCCTCGCGGGGATTCGGCGGCGCGTATTGGGGCACCGTGTAGGACAGCGACGCCAACACGCTGAGGAGGACGAGAAAGACCACGGACGGCGGGAGGCTCCCCGTTTCCCGCCGTGCGCTCCAAGCGCCCACGGCACCGGCCAGGATGGCCGTAAGGACCACCACCACGCCCAGCAGGCGCCACGGGAATTGGACGAACTGCAAGGGGGGCACTGCGCGCCAGAAGGGGGCGCTGGCCGGCGTCATGGCCCACAGGGCCAGGAGGAGCAGGCCGGCGCACACTCCCACAACGCCGGCTTGCCGGCCTGACAGGGCCCGACGCAGGGCCAACCAGAGGGCCGTGACCGCTGTCACAACGCCCACAATGCCGATCTGGAACGCCATGCCATCATCAGGCCCCTCGACCGCGTACCCAAATCCCCAAAAAGGCGAGAGAAATTGGCTCAAGTAGACGAACTGCTTGTCGTACTGATAATTGTTAGCCGTCCACTGTTCGAGCACAATGTACTTCTGTTCGATCATGTTGGGGAGGAGAAACCCCACGGCGATCCAGAGCCCCAGGCCCACGCCGCCGATCCCCGCTATCACCGCGCGCCCGGCCCTTTTCCAGGACCCACCTCGGCTGAGGAGTATCCACCGGCCCACCATGAAGAGGCCCACGAACGGGGTGACTAGAATGGCCGAGAGGCTGTGGAGCCACACGAGACCGCCGTAGGCCGTGCCAAAACCTGCCACGCTCCGCCGGCCGGGCCGCGCAACGAGCGTTTCGCCGGCGAGGAAGAGCCACGGGAACCAGGCGAGGGCCCAGAACTCGGCCAGGGCACCGCGCACGTAGATGTCCACCAGATGATAGGGCAGGTAAGTGAAGAGCACTGTGGCCACCAGGGCCCCCTGCCGGCCGAACCACAGGCGTGCTAACCGGTACATGCCGGCGGCTCCGAAGAGAAAGCCCGTCACGTAAGCTGCCTTGACGGAGGCGACGACCCCCAGGCCCGCGTAGCGGAAGGATTGGACCACATACAGGGAGAGGGGGGAGTAGAAGACGAAAACCGGATACCCCCGGCCAAAGGCGAAGTCGGGCCCCCAGCGGGGCACGAGGTAGCCGTCGGCCACGCTCTGGGAGAACTCCACGGCGTAGAAGAGAGCGTGCCGCCAGTCGTGAGCCCGGAAGGAGAGAGGGCCCAACAGGGGCGCCCAGGCGAAGACGGTGAGCGCCAATCCCAGCACGGCCAGGAGGTCCAACGACCTCCTGGCCGTGAACCTCTGCCCGGCGAGCACCACCCACCTCTTCGCGTGGGTCACGACGTGGATGAGGCTTCTTCGGGCGGCGACGTTTTCAGCCGCTCTTGGCCCATCTCCGCCAGCAACGCGATGTCGTTGAGGAGCTGAATGGCCAGCTTTCGGGCACACTCCAAGTGGATGGCCGGCAGCGTGGCCAAATACTCCTCCGTTTTCTCGGCCTTCCGGGCGGCTTCGCTGGCACGGCGGGCCTCTTTGGCCGCGTTCCAATATCCCCCGTGCTGTTCGGCCACAATCATGGGGGTCTCGTCCACCGGGTAGGTGCAGACAATACAGCGGGGACGTTGACTCACCCGTTCCGGCTTCCAGATCGGCATAGCTCATCGCCCTCCTTTCTGGCTTTGTGCCGTTTCTGCTCCCACACCAGGAGTCCGCCTGTGATGGCGAGGCCGGTCAACGAAAGGGCCTTGCCGGCACGCCGGGGACGTGTGTCTTCAAACCGGACTTGTACGGCGTAGTGGCCGGCCGGCACCTCCACCCGAATGTGGCCCAAGGTGCCGTGGGGCACCACGTCCAGCGGCCTCAACACCCGTTCCGTGCTCGGGTCGAGCAGGTAGGCCCGCCAGCCTGGGTAATAGGCGATGTTGAACTCCAGCTTGAAGGGGCGTTCGGCCACGTATTCGACCACCTCTCCCTGGCTGTTGGCCTGGCGAGAGGCCACCTGTACGCCCTTGGGGAGTTGGCCGTAGTCCACTCGGCTGGTGACCTCGCCTCCGCTGACCCACACCTCGGCCAAGGCCGACCATGTGGGAATCTCCCGCACCCAAATGGAGGAGCCCGTCATCTCCCCCGCGCTCTGCTGAAAGCGCATGAGCCCGGCATATCCCACAGGCCCCTCGGCCGGGGGGCGAATTTCCGCCCGCACGTAGGGAAAGGATGCCACGACCACCAGGGCGCTAGCAGCGACCATGAAGCGAGCCGGCGCGCGGGCGGCCACCAGGCCGCTCAGGCCGGCCAGGCCGAAGCCGGCAAAGACCAGCAGGCGCCAGGGAAATTGCACCGGCGAGAGCAGGGGGCCGGCCACGTCCCACACCGGTGCTGCCGGCTCCAGGGCCAACAGGGTGAACCCGACGCTTATCGCCATCAAGCTCCACCGCAGCCGGCGTTCCCACCGCCCCAAGGAGACGCCCAAGGCGGCCACGGCCAACGTCAGTGGCACCACGCCGAGCTGGAAGGGAAACTCGTCGTTGGGGCCGGGCACGCTGACGCCAAATCCCCAGCGGGGATCGAAGAGTTGCCACCACTGCACAAAGTGCTCTCGGTACGAATAGTATCCCGCCAGCCACTGGTCTGTGCGCACGTAGTTGTACTCCAGAACCCACGGAATGACAAAGATGCCGCTCACGGCGAGCCCCAGAGCCAACGCGCCGGCCGCCGCTGTTCCAGATGTCAGGGCTCCTCGCAGGCGGCTGGGCCACGTCGTGCCGTCCAGGGCGTGCCATCCCATCACGGCTGCTACCAGAAGGCCCAGGATGGCCGTGGCCTGCACGGTGAGCCCGTTGTGGCTGAGCATCAACCCCGCGTAGGCGAGGGCTGTGAGGGCCACTGTGCCCGCCGACGGGCGCGTGCTCACGGCCCAAAAGCCCCAGAAGGCCAGCGGCAACCAAACCAAGGCGACGCTCTCGGCCAGGGCCGCGCGCACGTAAACGTCGGCCAGGTGGTAGGGCAAGTAGACATAGGCGACGCCGGCAACTACGCCCGCCCGAGAGCCGACTTCGTGGCCGATGAAGGCGTACATGGCCAAGCCGCTGGCCAGCACGCTGAGGCCGAAGACGAGCTTGACCGCATCCACGAAGGAGAACCCCAGCAGGTGAAAGGCCTCGCCCACGAACGAGGAGAGGGGCCCGTAGATGTTGAAGAAAGGGTATCCGTATCCGAACGCGAAGTCGGGGGACCAACGGGGCCACAACACGCCGTCGTGAACGGCCCGGTCGAACTCGAAGAGAAAATAGACGCTGTGGCGGGCGTCGTGAGCTCCCCACCAATATCCCGAGCGTAACATGGGCCCCAGGGCCGGCACGCTCAGCAGGAGCACGAGAAGGGCGTGGTCGAGGCTCAGGCGCTCTCTCACAGCGGCACCTCCACGGCGTCCCGCCCGTCGGGGAGGGGGAGCC
>JALSKA010000194.1 GCA_026989095.1 Ardenticatenaceae bacterium
CGGCCCTGTGCTGTGGTCCAGATTCATCCCCACGCGCGCGCCTTCCTGGCCGCCGCGCGCGTGGTCGCTGCCGCAGCCGCCGCGTTGCCCGAGGACCACCCCGCGCGCGCCCAGATGCTCAACGCACTCCACGCCGCTCTGGGGCGTGTGGACTGGCGGGCGCCGGGCAGTCCGGCCTTCTACGAGAGCTTGCCGGCCGCCCACGCCACCCTCCGAGAGCAGGTGGCCCGGGCCGGAGACCCCCTTCCTGTGGAGGTCTTCGCCGTAGGCCACGCCCACATCGACGTGGCCTGGCTCTGGCCGGTGGCCCAAGCCCGCCACAAGGCTGCCCGCACGTTCCACACGGTGCTCCGCCTCATGGAGGCGTTTCCGGCCTTCACCTTCGTCCAGAGCCAGCCCCAGCTCTACGAATTCGTGCGCCAGGATCATCCCCGCCTCTTCGAGGCCATCCGCCGGCGCGTGGCCGATGGATGCTGGGAGCCCATTGGCGGCATGTGGGTGGAGGCCGACTGCAACGTGAGCGGCCCCGAGGCCCTGGTGCGCCAGCTCCTGCTCGGCCGGCGCTTCTTCCGCGAGCACTTCGGCGAGGGGGCCGAGAGCCCGGTGCTCTGGCTCCCTGACACCTTCGGCTTCCCCTGGTCCCTGCCCCAGCTCATCAGGCAGGCGGGGCTCAAATATTTCTTCACCATCAAGCTGACGTGGAACCAGTACAACCGCTTTCCCTACGACAGCTTCTGGTGGCAAGGGCTGGACGGCACGCGCGTGCTCGTCCACGTCAGCACGACGCCCAACCGTCCCGGCGAGATGAGGAGCACCTACAACGCGCGGGCCACGCCGGCCGAGGTGCTGGAGACGTGGCGGCGTTCCCGCCACAAGGCCCACCAGCGCACGTTCCTCATGGCCTTTGGCCACGGCGACGGGGGCGGCGGTCCCACCCGTGAGATGGTGGAGAACGTGGGCGAAATGGCGCGCCTGCCCGGCCTGCCGCGCGTGCGCCACGGGACGGTGCGCGCCTTCTTCGAGCGCCTGGAGGCGGAAAGCGGGCACCACTTGCCCACGTGGAACGGGGAGCTCTACCTGGAGCGCCACCGGGGCACCTACACCACCCAAGGGCGCATCAAGCGGGCCAACCGCAAAGCCGAATTCGCCCTCCACGACGCCGAGTTCTTGGCCACCCTGGCCTGCCTCGTGGTGCCCGGCTTCGCCTACCCCCACGACATGTTGGAAGGCGCCTGGCGCGAGCTCTGCCTCCAGCAGTTCCACGACATTCTCCCGGGAAGCAGCATTGGCCCCGTGTGCGAGGAGGCCGAGAGGGCCTACGCCCGTGTCCGTCGGGCGGCCGAGGAGGTGCAGCGGGTGGCCTTGGAGGCCATTGCCGAACGCTGGGGCCACGCCGATGTGCTGGTGGTCAACCCCACCTCCTTCACCCGCCGCGACTTGGCCTTCTGGGAGGGCGAGTGTGATGGCTCGTGGCATTTCGTCCGGGAGGACGGCACCCCCGTGCCGCTTCAGGCGACCGAGGGCGGAGCGTGGCTGGACGTGGGCGCCCTCCCCCCGTACAGCGTTCACCGCCTGCGCCTGGTGTCCGGCGCGTTGCCGGACGTGGACGAGGGCGTGGCGGCCAGCGAGCTGTGGTTGGAGAACCGCTACCTGCGCGTGGAGCTCAACGAGGAAGGTGACATTGCGCGGCTGTACGACAAGGTGAACGGACGGGATGTCCTGCCGCCGGGTGCTGTGGCCAACCGGTTCCAGGCGTTTCTCGACCGCCCCCTCAAGTGGGATGCGTGGGACGTGGACATCTTCTACGAGGAGGAGGCCGAATGGGCCCCCGAGCCGGCCACGTCCATCCGCGTGGTGGAGGCCGGCCCGCTGCGGGCCACGCTGGAGGTGCGCCGGCGCATCCTGGACAGCCCCTACGTCCAGCGCCTCACGCTGAGTCACAACAGCCCACGCCTCGACGTGGAGACGCACATCGAGTGGCGCGAGCGCCATGTGTTCCTCAAAGTAGCCTTCCCCGTGGACGTGCTGGCCCCCACAGCCACGTATGAGATACAATGGGGCCACGTGGAACGGCCCACCCACCGGAACACGAGCTGGGATTGGGCCCGCTTCGAGGTCGTGGCCCACAAGTGGGTGGACCTGAGCGAGGGGGGATATGGCGTCAGCCTGCTCAACGACGGCAAGTACGGCCACGACGTGCGCGACAACGTGATCCGCCTCAGCCTGTTGAGGAGCCCCACCATGCCCGACCCGGACGCAGACCGCGGAGCCCACCGCTTCACTTACAGCCTCTTGCCCCACGCCGGCCCCTTGGGCGACCAGACCATTGCCGAGGCCTATGCCCTGAACGATCCGCTCATCCTCTTCCCGGTGGTGTCCGGTCGGCGGGGCGAGGCGGGCGCTGCAGCGGCGAACGCGGTGACACCCGGCGAGAGCCTGGTGGCCGTGGACGTGCCCCACGTGGTCATCGAGACGGTCAAGTGGGCCGAGGACGGGGAGGGCTTCATCGTGCGGCTCTACGAGGCACGGCGCATTCGCGGCCCGGTGACGCTCCACGTGGCCGTGCCGCTGAGGGCGGCCTGGCGTGTGAGCGTGCTCGAAGAGGGCAGGGAGCCCCTGCGGGTGGAGGGCAGTCGGGTCTTCCTCTTCATCAAGCCCTTCGAGATCGTGACCGTGCGTCTGGTGCCCGATCTGCCGGCGATCATCCCACCAGGGCCGCCAAGTTGAGCAGTTCGGCGACGAGCAAGCCCACGAAGACCCAAAGGGGGCGGACCCGCCTCGGCACCAAGTGGGGCCATCCGGCGGCCAGCATCAGGGTGACGGCCGGCCACGCCGGCGCCGGCCAGCTTGCCACGCTGCCGGGCACCAGCAACGCGCCGGCCCAGAGGGCCGTGGCCGTGGCCGTCGGCACGATAAGCTCGGCTCGCCTCTCCTGCCAGAGGGCAACCACCAGGCCCACGCTGCCCAAGAGCGTCCACAGGCCAATGGAGGCCCACCAGAGCGCGCCCGGGTCGGTGAAGTCGGCCCAATAGCGGCGGAAGAGCGCGGCCAGGCCCCCGGCCGTGGGCCACACCGAGTGGGCCACGATGGCCTCCACGCTCCGGACCAACCGTGTTAGCCAGGGCAGCAGGTAACCGTTGGCCTGAAGCACGATGATCCCGCCCGCCAGGGCGATGCCGACGCCCACCAGCACTGTGGCCTGAGCCATCACGTGAGTTTCGTCGTTGCGGTGACGCCAGAGGGCCGCCGGCAGGGCCACCAGGGCCGGCCAGATGAGCCACCAAAATCCCCAATCCACCTGCCAGCCGAGCATCACCAGGGCGGCTCCCCCCCCCAAGCTGAAGACGGTGACTCCCCGCCGCACGGTCCAGAAGAGCGCCCACATGAGCAGCGCGGACAGCAGGGCCAACGAAGTCTCGGGACCGGCCCTGCCGCTGGCCAAGGCGAAGGAGGGCGTGGCGGCCAGGAGCACGGGCGCGCTGAGGTGGAGGTAACGGCGGGACGGAAAGGCGTACCGCACTGCCAGGAAAAGCACCAGAAGCGTGCTCACGCCGAAGAAGGCCGAGAAGAGCCGCATGATCCCTGCCTGTACGGCAGCGTCGTCGGAGAGCAACACTGCTGTGCCCCCCACGAGGCGCGAGTAGAGGCCAAACGGGAGTTCGCCCGCGGGGCCGGAAGCGACCGGAGCAACCTCACCGGGAAGAGGCGGCACACGGGACGCCGCGAGCAAGGTGTGAAACATGGCCATGCCCACCACGCCGGCCAGCGAAGGCCAGACAGGGCGGGGTGCAACAGCAGTGCCCGCGCGTTCGGCTTCAGGTGTGGAGGAGGTGGACCATCGTCTCAGCACTTCGTCCCCTGTGGTTGTCGTCGCGTTGATAGGAGCGCCGGAATCTCCCGCGCCGTTGAGCCACAGCGTGGCTCTTCGACAAAATTATACCCCTGGTTGACATGTTGCCCATTCTCCGTACACTACACCCCCGAACTTTCAACCATTCCCAATGCAAAATGGGAGGATGACCGTGAAAATTTTGGTAACCGGAGGTGCTGGGTTCATCGGTTCCCACGTGGTGGACGCTTACGTCGAAGCCGGCCACGAGGTGGTCGTAGTGGACAACTTGACCACGGGCCGGCAGGAGAACGTCCACCCCGAGGCCCGCTTCTACGAGGTGGACATTCGCGACGCGGAGGCGGTCGAGAAGGTCTTTGCCCGCGAGAAGCCCGAAGTGGTCAACCATCACGCGGCCCAAGTGAACGTGCGCCACTCAGTGGACGATCCCATTTACGACGCGGAGGTGAACGTTCTCGGCTCCCTCAACGTCCTGCTGGCCGCCCGCCGCCACGGGGCCCGGAAGGTGATCTACAGCTCCACCGGCGGGGCCGTCTACGGTGAACCCGTCTACCTTCCCTGTGACGAGGAGCACCCCGTGAACCCCATCTGCGAGTACGGGGCCACCAAGCACGCTGTGGAACACTACCTGTACATGTACCGCGAGAATTACGGGCTGGACTACACCGTTCTACGGTACCCCAACGTCTACGGCCCACGCCAGGACCCCAAGGGCGAAGCCGGGGTGGTGGCCATCTTCACGCGCCAGATGTTGTTGGACGAGCAGGTGATCATCAACGGCAGCGGCGAGCAGGAGCGGGACTTCGTCTACGTGGCCGACTGCGCGCGGGCCAACATCACGGCCCTGGAGCACGGCAGCGGGGAAATCTACAACTTGGGCACGGGCCGGGGCACGTCCGTGAACGAGATCTTCGCAGCCCTCAAGGCGCTGACGGGCTACCGCCGCGACCCTGTTCACGGGCCGCCCAAAGTGGGGGAGACGTTCCGCATCTACTTGGACGCCACCCGGGCCCGGCGCGAGCTGGGCTGGGAGCCCACCGTTTCGCTGGAAGAAGGGCTCCGCCGCACGGTGGAGTTCTTCAGAAACCGCGTGGCCGAGGAGGCGTAGAGGAGATGTCGGCGCGGGGGGCCGGCAGTGTGGGCGGAGGCACACGTGGCCCACACCGCCGGCCCTCCGCCTTGTCCAACCGGGCTTACGGTGTCACCTTCTCCACAATCGTGGCGATACCCTGGCCCACGCCGATACACATGGTGGCCAGGCCGTAGCGCACCCCCTCCCGCCGGCGCATCTCGTGGACCAATGTGGTCAGGATGCGGGCGCCCGAACACCCCAGGGGATGGCCCAGGGCAATGGCGCCGCCGTTGACGTTGACCTTCTCCGGGTCCATGCCCAGCTCCCGAATGCAGGCCAGGGCTTGGACGGCAAAGGCTTCGTTGAGCTCGACGAGGTCAATGTCGTCTATGGTCAGGCCGGCCCGCTCCAGGGCCTTGCGCGTGGCCGGAATGGGGCCGAGGCCCATGGTGCGCGGGTTGACGCCGGCCACGGCCATGCTCACAATGCGGGCCATGGGGCGCAGCCCTTGGGCGCGCAGGGCCTGCTCGCTGGCCAGGAGAATGGCCGCGGCGCCGTCGTTGATGCCGCTGGCGTTGCCCGCCGTGACCGTGCCGTTGGCGCGGAAGGCCGGGCGCAGCCGGGCGAGCTTCTCGGGCGTGGTGTCGGGGCGCGGGTGCTCGTCCGTGTCCACCACGATGGGATCGCCCTTCCGCTGGGGCACCACGACGGGCACGATCTCGTCCTTGAAGCGGCCGCTTTCGATGGCGGCCTTGGCCTTCATCTGGCTCTCGTAGGCAAAGCGGTCCTGCTCCTCGCGGCTGATGCCGGTGAGCTCGTAGACGTTCTCGGCCGTCTCCCCCATGCTCTCCAGGGGGAAGAGCGCCTCCATGCGCGGGTTGGGGAAGCGCCAGCCCAAGGTGGTGTCGTACATGGTCACGTTGCCCCGCGGGAAAGCGCGCTCGGCCTTGGGCACGGCCCACGGGGCGCGGCTCATGCTCTCCACCCCGCCGGCGATGATCACCTCGGCATCGCCCACCATGATGGCCCGCGAGCCGTAGTGGACGGCATCCATGCCCGAGCCACACAGGCGGTTGATGGTGGTTCCCCCCACCTCCACCGGCAGGCCGGCCAGCAGGAGAGCCATGCGGGCCACGTTGCGGTTGTCCTCGCCGGCCTGGTTGGCACACCCGAAGACAACGTCCTCGACCGTGTGGGGGTCCACCCCCGTGCGCTCGACCAGGGCCTTGATGACCAGTGCGGCCAGGTCGTCGGGCCGCACGCCGGCGAGAGCACCCCCATGTCGCCCAATGGGCGTGCGCACGGCGTCCACGATGTAGACCTCACGCAGTTCCATGATCGGTTCCCTCCTCACCGTAGGTGTAGAAGCCCTGCCCGGCGAGCCGTCCCACGAGGCCGGCGTGGACGAGCTGGCGCAGCAGAGGGGCCGGCCGGTACACGTCGGGGCCGTACACGTCGCCCAAGGCTTCGAGAATGCCCATGACCTGATCGAGGCCGATGAGATCGCCCCACGCCAGCGGGCCGCGGGGATAGTTGGTGCCCAAGCGCATGGCCAGGTCGATGTCCTCGGCCGAGGCAATGCGGTCGGTCAGGGCGAAGGCGGCCTCGTTGACCAAGTTGACCACGATGCGGGGCCACACGCCGCCGACCGTGTCGCCGATGGGCACCGGCTCCTTGCCGAGGCTCTGCCACCAGGCACGGGCCCGCTCCACGGCGTCCGGGGCGCTCTGAAGGGCGGGAACGAGCTCGATCACTGTGGCCTCCTCCAGCGGCGGCAGGCCGGCCCATCCGACGACCCGTTCCGAGCGATCCACCCAGCCGGCCACCTCCGTGGCGCTGGCGTTGAGGGCAGAGATGAGCAGCAGGGTGTCATGTGGCAGGAAGGCATCCAACTCGCCCACCACGCCCCACTTGTCTCCCCGGTCGGCCAGGACGGCCTCCACGGCCACGTCGGGGAGGGCCTTTAGGCCGTTCAGGAAAAGGCGCAGCTCGGCTTCGGGCTCGACGCGGACATCCTGGGCGAAGCTGAAGAAGGTGACCACGTCGTGGCCGGCGGCTGCGGCCACGTCGGCCACCTCGGCGGCCAAGGGGCCATCTCCTACCACCAGGACGGTGCTCATGGCTCCTCACCTCCGTACTCGTACCAGCCACGGCCGACTTTGCGGCCCAGACGGCCGCTCTCCACCATGCGCTGCTGGAGCAGGCTGGGCCGGTAGCGCGGTTCGTGGAAGTACGCCTCGTAGACGGAACGCGACGCGGCGAAGTTGATGTCCAGGCCGATGAGGTCCATCAGCTCGAAGGGGCCCATGCGGAAGCGGCCGCCCTCGCGCACCAGCCGGTCGATGGTGGCGTGGTCGGCCACGCCGTGGGCCAGGAGGCGCAGACCTTCCAGGTAGAAGGGGCGGGCCACGCGGTTGACGATGAAGCCGGGCACGTCCTGGGTGCGCACGGGGGTCTTGCCCAAGCGCTCGGCCAGCTCCACGGTGACCTGCACGGTCTTCTCTGAGGTCATGGCGCCGGCGGCCACTTCTACCAGGGGCATGAGGGGGGGCGGGTTGAAGAAGTGCATTCCCACGACGCGCTCGGGGCGCCCTGTGGCCGCGGCAATTTGGGTCACGCTGAGGGTGCTCGTGTTGGTGGCGAGCACGGCGTGGGCGGGCGCGATGCGGTCTAGGCGGCCGAAGAGCTCCTGTTTGAGCTCCAACTGCTCTGGCGCGGCCTCAATGACGAAGTCGCACTCGGCGAAGGCCTCCAAGTTTGTCGTCGTGTGCAGGCGGGCGATGGCCGCTTCAGCCTCGTCGGCGCTCAGGCGCCCCTTCTCGGCTGCCCGGCGGATGAAGTGGGCGATTCGCCCGGTGGCCCGCCGGAGGATCTCCTCGCCGATGTCGTAGAGCGTCACGTCGAAGCCGCTCTGGGCCGCCACTTGGGCGATGCCGCTGCCCATGGTGCCGGCGCCCACGACGCCGATGTGGTGCAGGCGCTCCTCGGACATGGGTCTTCCTCCGTTGTCTTTGGCTTGTCGGCGGCTGCCGGGCTACCGCCCCTTGTACGTGGGCGGGCGCTTCTCCAGGAAGGCGCGCAGCCCCTCCAAGTGGTCTTCGGTGCGGCCGGCCAGCTCCTGCATGTCGGCCTCGTATTCCAGGGCCTCGTCCAGGGGGCGGGTGGCGGCGAAGTCGAGGGCCCGCTTGATGTAGCCGATCACCTTGGTGGGGGCCTTGGCCAGCTCCCCGGCGAGGGCGTTGGCCTCCTCCACGAGGGCGTCGTCGGGCACGACCTTGTTGATGAGCCCCCATTCGAGGGCTTCTTGGGCGCTGATGCGCCGGCCGGTGAGCATCATCTCCGCGGCGCGAGCCATGCCGATCAGGCGGGGGAGCATCCACGTGGAGCCGCTGTCGGGGACGAGGCCCACCCGCACGAAGGCCTGGAGGAAGGAGGCGCTCTCGGCGGCCAGGCGCAGGTCGCAGGCCATGACCAGGCTCATGCCAGCGCCGGCGGCCACGCCGTTCACGGCCGCGATGACCGGCTTGGGGAGCCGGCGAATGCGCAGGATGAGGGGGTTGTAGGTGTGGCGCAGGTGGGCGCCGTAGTCCATGCGCCCCCCTCCGTGGAGCCGTTCCTCGACGCTGGCCAAGTCCTGGCCGGCGCAGAACCCCCGGCCGGCGCCGGTCAGGATCACGGCGCGCACCTCGTCGTCACGCCCGGCCTGTTTGAAGGCGTCCTGGAGTTCGGTCAGCATGGTGTCGTTGGCGGCGTTGAGCTTGTCGGGGCGGTTGAGGGTGATGGTCAACACGCCGCCGTCCTTGGCGTACAGGATAGTCTCGTAACCCATGGTGCCTCCTTTTTCACCTTCACCGGAGTTGTTACCGCCCTTTGAACTCGGGCCGGCGCTTCTCGAGGAAGGCCGAGATGCCCTCCTCCTTGTCCTGGGAGCTGAAGAGGAGGTAGAAGTTCTTGCGCTCGTACTCCAGCCCCTCGCTCAGGGGCAGCTCGAAGGCCTTGAGGACGGCCTCCTTGGCGAGTTGGAGGGCCAGCGGCGCCTTGGCGGCCACCTGTTCGGCCAAGTCAAGGGCCTTTTCGAGATAGAGCTCAGGGGGCACGACGTAGTTGACCAGGCCGTGGTCCAAAGCCTCCTGGGCGGTGAGGAAGCGGCCGGCCAGGACCATCTCCATGGCCAGGGCCTTGCCCACGGCGCGGGTCAGGCGCTGGGTGCCTCCGGCGCCCGGCATGATGGCCAAGTTGATCTCCGGCTGGCCAAAACGGGCCGTCTCGCTGGCCACGATCATGTCACAGCTCATGGCCAGCTCGTTGCCTCCGCCGAGGCACCAGCCGCTCACCGCGGCGATGAGGGGTTTGGGGAAGGTGCGCACCACTTCCCACTGCTTGAACCTGTAGCTCTGGAGCATGTCCACAGATGTCTTGCCCACCATCTCGTTCACGTCGGCGCCGGCCGCGAAGGCGCGCTCGTTGCCCGTGATGACCGCGGCGCGCACGCCGTCGTCCTGGGCGAACTCAGTGAGGGCAGTGGCCAGTTCCCGCATGGTGGCCTGGTTGAGGGCGTTGAGGCGTTTGGGGCGGTTGAGGCGGACGAGGCCCACTCCGGGGCGGGGGCGCTCCACAATGATGTGTTCGTACATGGTGTTCCTCCGTGTCGCTCGCTGTTTCCGAGAGCCGATGATGGGAGCCAACCGGTCAACGTTCGCCGCTACGGCATTCGAGGCTCGGTCACAGGAAAGGGGGAGGGTCACGGCGTCGGCCCTGTTTGCCGAGCTCCTCTCCCGGTGCCAGTTTCCACCGGCTGTGTCAGCGCGGAAGAATCCCTCTCCGGCGCGGAACCGTTCCCGTCATCCGCGCTGGGCTTCGCGCATCCAGCGCCGCTGGGCCTCTGTGCCCACGATGAAACTGTAGATGACGGCCAGGTTGAAGCTCAAGAGCGCGGTGGCGACGAGGGAGAGGCGGCGCGCGTAGCCGAGGAGGAGGCCGGCGGTGAGGGCCGGCACGACGTGGACGGGTGTCAGGCGCGGCCGCGGGGGCGGCTCGTCGGGCACGGAGGCGGCAGTGCGCAGAAATTGGCCCATCCACGAGCCGGCCGCCACCATGATGGCCACGAGGGCGGCTTTCATGGCGTCTCTCCCTCCACGACGCGGGCGGTGAAGACGGTCACCAGGTCACCGGCGAAGCCCATGAGGTCCTTGCCCGCGGCCCGGTTCTCCTCGGAGCGGAGGGCCGCCTTGAGGCGCTCCTCGTCGGAGAACCACATCTCGAACATGAGGTAGTACTGGGGCTCGCCCATCAGGGTGCGGGTCACCTTGCTCACTTCGATGCGCTCGTAACCGGGCACTTTGGCCATCAGGGGCGCGTGGACGTTGAAGTAGTGTTCGTCGAAGGCGGCTTGGTCAGTCGGAACGCGGTAGATGGCAACGAGTTTGTACATGCTCGCTCCTCCTTTGGACGCCTGCAGGACTCACGGAGATGTCAGGTGGTCGGATGTGGCGAACAGCCGTGATTATACCGGATGATGGGTGAGGCACCAAATTGCCGCGGCCCCTCTTTGGGGGTTCCTCCGCGGGCAGGCTCCCCTCAAGAAAGGGGGCGCGGCCACGAGGCCACGCCCCCTGTGGGGAGACGCGACAGGCGCGCGGAGGCCGCTACCGGCGCCGGCCTGCGCGCAGGGTGATCGCCGTGAGCGCCATCACGGCCACGCCCAGGAGCCCGGCGGCCACGGCCACGAGACGGTTGGAGGGGGTGAAAACGATGCCACTGAAACTTTCCAACGTTACTGCTGTTGGGTCCGCACCGCCAGTTGTGCCCGCGACAATCGGTGTGCCGTTCAGCTCCCCGACTGAGGCGGTGGTCCAGATCAACGTGCGAGTGCTGAAGTCGCTGGTTATACTCTCGCCGCCGGCATCGCCCACGCTGTCCCAACATGCCGGATCGGCGTTGGGTGATGGTCCGGCTGCGCAGGTGGCAAAGTCGGGGGTGTTGTCAAGTGTGGCGAAGACGAAGAGTTTGACATTGGTCAATGGCACATCGCACGCTTCGATGGCATCAACGGGCACGGTGACTTTCCAATCACCTGAGCCGTTGAGCACGAAGAAATCGTAGTAGTCGGAGCAGACTTGTGACGAGTAGGGAAAGACGCCTTGATCAAAAGGCACAGCCGAGTTTCCGTGACTGACGATAATGCCGGTGCCGGTGCTACCGGGTTGTGGCTCTAATTTAGCAGCACCCAGCGTGCCCATGCCCCATGAGGAGACCGGGGCGCCAAGTCGCTTGGCCCAGTCTGCGGCAGAGACGCCTGATGGTTGGGTGGTATATTGTCCCCACCAATTATACGGCGCATTCGTTGTCCCTGTGCCAGCAAGGGCCGTTGTGAAGTTCTCGAAGTTGTTGGCATAGACAGTCGCTGCATTCGTACTGTTGTTCGTGATTGCAGTTGCCCCGCCACCGTTAATCGTGGTGCCACGAAGAGTGACATTGGCTGGATCTTGAATGGCCACAGGGCCTATCTTACTGCCTGATGTACCCTCAATGGTCACATCCTTACTGATCGTAGGTGAAGTGCCGCTAAAGTCATCCATAACAACAACAGTGCCGCCGGCTGCCACTGACTCCAGAGCTCCGGTGATAGGGTTCGTTAGGGCCGTATAACACGGTGTGTTGCCGCCACAACTCCCGCCGCTGTCCACGTAGACTCGGGTTGGGTTGGGGAGCACCGACAGGTCCTTACCTGAAGAAGAAGAGGTGTTGCATGTAGCACCGCTTGGGTTGTCACATCCCGCTGTGCCTTCATATTGGACGACTCCTATTGTGTAGGTGCTTGCAGTCGCGTTTGCGTGAACTACAAGATCAACACTGAACGTGAATGTTCCCCCGAAAGGGGCAAAATCATTTCTGTAAAAGTTGGTGTCTTCATAGTTTGTTACATCAGGACATCCGTTGGGAACTTCAGTATATCCTGAAGTTGGGTTCACCAATGTGTATGCACCTGACAACGCGGTGGGCACATAGACACAGATGGCGACGGAGTCATTTCCTGACCCCAATGTGTACTGAACGGCAATGGTGCTTTGTTGGCCCGGGTAGACTGAGCTGGGAGAGAGTGTGAAAGTATCAATGGCGAGTGGGCTGACAAATGTGTCCCCGACCACGGGACCTTGGGCGTAGATAAGTAAGACGGACCACAAACTCCACCAGAATGCAACGATAGTTGCGGCAATAACCCACATGATCTTGAATACTTTCATGGTTTCCCCCTTCCTTTATTATCTGTTTGCTCATATTGGAATAGACGCCAGTCGGGCCTCTTAAGAAGCTAATTGTGTTGAGTTCCCCAACGAGAGCGTGTCTGTTTAGGATGAAAGTGGTATCCACACCAAGTTCTGTTGTGACACACAAGTTATCTCAGGATGCGTAAGCGTCTGTTCAAATGCATTGTTGTGTGAACCTTCAATGTGATTGATGTGATAATCCATCCGCCAATGACACTAATGACGATAATAAGTATTTGGTAGACCCAAAGAGTGTCCGCCCGCTGGACCACCGTCCACCACCAGACGACTCGGCCGGCCCGGTCCACGAGCTCGACGCGGTAGACGTACGTCGTGCCGGGGCGCACGAAAGGGTCCACAAAGGTTGCGCTCTGTTGGCCGGGCGGGAGGGGGA
>JALSKA010000195.1 GCA_026989095.1 Ardenticatenaceae bacterium
CTCAACGCCGTGTTGGTGGGTGTCTTCGGCCGGGACCCGGTGGGGTGGCTGGTGGAGCGGCCCATCAACAACTTCGCCCTCATCGTGGCCGGCGTGTGGATCTGGACGGGCTTCTGCATGGTGATCCTCTCGGCCGCCTACAAGGGCATCCCACGGGACATCATCGAGGCCGCCCGGGTGGACGGGGCGAGCGAGTGGCAGATCTTCTGGCGGGTGACCCTCCCCCTGATGAAGTCCACCTTGGCCGTGGTGACCACCACCATGATCATCAACGTGCTCAAGGTCTTCGACATCGTCTACGTGATGACCTTCGGCGAGTTCGGCACCGAGGTGTTGGCCAACCGCATGTACAAGGAGATGTTCCAGTTCCGCGACTTCGGCCGGGCGAGCGCCATTGCGGTGGTGCTCCTGCTGGCCATTGTGCCGGTGATGCTGGCGAACATTCGGCGCTTCCAGGAACAGGAGGCCATGCGATGAGCAACGTGGTGCGGGCTGTGCGGACATCGGGGACGGGCGGGATGAGCACGTGGGCGCGCGCGGCGCGGCGGCGGGCAGGGCAGCTCCCCCTTCACGCCGTGATCATCACCATCAGCCTGCTCTGGATGACGCCCACGGTGGGGTTGCTGGTGAGCTCCTTCCGGCCGCGCGACGCGGTGCGCTCCACCGGGTGGTGGACGGTCTTCGTGAACCCCTTCGACTTCACCCAGTACACGCTGGAGAACTACGCGGCGGTGTTGACAGCCCAGGGCATGGGGCGCGCCTTCCTGAACAGCCTGATCATCGCCGTGCCCTCCACGCTCATTCCCATTGCCCTGGCCGCCCTGGCCGCCTACGCCTTCGCGTGGATGGAGTTCCCCGGCCGGCAGACCCTCTTCGCCATCGTGGTGGGCCTGTTAGTGGTGCCCCTCCAGATGACGCTGATCCCCATCTTGCGGCTCTACAACCAGTTGGGCCTCTCGGGCACGTTCCTGGGCATCTGGCTGGCCCACACGGGCTACGGCCTTCCCTTCGCCGTCTACCTGCTGCGCAACTTCTTCGGGGCCCTGCCTCGCGAGCTCTTCGAGTCAGCCTTCCTGGACGGGGCCTCCTGGTTCACGGCCTTCACGCGGCTGGCCCTGCCCCTCTCCGTGCCGGCCTTGGCCTCCCTGGCCATCTTCCAGTTCCTGTGGGTCTGGAACGACCTGTTGGTGGCCCTGATCTACCTGGGAGGAACGGAACAGGTGGCCCCGCTCACCGTGCGGCTGAGCACGCTGGTCAACTCCCTGGGGCAGAACTGGGAGTTGCTGACCGCAGCGGCCTTCGTCTCCATGGCCCTGCCGTTGGCCCTCTTCTTCTCCCTCCAGCGCTACTTCGTGCGCGGCATCCTGGCGGGCTCGGTGAAGGGGTAGGGGTGAACCTCACCCGCACCCGGCCCGCCGCAGGGCCCGGGCGACGCGCTCCCGGTCGCGGCGCTTGCGGGGCCGCAGCTCCCGCGCGCGGCGCAGGTGACGGCACGCCTCCTCCCGCCGCCCCTGGGGGAGCAGGCAGTCCACGGCGAAGTGGTAGTGGGTGAGGGGGTCCCCCTCGTGGAGCTCCAGGGCGGCGCGGAAGTCCGCCTCGGCCTCGCGGTAGCGCTTCCGCCGGGCCCGCAGCCCCCCCCGCGTGGAGAGCAGGAGGGCACGCCAGCGGGGCTCGTGGACCCGCCGCAGCCCCTCCTCCAACAGCTCCCGCGCCCGCTCCACCTCCCCAAGCCGCGCCTCCAGCAACGCCCACGCCTGCCACACAGGCGCATGCCCAGGGTCCGCCTCCACCCCGCGCGCGAACAGCTCCCG
>JALSKA010000196.1 GCA_026989095.1 Ardenticatenaceae bacterium
TTCGCGGCGGACGTTGTTCTCCCCGTCCACGCCGCCCAAGAAGTAGACCTCGTCGCGGGCCACTGCGCCCTCCACGTGTCGGCGAGGTGCCGGCAGGGGCGGAGCTGCTTCCCACGTGTCCCGTTCGGGGTCGTAGACCCAGATGACATCCTGCACGGAGATGCCGTCCCACCCGCCGGCCACGTAGAGCTGCCCCTCGTAGGCCACGAGCCCGTAATCGGCCAGGGGCGTCGGCAGATCGGCCACCTGATCCCAGCGGTCGGCCAGGGGATCGTAGACCTCGACGGTGGCTACCGGCCGGCCGTTGGCGAGCAGCCCTCCGGGCACGTAGATGCGCCCGTTGAGGAGCACGGCGCGCGCCCCTGTGACGGGAATGGGCTTCGGCGCGCCCGCAGTCCACTCTTCCTGGAGCGGATCGTAGATGGCGACTTGGGAAAGCGGCCCCTCGGCCGAGGCACCGCCCACGACGTAAATGCGCCCCTGGTAGGCCACGGCAGCGGCACCAGCCCTGGGTGAGGGCAGGGCACGCACCTCCTGCCAGCGCCCCGGCACGGCCGGCGCGGCCGATGTTCTCGGCCGCGGGCGCACGAGCCAGGCAGCAGCCAAGATGGCCCCCACGAGGAGCACCAGGCCGACGGCCAGGCCCCACGCGGGGATCACAACGGACGAACGGGGAGAAGCCGCACTGTGAGGAGGAGTTTGCGCCTCGGCGTCACCGGGCGCGCCCGTGTCCGGGGCAGTCGTCGAGGCCTCCTGTTCGCGCGTGGGCGTGGCCGCCTCTTCGCCGTCGGCGGAGGAGATGCCCGGAATCTCCAGCCACCCCTCGCGGAGGGCCACCATGGCCGCCTCGGTCCGGGAGGCCACGCCCAGTTTCTCGTAAATGTTGCGCAGGTGGACCTTGACCGTGTTGGGGCTGATGTGAAGGGCGCGTGCGATCTCCTGGTTCGTGGCGCCCGTGGCCACCAGGCGCATGACTTCCAGCTCGCGCTCGCTGAGCGGGTTGTCGCGCTCCGCCATGAACTCCCTCTGGCTTCCACTTCGTCTGCTGCGTCTTCCTCAGTATTATGCCACACGGAGGCAGCGGAGCAAAATGCAAAAAGGGGACGTGTTGTCCCCCCTTGAGCGGCGGTCCTGGCCCCCGCGCTTCGGCGGCGCCATCTGGGTTGGCGGAAGAGGTTAGCCCTTCTTCTCCTTCTGGCCCTGCTTTCCGTTCCGAGAGCCGTTGGCCACGTCCCGAAGTTTGGGCGCCGGACCCAGCTTCTTCAACAACGTGCGGGCGACTTCCTTAGCCTTTTCCTTTTCACTCATCGTTCTTCCCCCCTCGTGGTCATGCGCAGGCATGTCATTTGCCGTCACTGCACCCGTCTGGCTCCAGTCTACCCGGCCGGCATTCACGTTCCATGAACATCCCGCGTCAAATAGGTGAACGTTTTGTCAACATATTTGTGCGCCATAGCATTGACGGCAGGCACGCGGGGAAGAGCGGGGAAAAACGGGTTGACCGGGGGAAGAAGCGTGCTACAATACGGTCACCGTACATTCCACAGCAGGAGGGTGAACCGTGAAGATCGTGATCGAATACTGTGCTGTCTGAAAGTACCTGCCCAGAGCCGTCAGGATGACGGAGCACATCTTGACCGACTTCGAGGAGCAGGTGGAATCGCTCACGCTGGTTCCGTCTGATGGGGGCGTCTTCGAGGTGACCGTGGACGGCGAGCTGGTCTTCTCGAAGAAGCAGCTCGGACGCCACGCCACCTACGAGGAGGTCCGGGACGCCATTCAGGCGCGGTTGGGAGGATAGGCCGGCCGCGCCGCCACCACGGTCAACTCGACACCCGAACGGGAGACGAGCGGCGGGGCATCTCGCCGCTCGTCCCCTGCTGAGCCAAGGCCACACGGAGGGGAGTGGAGATTATGTCGCGCGTCGCCCAGGCCGGAGACCGGGTCCTGCTCATCGACCGGCGCCACAAGCGCCACATCGTCACCTTGGAGCCGGGTCGCACGTTTCACACCGACCGGGGCGTTATCCCCCACGACGCCCTCATCGGCCACCCCTACGGCCGACAGGTTCACACCCACTTGGGCGAGCCTTTCACCGTGCTCCAGCCCAGCATCGCCGACTTGGCCAAAGCCGTGCGGCGCACCACGCAGATCGTCTACCCCAAGGACAGCGGCTACATCCTCATGCGCCTGAACGTCCACGCGGGCGCGCGCATCATTGAGGGGGGCACGGGCAGCGGCAGCCTGACGATGGTCCTGGCCCACGGGGTGATGCCCACGGGCCACGTCTACACGTACGAGCGCCGGCCCGAAATGAGCGCCTTGGCCGCCCGCAACTTGGCCAAGGTGGGCCTGGATCGCTACGTCACCCTGCACGTGCGGGACATCGCCGACGGGTTCGTGGAGGAAGATGTGGACGCCGTCTTCCTGGACGTGCGCGAACCCTGGCTTTACTTGGAACAAGCCCAACGCGCCCTCACCGGCGGGGGCTTCTTCGGCGCCCTGGTGCCCACCACCAATCAGGTCTCCGCCCTGTTGGCCGCCATGCAGGCCGGCCCCTGGTACGACGTGGACGTGGTGGAGCTCCTGCTGCGCCGCTACAAGCCCAACCCCGAACGGCTGCGGCCGGAGGACCGCATGGTAGCCCACACGGCCTTCCTGATCTTCGCCCGTTATGTCAAGATGTCGGTCGGGGCAGACAGCGCCCCGGCACCGTGAGGCAGCAGCCCCCGGCGTTTACTCAGCCGCCTGAAGCTTGCGCCGCTCCTCCTCGGCGAGCTGTCGGCGCAGGATCTTGCCCACGGTGGTCTTAGGCAGTGAGTCCCGGAATTCGACCAGCTTGGGCACCTTGTAGGGGGCCAGGCGGTCGCGGCAGAACTGGATGATCTCCTCCTCGGTGGCCATTTCGCCCTCCCTGAGCACCACAAAGGCCTTGACCGTCTCGCCCCGGTAGGGGTCGGGCACGCCCACGACGGCCGCCTCGAGCACTTTGGGGTGTTCGTAGAGGACTTCCTCGACCTCGCGCGGGTAGACGTTGTAGCCGCTGGCGATGATGAGGTCCTTCTTGCGGTCCACGATGTAGAAGTAGCCGTCCTCGTCCATGCGGGCCACGTCGCCGGTGTGAAGCCAGACGCGCCCGTCGGCGTCCGTGCGCAGGGTCGCTTGGGTTTCCTTGGGGCGGTTGTGGTACCCGGCCATGACTTGGGGACCGCTGATGACGATCTCGCCCACCTCGCCCACAGGAAGCTCCTCGCCCGTCTCGATGTGGACGATCTTGGCCAGGGTGTCGGGCATGGGGATGCCGATGCTGCCTGGCTTGCGCCTGCCGTTCAGGGGGTTGGCGTGGGTGACGGGGCTCGTCTCCGTGAGGCCGTATCCCTCCACCACTTTGGCGCCCGTGAGCTCCTCGAACTTCTTCTGCACTTCCACCGGCAGGCTGGCCGCGCCGCTCAGGCAGTATTTGACGGAGCGCAGGTTGTACTTCTGCACGTCGGGGTGATTGTTGATGGCGGTGTAGAGGGTGGGCACGCCGGGGAAGAAGGTGGGCTGATACTTGTCGATGAGCTTGAGGATGCGGTCCAGCTCACGGGGGTTGGGCAGCAGGATCATGGCCCCACCCACGGCAACGGCGAAGTTCATCACCGTGGTCATGCCGTAGGAGTGGAAGAGGGGCAACGCGCCCAGGACCGACTCCTCCCCCTCCCGGAGGCCGGGAGTCCAAGCGCGCACTTGGAGGGCGTTGGCCACCAGGTTGCGGTGGAGGAGCATGGCTCCCTTGGGCACGCCGGTGGTGCCGCCCGTGTAGCCCAACACGGCCAAGTCGTCCTTGGTGGTGCCGGCCGGCCGGCGGCTCTCGGGGCTGTGGCGGCGCAGCAGCTCGAGGAACCAGGAGGTGTTGGGCAGGCCCCGGATGTCGGCGGCGTGGCCTTCCTTCTTCTCCTTGAAGAGGGTGAAGAGCAGCTTGATGAGCGGGGGGAAGTAGTCCTTGATGTTGGTCACGATGACGTGTTCCACAGGGGTCTCGTCCCGGACGGCCTGCACCCGGTCGAGGGTCATGGTGAGGGTGACGACCACGCGGGCCCCGCTGTCGTTGAGCTGGTGGTGGAGCTCACGGGGGGTGTACGTGGGGTTGGTGGGCACTACCACGCCACCGGCCCGCAGGGTGCCGTAGTAGGCGATGACGAACTGGGGGCAGTTGGGCATGTGGACGGCCACCCGGTCCCCCTTCTCGAGCCCCAGATGTTGGAGGGCAGCGGCGAAGCGGCTCACGGCCTCGTCGAGCTCGCGGTAGGAGAGCTGCTTGTCGAAGAAGATGATGGCCGGGCGGTCGGGGAAGCGGCGGGCGGTGTTGGCCAGGAGCGCGTCGAGGGTGTCATCGGGATAGTCGATCGACTCGGGCACACCCGGGTCGTAGAACTGGAGCCAGGGTTTGTCCATAGAGACCTCCTTTGGCACTATGCACTTTTCAACGCCGGCCTGACGGAAGACGTCGTGGTGTGGTGCGCACTCCGCAAACACTCAGCCGTGTACCAGTATATACCAAACAAACGTTTGGTGCAAAACCGTTCTCTGACCGCCCCGCGCCCCGCGAGGTCAGGGGGAGCTCAGCCGCTCCAAGGCGACGGCACACACCTTGTAGTCGGGGATTTTGGCCTTGGGGTCGAGGAGGTCCAAGGTTAATTCGTTGGCAGCGGCCTCGGCGAAGTGGAAGGGGATGAAGACGACGCCCTTGGGCGAACGGGCCGTGACGGCGGCCCGGACGACGATCTCGCCCCGGCGGGAGCGCACGCGCACGCGCTCGCCCGGGCGGATGTCAAGGCGGGCCGCGTCATGGGGGTGGATTTCCACCACGGGTTCGGGGTAGATGTTGTCCAAGCCCGAGTGTCGGGTGATGGCCCCGCCGTGCCAGTGGTAGAGCACGCGGCCGGTGGAGAGGATGAAGGGGTAGTTCTCGTCGGGCAGCTCGGCGGAGGGGCGGTAGGCGAGGGACACGAACTGCCCCCGGCCGCGGGGAAAGGAGTCGGCGAAGAGGTAGGGGGTGCCGGGGTGATCTGGCGAAGGACAGGGCCAGTGGACTCCTCCCTCCTGCTCGATGCGGGCGTAGGTGATGCCCTGGAAGGGGGGCGTGAGGGAGGCCATCTCCTGCCAAATGGCCTCGGGCCCGTCGTAGTCGAAGCCCGCGCTGGAGGTCCGCCCCAGCTTGCGCTCCACGCGCTTGGCCAAGTCACAGATGATCTCCCAGTCGGGCCGGGCCGCGCCGGGCGGGTCGAGAACACGGCGCACGCGCTGCACGCGGCGGTCAGTGTTGGTGAAGGTGCCCTCCTTTTCGGCAAAGCTGCAGGCCGGCAGGATGATGTCGGCGTAGGCGGCCGTGGGGGTCAGGAAGATGTCCTGGACGAGGAGGAAGGGAAGCTGCTCGACGATGTGGCGGGCGTGGCGCAAGTTGGGCTCGCTCATCATGGGGTCCTCGCCCATGACGTAGTAGGCCACGATGTCGCCGGCCTCGGCCGCGAAGGCCATTTCCATGGTGGTCAGGCCGGGGCGCGGGTTGAGGGAGACGCCCCACGCAGCCTCGTACTCGGCGCGCACTTGGGGATCGTCCACGCGCCGGTAGCCGGGGAAGACGTTGGGCAACCCGCCCGAGTCGGAGCACCCTTGGACGTTGTTCTGGCCCCGCAGGGGGTTGAGCCCTGTGCCCGGCCGGCCGATGTGCCCGGTGAGCAGGGCCAAGTTGGCCAGGGCCAAGGCGTTCTCGGTGCCGTGGACGCTCTGGCTGATGCCCATGCCCCAGTAGATGGCCGCCCGCTCGGCCGAGGCGTAGAGGCGGGCAGCCTGGCGAATCATCTCGGCCGGCACGCCGGAGATGGTCTCGGCCCATTCGGGCGTGCAGTCGGCCAAGGAGGCGGCGTACTCCTCAAAGCCCTCGGTGCGGGCGGCGATGAAGTCGGCATTGTACAGCTCCTCGTGGACGATGACGTGGGCCATGGCCTGGAAGAGGGCCACGTCGGTGCCCGGCCGCTGGCGCAGCCAGAGGGCAGCGAAGTGGGTCATCTCCGTCTCCCGGGGGTCCACGACGATCATCTTGGCGCCGCGCCGGACTACGGCCTCGCGCAAGAAAGTGCTGATCACTGGGTGGGTCTCACTGGTGTTGGAGCCGGTGACGAGGAAGACATCCAAGCGGCTCATTTCGGCAATGGAGTTGGACATGGCCGCGGAGCCGATGGCCATTTGGAGCGCGGTGACCGAGGCGGCGTGGCAGAGGCGGGCGCAGTGGTCCACGTTGTTGGTGCCCAGCACGGCGCGCACGAACTTCTGGAAGACGTAGTTGTCCTCGTTGGTGGCCTTGGCCGAGCAGAAGGTGCCGATGGCATCGCCGCCCCGCGTGCGGACCACGTGGGCCAGGTGGTCGGCCGCCAGCTCGAGGGCCTCGTCCCACGAGGCTTCCCGGAAGCCGTCGAGGCCCACAGGCTGGCGAGGCCGTTGGCCGAACGCCTTGCGGACGAGGGGGCGGGTGAGACGTTCGGGGTGGTGGACGAAATCAACGCCGAAACGGCCCTTGACGCAGAGCCGGCCGTAGTTGGGGGCCACGTCGAAGGGGGCGGTCACGCGGAAGATGCGGCGGTCCTTCACGTGCAGGTCTACCTGACAGCCTACGCCACAGTAGGGACATGTGGTACGCACAATCCGGTCGGCGGGGAGCATGTGGCCCTCCTTTCCCTCCACTCCGTTGGGGATCCTGTGTAGTTCATTGTACTCCCCTTCGCCGGAGGCGACAACCTCAGTCTTCAAATCCCCGAGGGCAGGGGAGCGCTACCGCGAAGGGCCAACGTGCGACCAGGGGGGCTACTTCTTGAAGGCGAACAGCTCGCCGCCGCAGTGCCCACAGGTGCCCCGCACGGCCGTGTGGCCGCTGCGAGTGGTCACGTGGTGCGCGTTTTCGACGGGCCGACGGGCGTGGCAGATGGGGCAATAGGCGACGATCTCCCCCTCGTCCGTCTCAAGGGTGGACGGAGGGGGCTGTTGGGCTTGCGGCAGGGCGGAGAGGGGCTCCTCCGGCCTGTCGTCGGGCTGGGCAAGGGGGGCAGGCTCCTCAATCTCCCGGATCTCCCCCTCGAGGACCTCGCCGGCCGGCGGCATCTCCTGCGGTGGCGCGGGCAGGCCCACGCGCGCCGACCGCGCCTGCTCCCAAGCCCGTGCCAGAACAGCGCCGGTCACCAGGGGGCTTCGCTCCAAGTGGAGCCATTTCGCCTCCCACCGGCGCCGGTCACTCTGCTGGAGGTACCAGTAGATGCCCCACCCCAAGGCGAAGCCAACGATAATGCCGCCCACAATGTACGTGATCATGCTCGATTCCCCCGTGGCCAGGAAGACTGCCGGGCACCGTCGCACACCACGAAGTGCCCGGCGCGCTCAACTCGCTCGGTGCCAAAATGTTCTTCCCAGTGATACCACAGGGAGAAGCTCCTTGTCAATAGGCCTTTTGGTCTGGGGATGCCTGCCCGCCGATCATCGGCTTCCGGTCGCCGAAGACGATCCCGAAGGGAAGAACGGCCAATCGTTGAGCGAGCAGACATCTCCGACGCTCACAGGCGCCCCTTGCCGGGCGCTGACGACAACGGCCTCCTTGTTTTGCGGGGCGTAGATGGCCAGCCAAGGCACACGGGGTGCATAGAGGCGCACCAAGGCCGTGTAGAGCCAGAGGGGCAGTTTGCCGCCCACAACAAGCCCGTGTCCCCGGCGCGGCTCTGGCGCGCCGGCGCCGGCCAGCGCTTCGCGTTCCACGTAGGCTTGGGGCAAACGCACGTTCATAACCGTGTACTCGGGGCCGCACACGCAGTGGAAGTGGCCCAAGGGTTCGGCGCCCACGGCCAGTTCCGGCGGCGTGATCCAGCCGAGGACGGAGTCGAACTGGAACATCTGGGCCGACCGCGCCGCTGTGGCCGCCGCCGCGGCGCCGTAGACCCACGTGGGAGCGACGCCGTACAGGGCCAGCGGCCCGTCGGGCAGGGAGGCAACGAACTGGGCCAACATGTGGGGTTCCCACCGGCGCCCGGCAGGCCAGAGGTACACGTCCACCAAGTGGGCGCCGGCCGGCAGCATCCGCCGGTGAACGGCGCGCAGGGTCATGTGATCGAAGGCGAAGAGCGCTTGCAGCCGCCGGACGACGGCGCCCAGTGCCGGCTGATCGGCAAGGTGTGTGTGACGCCGGAGCTGGGTGAGCGTTCCGCGTATGGGGACGTGTGGGTCCGCCGGCACCTCCACGTCGCCTTGGCCGTCGAGGCGGGAGTGCAGCGCGGCCAACACGGTGAGCCCCATCTCGCGCGCGAACTCCTCCCACTCGCGGAGCCGGCTCGGGTCGGCGCTCAGGAGGAGGGCGTGAGTACACCGGCGCGCGATGATCCGCTGCTCCTCGGTGATCTTGCCGCCGGCGTCCACCAACAGGGGCAGGTGACGGCCGGTAACGGCCTGTGCGATCCGCTCGGCGAACGCCTTGTCGAAAGGGCGCTTGTAGCGAAGTCGCCGGACCAGGCGGGGGTCGGCCTCGTGGAACCAATCCCCCTCGCCGTCGGGCGCCGCCCGGAGGACGTAGAAGGCAGGGGGCGGGGAAAGGCGTTGCAGGGCGCGCTTCAGCAGGTAGGTGAAGACCGACTTGCCGCTGTGTGGGGGCCCGCCAATCAGGACGGCCGGGAAACGGAAGGCGTTCATGCCATTCCCCCTTTGGAACAAATTGACCATAAGGGTTACTCTCATATAATGATAACAGGGTAGGCACAAAAGGGACATCCGAGGAGTTTTCCCCATGCCAAAGGCCACGCTGGTTGCCACCCTTGGAGGACAGCCCCAAGTCGTCACCTTCGCGCTCGACCTCCTGCGGGAAAGCGGGCATCCCATTGCCGAGGTCATCGTCGTCCACCTCCATCCCACATCTGTGCGTCTACGTGACGCCCTGGAGAGGCTGGAATGTGAGTTTCGCGGCGGGCCCTACTGTGATGCTGCCATTGAGTTTCGCTTCCTGCTCGTGCGGCGCGGCGAGGACCCCCTGCCCGACATCCGCTCCAAGGCCGACGCCAACGCCGTGTGGCACACCTTCCGCCATCTCTTCCGCGAGCTGAAGGGGGAGCACCGTGCGATTCACCTGTGCATCGCCGGCGGCCGCCGGCTGTTGGGCTACCTGGCGATGAGCGCGGCCCTCTTCATCTTCGACCACGCGGACACGATCTGGCACCTCTACACGCCGGAAGCGGTTCAGGAGCAAGTGCGCGACGGCCGGCGGATGCACCCCATGCCGGGAGACGGCGCGCGGCTGGTGATGGTCCCCTTCACGCCGCTGGGCGCCGAGTTCCCGGCCCTGTGGAGCCTCGTGGGCCCCGGGGCCGGGCCGCTCTCGGCCACCCCCGCCCTCACGCGCGCCCGCAGGCCACAGGACGAGGAGGAGCGCCACAAGTGCCAAGAGGTGTGGGATCGGCTCACCCGCCGCCAGCGCCAGGTGCTTTGGCTCATCGCCCACGGCCTCTCCGTGCGCGACATCGCCCACCGCCTGCAGATCACCGACACCACGGCCAAATCCCACAGGCGCGCCATCGCCGGCCACGTGCGCGCCATCTGGGGCCTGCCCGCCAAGAGCCGCATCACCACCCGGATGCTCGTACACCACTTCGGCCCCTTCTGCCAACACCTCGACCCGCCGTAGAGGGGGAACCGGCACATTCACCCTTTTTGCGCCTTTTTTGCTCCCCCACACACGGCCAGAAGGGTGAACGTGTGTCGGGGGAGTGTGGTATAATGGGAAAAAAGTTCTAAATGTGCAATGATTTCTTTTGGGAGAGAGACATGGATCACCAAAGGGAAACAATTCTACTACATGGAGACGCGGATGCAATTAAGGAACTCGTCTTCGAGACCTCTTCATTGCCCCAAATTCGTGGCGGCAGTCAATTGCTGGTGGAATGCGAAGCGGAGGTCACGCGAAGAATCGAGCAGCTCGGCGGCGAAAAGATTTACTGTTCGGGAGGCAGTTTTCTTTTCAAGGTTCCTGCAGATCAAGCGGAAGAGGCGAAGAAAGCCATTGAAAAACTGTACCTTGACCGCACTCTGATGGCTACGGTGACGGTGGTCTATGAGCAACACCCACTGCCTCGACCTTCCACGGATTCCCCTCCGGACGGATGGGCCAGGCGACTTTGGGATGCTCACCAACATGCACAACAGAGCGGCGATTTCGCCCGACGGGTGGCCTTTCTCATCGCACGGGTTCGTGAGGCAAAGGCACAGAAGCGTGAAGTCCCTTTCTTTGAAACATTTCCCTTCGGTAGACGGTGTGAGTCCTGCGGAAAACGGGTAGCGTTGGAGGAAGTGCTCCGTTATGAGCCGGGGGAAGAAGAAGTCGTCCCCGAGCGAGTGGCCTTGTGCCAGGTCTGCCTGCGGCGTCATCAAGAGGGCGTGAGGGGCAAGAAGGATAAGGCGCGTGGGAGATTCAACCAGGAGTTCTTGGACTTCGCTTCTCCACAAGCGAAACAACCACCCGATCTGGACCACCTGGTGAAGAGCGCACGGCGCACATACATCGCCTTTCTCTACGCCGATGGGAACGACATCGGCCGATTGTTACAACAAGTCCAAAGTGAAGATGAGTTTAAAGCACTCTCCGAAGCCCTGGAGAAGGGCACCCAGCAAGCCCTGTTTGAGGCGCTGCGGGAAGTGTGTGGTCCAGAACTACGGAAGAGCGAGGGGTATTGGCCTTTTGAAATTGTGAACATCGGTGGCGATGACGTGACGCTTTTGGTGCAAGCCGGTTATGCATGGGAAGTGGCCGTGGAATTCCTTCAGCGGTTTGAGGAGAAGATCAAAGCTCAGATTACGGCAAGTGATGGGCTTGGACATTGGCCTCAGGCCTGGCCGGAGAGAATTACAGCCTCCTGTGGCATCGCTATCGCCGATGTGAAATATCCGGTCCGCTATCTCGAATTGCTGGCAAGCGATTTGCTCAAGCAGGCCAAGCAAGAGGCTAAGGCGAGGAATTGCAGCGCTCTCAGCTTTCTATGGTTGGCCAATCCCATCGCGGCTGAGAAAGCCGAGCCACTTATGGGTCACTACACCCGCGAGCCCAATGGATGGGACCTAACCGCTCGCCCCTATGGGTTGGACCGGGCGAAGCAACTCATGGAGCTGGTTCAAGATGCTTCACAGTGGTCCAGGACACTGCGTCACCGCTGGGGCGAAGCACTGGAAAAGGGTATGTGGGTATCACTTAATACCGTTTACTACGACATCGCGCGCAGGAAGGATGAGGAGCGGGCTCAGTTTGCGGAGTTTCTGTCAAAAGTGGGGAGGTTGGCACAACGAGAGGAATTCAGGACAGAAGCACCGGCTCCGCTCTGGCAGCCCTATAAGGAGGGCCAAAGGCCAAGATGGCGGACTGCCCTGCTCGACGTGCTAGAGTTGGCTGAGTTACGCGCTATGCGTCCCGATGTGAAGGAGGAGGAAGAGTAATGGAACACTTGCGCTTGGAACTACGCCTGATCTTGAGAACCGCCTTTCACACCACGGGGAACCGCCGGCGCTGGGGGGCGGATAAGGCCCTGGCCATGTCTGCGGACGGGCGCTATGTGATCCCGGCCACGACATTGAAGGGGGTTTTGCGAGATCGAGCGGAGGCCCTGCTCCGGGTCTGGGGGCAGCCGGTATGCACAGGGCCAATGCCAGAGACGATGTGTGCTGATCTCAATTCCCTGTGTCTGGCGTGCCAGGTTTTTGGGCATCCCCAGCGACCATCCCCGCTACGGTTTCAGGACGGGCATTTTGCCGGGGATGTGGGCACGCTCATCCGTAGTGGTGTGAGCATCAGCCGTCAGCGACACGCAACCTTGCCCCACCGTCTGTTCTTCGTCGAGACGACAGAGCCCGGCCCTTTGACCTGTCTGGCCATTTGTGAGGGCTACTTTCCCGACAGGGCTGCGGCTTACCGGGCAGCGGCACTGGTAGCGCTGGCCGTCCGTTGGATATCGGCCATCGGTGGGGGACGCACCCGCGGTCTGGGATGGTTAGAACGAGGCGAAGTAGAGCCCACGCTAAATGACAACCGATTCTACAAGCGAAATCCGATTCCACAAGCGGAATTAGAGGCGCTCTGGCGCACGTGGTCTGGAGGGAGCAATGTGGCTGAAGGTTAGACCCGAGGAACCCCTAATTTTGGGAGATGTACGGGCCGGCTCTCAGTTTCTCACCACCGTCCAGTACATTCCCGGCCGGGTGTTGCGAGGCGCGTGG
>JALSKA010000197.1 GCA_026989095.1 Ardenticatenaceae bacterium
CGGGATGACGGACGAGGCGGTCCCGGAGGCCGTCAACCAGGCAGCCCCTCTCCAGGATGGCGTGCAAGTCCACGTGCCCTCCCGGGAAGAGGTGAGCGCCGGCGCTCCCGTCGTTTCCCAGGCACGTGGTCCTTCGAGCACGGCCGGGGCCGGCGGGCTGGTGAACATCAACACGGCCGGGCCAGATGAGCTCGAGGCCCTGCCGGGCATTGGTCCCACGCTGGCGGCCCGCATTGTGGAGGACCGGATGGCCAACGGCCCCTTCACCACCGTGGAGGAGCTCACGCGGGTGAAGGGCATTGGCAACAAGCTGCTCGAGCGCCTGCGCCCCTACATCACCGTGGGCCCGTAGGGGCCCGGCCGCCATGGCGAAGGGAGCAGAACCGTGCCGCGCGTGGTTCACTTCTCCGACCTGCACTTGGGCGTCGAGAACTACGGCCGGCTCGACGTGGAGACGGGCCTCAGCACGCGCCTGATGGATTTCTTGAAGGCGCTCGACTTCGTGGTTGAGTACGCCATCGGAGAACAAGTGGACTTGGTCCTCTTCACCGGCGATGCCTTCAAGAACCGCGACCCCTCGCCCACGTACCAGCGGGAATTCGCCCGGCGCCTGCGCCGCCTGCGGGACGCCGGCCTGCCCGTCTTCCTCTTGGTGGGCAACCACGACATGCCCAACGCCGCCAACCGTGCCCACAGCATGGAGGTCTACGACACGCTGGGGCTCGACGGCCTCTACGTGGCCCCCAGGCCAACGTGCGTGGAAGTGCCCACCCGCTCGGGCCGGCTGGCCATCTTCGCCGTGCCCTGGGTGACGCGCAGCCGACTGCTCGCCAGGGAGGAGGCCCGGGGGCGCTCCAACCAGGAGCTCGTCCGTGAGCTCCAGGAGGCCGTCGTGCGGGTGATCGAGGAGTTTGCCCGCCGGGCGGAACAAAGCGAGGTGCCCACGATTTTGGCCGCCCACCTGACCGTCGCGGGGGCTGCGCCCGGCGCCGAGCGCAACGTGCTCCTGGGCCACGACATCGTGGTGCCCAAGGCGGTTGTGGCCCACCCGGCCTTCGACTACGTGGCCCTCGGGCACATCCACAAACACCAGGCCCTTCACGACACGCCCCCCGTGGTCTACGCCGGCAGCGTGGAGCGCATCGACTTCGGCGAGGCACAGGAGCCCAAGGGCTTCGTGGTGGCCGACGTCCGGCGCGGGAAGACGACGTGGGAGTTCGTGGAGACGCCCACGCGCCCGCTGATCGCCGTCGAGGTGGACGTGCGCGGCGCCGAGGACCCCTTGGCTGCCGTGTCCCAGGCCGTCGCGGCCCAGGCGCTCGACGGCGCCATTGTCAAGCTCACCGTCCACTGCACCTTGGAACAGGCCGGCCGGCTGCGGGACACCGACTTGCGCCGGCTCCTGGCCGACGCCGAGTACATCGCGGCCATTCAACGGCGCGTGGAGCGCCCCCGCCGCCTGCGCCTGGGCGATTTGGGCTCCATTGCCGGCCGAACTCCGAAAGAGCTGTTGGAGCGCTATTTGGAACAGAAGCAGGTCGAGCCCGAGCGGGCCCGCGTGCTCTTGCGCTACGCGGAGGAAATCCTGGGCGAAGAGGCTGAAGTGGCCTTGGCCCCTTCGTCTTCCTAGCGTCCACATGATCGGCCCATGAGCTCTCTCAAAGCGCGCGTGGTCGAACTGAGCCTCGTCGAGGGCGAGCGGCGGACAGGTCCGCCGGAGATGGCCTGGGCCGACACGCCTCACGGCACGCTCTTCGTGTTGGCCGAGCTCTCCGCGCCGGCCGACATGTGGGACGACGTGAGCTCCCTGCTCGTGGACGTGGCCGTCGAGGCGGTGACCTTGGCCAAGGGCTCGGTCACCGCCGCCCTTCACGAGGCCGCCCAGCGGGTCAACCGGGCCCTGCTCATCGAGAACGAGCGCCTGCCCCCCGAGGACCAAGTCTGGGCCGGCCTCAACTTGGCCTGTCAGCAAGGGGAGACGCTCTTCCTGGCCCAGGCCGGCCCGGCTCTCACCTACATTGCCCGCGGCACGCGGGTGACGCGGTTCCCCAAGGCCATCGGTGACCTCCAAGGCGAAGCTCACACGTCGGCGGACCCCCTGGGCGACGACCGACGTGTTCACGTGCGCTTGGCCCGCTTCACCCTCAAGCCGGGCGACGTGATCGCGTTGAGCGCGTCACACTTGCCCTCCCTGGCCTCGGAGGCGGCCATCCGCGACGCTCTCGTCCGGGGTGACGTTGGCGATGTGGCCGAGGCCCTTGCCGCCCTGGTCGAAGGACAGGATTATTCCGCCCTCGTCCTCCAGGTGGAGCCCGAGGCGCCCGAGCCCGTTGCCGATGCTCCTGGAGAGGTGGTGCCCGTGCTCCCGGAGCCGCGCCGAGCCCGGCCCACGCCCGTTCACCCCCCTGTGGCGCACGGTGTGGCCTCCTCGTCGCCCTCGGAGCAGGTGAGGGAGAGCCCCTCTGCCCCCCCGCGCCCGCGGCGGCCCTCGCCGGCTGGCCGGCCCACGCCTGTGCCCCCAGGGCGCGAGAAGGCCCGGTCCCTGGAGGGCGTGTGGTCCCGGCTGCGCCAGTGGCCGGCCCTGGGCCACACGGACCTCCTCCTGGGCCGTGGCGCGCGCGAGCTGCGCCGTGCAGGCCGCCGCCTGGCCGGGTGGGCCCTGTGGGGGACCGCGCTGGGCATCCGGCTGGTGGCGGGGAGCGTCGAGCTCGGCCGGCGCTACGTGGGACCTCTCTGGCGGCGAGTGGTGCCGTGGCTCGACGCTCTGGCCGTCGAGGTGGTCGTCCTCGTCCGCACCCTGCTCCGGCGCCTGGTGGCCATTGGGCGTCACACCTTGCCGGGGACGCACGCGGACCGGCCAAGCCGGCCTGCGGCCGTGCCCCGCCCCTCCCCCTCGCCCGAGGGGCGCACGTTCTACCCCCTGTTGGCCCTGGTGTTGCCCCTGCTGCTCCTCGTGGCCTCGTTGGCGCTCTACCGGCGTGCCGCGCGCGTGGACGTGGCCCGCTTCGAGGAGCTGGTGGCCGGCGCGCGGGCCGAGATGGCCCAAGTCGAACAGGCCGACCCCCGGGCGGCCGGCGTCCTGCTGCTCTCCATTGCCGAGAAAGTGGCCCAGGCGGAGGCTGTGCGCCCCGGCTCGGAGGAGGTGGCCGGGCTCCGCGAGGAGCTGCGCCGGCTGGAGGCGCGCGTGGGACGCATCCGGCGCGTGGAAGCTGTCCAAGTGGCCGCCTTCTCGGCCAACGCCGACCCGGCCGAGCTGGTCTACGCCGACGGCGTGCTCTACGCGCTCGACCTGGCCAGCGGCGCCATCTTCCGCGCCTCCCCGGACGAGGAGGATCCCACTCCCTTGGACGAACGGGCGCCTTTGGCATCGCCCGGCCTGCCCGTCTCCGGCCGCGTGCTCTTCATCACGTGGATGCCCCCGGGCGGCTCGCGAGGATACCCGGCCCTGGTGGCCCTGGCCGAGGGAGGCGCCTTCGAGTTCGCCCCCGAGCGCGTGGCCCAGCCGCTGCGCCGGCTCAACTTCGTGCCCGTGACCGGGGAGCTCATGGACGTGGGCCACTACAACGGCAACCTGTACGTGCTCGACCGCACGGAGAACCAAATTTGGAAGTACGTGCCCGACACCACGGGAGGCTACGGCGACCCGCCCATCCCCTGGATGAGGCCGGACACCCAGGCCACGGTGGAGGCGCCCATCCGCCTGGCCATCGACGGCGACATCTACGTGTTGGAGGCCGACGGCGACGTGGTCAAGATGACGGTGGGCGAACGGCGCCCCTTCGAGCTGGAGACGATCGTGCCACCCCTCGAGGCGCCGGTGGCCATCTTCACCGACGAGCAGGCGCCCGACGTGCCCCTGCGCTACTTGTACGTCGCCGAGGCCGACCGGGTGGTGGTGTTCGACAAACAGGGGCAGTTGGTGGTTCAGTTCTGGCCCGAGGAGGGCCAAACGTGGGGGGAAATCCGCGACGTGGCCGCCGACGAGCCCAACGGAATGGTGTACCTGCTGACGACGACGGGCATCTGGCGCGTGGCCATGAGCGTTCAACAGGAGAGCACGGGGCCATGAAACTCTGGGGTGGACGCTACGACGTGGACGTGGACGAGCTGATGGAGCGTTTCAACGCCTCGCTCCCCTTCGACCACCGCCTGTGGGAGGCGGACATCGAGGGGAGCCGGGCCTGGGCCGAGGGGCTTCACCGGGCCGGCCTCCTGACGGCCGAGGAGCTGGAGACGTTGTTGCGGGGCTTGGACCACGTGGCCGACGAGTGGCGATCAGGCCGGTTCGAGGTGAAGCCCAGCGACGAGGACATCCACACGGCCGTGGAACGCCGGCTCCACGAGCTGGTGGGCGAGGTGGCCGGCAAGCTCCACACGGGCCGCAGCCGCAACGACCAAGTGGCCACCGACGAGCGGCTCTACCTGCGGGCCGAGTTGGACCGCCTGGACGCCGGCCTGCGCGAGTTGCAGGCCGCCCTGGTGGAGCAGGCCGAGCGCCACGTCGAGCTGATCATGCCCGGCTACACCCACTTGCAACAGGCCCAGCCAATCCGCTACGGCCACTGGGTGCTGAGTTATTTCTGGATGTTCCAGCGGGACCGGGAGCGCCTGGCCGACGCCCGCAAGCGGGTCAACGTCCTGCCCTTGGGCGCCGGCGCCCTGGCCGGCCACAGCTTGGGCGTGGACCGGCGCTTCCTGGCCGAGCGCCTGGGGTTCGACGCCGTGAGCCCCAACAGCCTCGACGCGGTGGGCGACCGGGACGTGTTGCTCGAGGTGTTGTCGTGGGCGGCCATCTTGGGCGTCCACGCCAGCCGCCTGGCCGAGGATTTAATCCTCTACGCCTCCAGGGAGTTCGGCTTCGTGCGCCTCGACCCCCGGTACACCACGGGCTCGAGCCTCATGCCCCAGAAGGCCAACCCCGACGCCCTGGAGCTAACGCGGGGCAAGAGTGGCCGGCTCATCGGCAACTTGGTCGCCCTCCTGGTGGTGCTCAAGGGCTTGCCGTCGGCCTACAACAAGGACCTCCAGGAGGACAAGGAACCCCTCTTCGACACCCTGGACACCCTTCGCCTGTTGCTGCCGGTGTTGACTGGCGTCGTGAGCACATTGCAACCCCAGCCCGAGCGGATGCGGGCTGCGCTGGACACTGCCACCCTGGCCACCGACCTGGCCGACTACCTGGTGCGCCGGGGGGTCCCCTTCCGCCGGGCCCACCACCTCGTGGGCCGCGCCGTGGCCGAAGCCGAGCGGCGTGGCCTGCCCCTTCACCGCCTCCCCTTGGAGGCGTTTCGGGCCATCTCCCCGCTTTTCGAGGCCGATCTCTACGAGGTCTTCGACGCCGAGCAGGCCGTGAACGCCCGCGCGAGCGAGGGCGGAACGGCCGACGCCGCGCTCCGCGCCCAGATCGAGGCCGCGCGCCGGGTGTTGGCCGGAAAGTAGGGGGACGTGGGAGATTTTACACGTCTTTTACACTTTCCGAACAGGGTTCTCATGGCCGGCGTGTACACTTGATAGTGGCGATCTCCTCTTCCCACGTGGGGGGAGCCCGGGCCTGTCTTCCCCGTGATTCCGGCAGAAAAAGGCGATACAACCACGAGGAGGTGCGACGATGAGATCTTCGCGGGCTGTGCGCTTTGGCCTGGCCCTGGGTGTGGTGGCGCTCTTGGCGTTGGGCTGGTCTGCCCTCATGGTCTACGCCCAGGGAGGCTCTGTAAGCGGTGTGGTGTCGTCTCCGTTGGGGTATCCCCTGCCCGCCGGCACGGTGGTGCAGCTCCACCAGCCGGGGGGTGAGGAGGTGTACGGCGTGGCCGTCCCCAACCTGGCGGACGGCTCTTTTCAATTCAGCTCCGTGCCCAACGGGCTCTACGTGGTGCGGGCCGTGCCCCCGGTGACGAGTGGGCTCACGCCCTCGCTGCCCAAGGCGGTCTCCGTCTTCGGGGGCAACGCCAACGTGGGCACGCTGGCCCTCACCACGCCCCAAGTCACGGGCACGGTCGTGGCGCCCGACGGCGTGACGCCCGTGACCGCCACCGTACACGTCTACGCCGGCGGCATGGTGCCGGTGTTGCGCGTGGAGGCGCCGGCCGGCCGGTTCGCCCTGGGCGGCCTGGTGCCCGGCAGTTATGCCGTGGAGGCACGCCGGGCCACAGCCGACCCGTTCTGGCGCTCGGCGCGCCGGAGCGTGAGCGTGCCCGGCACGTCGGGTCCCATCACCCTCACGCTGCGCCCGGCCGAGCTGTGGGGCGTGGTGGAGGATGCGGCCGGCAGGCCCGTGAACGGTGCCCGCGTGGTGGTGGCCAACAGGGATGGAACCCACGCCGACGACCGCAGCGGGCCGGGTGGTTTCTGGGCCGTGGGCGGGCTTGCGGCGGGAACGTACTGGGCCGGCGCGCTGCCGCCCCCCTACGCCACCGACCTCATGCCCTCGGCGCCCCTCTCGGTCACGGTCCCCGGGGCCGGGAACCCGCTCACGCTGACCCTGGAGGCCCCGAGGAAGGTGGTCACCGGCACGGTGAAGACGAACACGGGCACGCCGGTCTTCCACGCCCTCGTGGTCGCCCGCCGCGTGGACCACCGGGGCCGGGTCGAACAGCTCACGGGCGTTGATGGCTCCTACCAGATGCAGCTTGGGCCCGGCGTGTGGGCGCTCACCGTGCGCCACGTGACCGACACGGCGCCGGCCGACTGGGTCCACCCCCACGCGCCCAAGCTGGTGCGCTTCGCGCCCACGCCTGATCCCGAAGTCCAGGAGGTCAACTTCACCGTGATGACGGCCGACGCCCAGGTGACGGGCACGGTGACGTTGCCCGGCGGCGGCGTGCCGGGCTTCACCGTGACGGTGGCCCTGCGCAACGACGAGGGCGTGGGCGTGGAGGTGCGGGCGAGCCTCACCGACGGCTCCTTCGCGGCCCGCCTGCCCCACGGGAGCTACAAGGTGGCCGTGCGACCTGAAAATCCGGGATACCTCGGGCCGGCCGTGGAGCCGGTCAACGTGCCGCCCAACGGCACGGCGAGCTTGGGCACGCTGGAGCTGGTGGCGCGCGATGCCCTGATCACGGGGCGCATCACCACGACCGGCGTGCCGGCCGGCGTGGAGGGCGTGCCCGTGGTGGCCTGGCGCCCCGGCGTGCCCGGCAGCGTGCGCACGCGCAGCGGGCCGGGCGGCATCTACGCCCTGGCCGTCAGCAGCGGCACCTGGCAGGTGCGGCCGGCGCCCACGCCCCGCCAGCCCTTCGTCTTCACGGGCGAGCCGCAGGCGGTGACGGTGATGGCCGGACAGGCGGTCACCGACGTCAACTTCACGCTGGTGCGGGCCGATGCTACCATCGCCGGCGTGTTGGTGGACGCCGACGGCACTCCGGTCACCGACGCCCAAGGGTGGGCGACGGCCCGGAAGGCCGGCGTGGCCGGGTGGCACACCGGCGCCCCTATCCTCAACGGCACCTTCGAGATCCGCGTGCCGGCCGGCACATACGCGGTGGCTGCACACCTCCAGCCCGGCGCCCCCTACATGTCCGCCGGCGAGCGCCCGGTCACCGTCGCCGCCGGGGAACGGGCGCAGATCACGCTGACGGTGCGCGCGAAGGACGCCGCCATCGCCGGCGTGCTGGTGGACCCCAGGCAGAGGGGCCGTGTCATCCAGGGCGTCCCCGGCGTGGTGGCCGCTTGGTCCGGCACCAACTGGGCCGTCGGGCCCATTCACCCCGGGAGCGGCGCCTACCGGCTCGAGGTCGCGGCCGGCGTGTGGCGCCTGAATTACCGGATCGAGCCCATGTCCGACTACGTGAAGCTCTCCGGTGGCCGGAATGTGGCCGTGGAGTCGGGCAAGACGGCCGTGGTGCCCCTGCCCGTGACGGCCAGGGATGGGCGCATCACCGGCACGGTGTTGGCGCCCGACGGCTCGCCCTTGCCCGGCGCCGTTGTGGTGGCCCGCGGCCTCGACGGGGACATCCGCGACGTGCGGCTCCACACTCGTAGCCGGGCCGACGGCTCCTTCGAGCTGCGGGTGCCCCACGGCCGCTATCGCCTGGGAGCCGCTTACCGGCGCCCAGGGTGGCTGAAGCCCGTGGAGCGCGAGGTGACGGTGCCGGCCGGGGGCGTCTCCGGCGGCCATGTCCTCCAGTTCCGCCGGCCCGACGCCGTGCTGCGCGGCACCTTGACGGTCACCGACACGGCGGGCGAGGGTCCCGTCTTCGTCTGGGCGTGGTCCGAGGAGGGGAGTTTCACGAGTGGCCTCTTCACCGTCACCCAGGTGAGCGGCGCGGACCGCGCCACGGGCACCTACCGGCTCGACGTGATCTCGGGCACGGTGTGGCACGTGGGCGCGGTCTTTGAGGACGGGAGCTCCTACTGGCGCGGTTCGGGCCAAGTTGAGGTGACCGGCACGGAGGCGACGTTGGACGTGGTGTTGGCCGGGCCTGAGGCCAAGCCCGGGCCGGTCGTGGTCACCTTCGACGCGGACGAGCCGCAGCGGCTCGAGCTGGCCGACGGGACTACGATCTTCATCCCGGCTGGGGCCATGCCGGTCAGCGGCACGGTGACCCTGCGGGTGGTGCCGATCGCGGCGGTGCCCAGCCAGCGCCACGCCAACGTGGTGGGGTATGGCTACATCTTCCTGGCCTCGGACGAGAGCGGGATGCCCATCGAGGCGAATTTCAACCAGGAGGTGGTCATTACTTTCCCCTACGATGAGGCGCGCCTGCGGCAACAGGGGATCCTGGAATCGCGGCTCAAGCCGGCCTACTTCTCCACGACCACGAACGAGTGGACCGTCCCCGAGAGCTTCGTGGTGGACACGGCCGCCAACCGCGTCACCATGCAGATCGACCACTTCACGCGCTTCGCCCTCATGGGCGAGCCGGGAGGGGCGCTGACGTACCTGCCGCTGGTAGCACGCTAGTCCGAGCGCTCTCCTCGCGAGCAGGCCGGGCATGTCGCCCGGCCTGTTTCGCTTGGGCTTGAGTTCTGCACGAAGCTGGGTACAATACGCAGCATTCAGAAGGAGCCTTTTCTGGGGTGCTGAGTGGGAGCCAAATGCGCTCGACCGTGGTGCTGCGTGTGGACCCGGAACAACCTGACCGGCAGGCCATTGAGCGGGCCGCGGCGGTCATTCGGCGGGGAGGGCTAGTGGCCTTTCCCACGGAGACGGTCTACGGCCTGGGGGCCGACGCGCTCAACCCCGAGGCCGTCGCCCGCATCTTCGAGGCCAAGGGCCGGCCGGCCCACGATCCCATCATCGTCCACGTGGCCGACGCCGATGGGTTGGCCGGCGTGGCAAGGGAGGTGCCGGCAGTTGCCGGGCGCCTGGCGGAGATGTTCTGGCCGGGGCCGCTGACCTTGGTGGTGCCCAAGGCCCAAGCGGTGCCGGCTGTGGTCACGGCCGGCGGGGAGACGGTGGCCGTGCGCTGCCCGGCCCACAATGTGGCCTTGGCCCTGATCCGGGCGGCCGGGACGCCGATTGCGGCGCCCAGCGCCAACCGCTTCGGCCACACGAGCCCGACAGCGGCCCAGCACGTCCTGGAGGATTTGGACGGCCGGTTCGAGCTCTTGCTGGACGGTGGGCCCACGCCGGTGGGGGTGGAGTCCACTGTCTTGGACCTCACCGGCCGCGTGCCCACGATTCTGCGGCCGGGCGGCGTGACCCGAGAGGCCCTGGAAGCCGTCCTCGGCCGGGTGGCCGTGTTGGAGCGCCTCCCGGAAGGTGAGACCTCCCCGCGCTCGCCCGGCCTGCTCGACCGCCACTACGCCCCCCGTGCCACGCTCTGGCTCTTCACGGGGCCGCGCGAGCGCGTGGTGGCGGCCATTCGCCGCGAAGCCCGCCGGGCACGGGGGGGCGGCCGGCGCGTGGCGGCGCTCGTGGCCGACGAGGACGTGGAAGAGGTGGCTGGCGAGGGGATTCTCGTCTCCTCGGTGGGGCCGGGCCATGATGTGGCCGGCGTGGCCCGCCGTCTCTTCGCCGTTCTGCGCTCGTTGGACGCCCAACACCCGGACCTCATCCTGGCCCGCGACTTCCCCCGCGAGGGCCTCGGCCTGGCCGTCCACGACCGCCTAGTGCGCGCGGCCGGCAGGATCATCGATGTGACCGCCGAGTGTTCTGAAGGCGATTGACGAAAGTCCCCCCTTTTGCTATGATTGGGGGGACTTTTGGCGAGAGGTGAACGAGGTTTTCGGCGGGAGCGGAGCTCTCCGCTTTGGCTGAGTGGAGCCCATCGTCTGTGGCCTTGTCCGAGTGGGACGACATGGGAGATTTGACACCCCCCCCGTTGGCGATATAATGGCGGACGCTCGTGAGATGAGGAGGTGACGGAACACATGGACGCATCGCGCCGTGAGCCCCCGCCCGTCTGGTCTTCGGCTTACGAGGATGAAATTGACCTGCGGAAGTATGTCCTTCTCCTGTTGCGGTTCTGGTATTGGCCGGTTGGGTTCGCGGCGTTGGCCGCGGTAGTGGCAGCGGTGGTGAGCCTCTTCGTGCTCACCCCCACCTATGAGGCCGTCGCCATGGCTGCCGTGGCCCCGCCGGTCTACGTGGTGCGCCTCGGCCCCGACAACGAGGTCCCCGAAGTGGACGTGGCCCGAAAGGCCCTGCCCCAATTGGCCACCTCTGACGAAGTGCTCCAAAAGGTGTTGGCACAAGTTTCACCCCCTGGAGATGATCCTCTTACTCTGGATCGATTGAAAAAGCGTGTTTCGGCCGAGTCCGGGAGTGACCCCAGCATTGTGGAGCTGCGCGTGAGCGGCCCGGACCCGGAGTGGGCCGCGCAGGTGGCCAATGTGTGGGCTCAGGTCTTCGTGGAACACGCCACCCGCGTGTACGGCGAGAGCGCCGACCAGGTGGCCGCGTTGGAGCGCCAGATGGCCCAAGTGGAGCAAGAACGTCAGGAAGCTGAGCAGGCGTTGGTGGAGTTCCAGGCGCGAAACGAGCTGGGCGTGCTTCGGGCCCAGTTGGACAGCCTGCGTCAGGCGTATGCCCAACGGCTTGGCGAGCTTCGCCAGCTCAATTTCATCGCCAAGGACGTGCAGGGACTGAGAGACCAGGTGGCAGCCCAGCCGCCCAACGAGACGGTCCAGGTCAACGACGAGTTGACGGCCCTCTTCCTGCAAATTCAGGTGTTCAACGCGGGCGGCACCAGCGTGCAGCTCCAGGTGAGCCCGGAGGAGCTGCGGGGGCGCACGGCCCGCGAGCTGGCCATGCTGCTCGATCAAATGTTGGGCACCATTGACGAGAAGTCGGCGGCCCTGAAGGCCGAGTTGGAGGACTTGGACGCCCAAATTCTGGAGCTCCAGGGGCGCATTGCGGCCGCGGACATAGAGCGGGCACGGCTGCAGCAGGAAGTCGATGTGGCCCGCCAGAAGTTCTCGGTGGTGAACCGCCGGCTGGAGGAGGCCCGCTTGGCCGTTCAGGCCCCGGCCGTGACGTTCAAGGTGGCCAGCCAGGCAGCGCCCCCCGAGGAGCCGGCCAGTCCTAAACCCCTGCTGAACACGTTGTTGGCCGGTGTGCTGGGGGGGCTCTTGGGAATATTCGGTGTCTTCGCCGCCGAGTTCTTGCGGTCTGTGGAGCAGGTCGCCGAAGGGGAGGGCGAGGACGTGGGCGTGCCGCAGCCCGCCGAGGCGTGAGCTGCGCCAAGTGGTGGCTGAGCGTTTGAGGGAGCGCAGGTCAGACCCGCAATGTGGTGCTGGTACGCCGTCCACACCAAGCCGAACGCCGAGTACCGAGCGGCTCGCCTGCTCCAGGAGAAAGAGCTGGAAGTCTTTTTCCCTGAAGTCCGCTCGTGGAAGCCCCGCCGGGGATACCGCACGGAACCTCTCTTTCCCGGGTACCTCTTCGTGCGCGCGGATTGGGAGAACGTGCCGCTCGCGGCCGTGACGTGGACGCCAGGCGTGCGCCGTGTGGTCGGTTTCGGCGGCCGGCCCGCTGTCGTGCCCGACGAGGTCATTGGCTTCATTCGGGACCGCCTTGAGCGCCTCGAGGCCCGGGGTGGCCTCCGGCCCCACATGCTCAAGCCCGGCCAGCGGGTGCGCTTCGTGGCCGGGCCCTTTCAGGGGTTGGAGGCCGTCTTTGAGGGCTATCTACGCGCAACGGACCGTGTGCGGGTGTTGTTGG
>JALSKA010000198.1 GCA_026989095.1 Ardenticatenaceae bacterium
CCCATGCCCACCTCGTTGGAGACCACGAAGACGTGCGCCTCCAGGGCGCGGGCAGCCGCCACCAGGGCCTCCACCTCCTGGCGCACGGCCTCGGCGGCCTCTGGCGCCCACGGGTCCGCCCACGATCCCAGCACGTTGGCCACCAGGAGGGTGAGGCAATCCACGATGATTGCCCGGGCACCGGCGCCGCGCTGTTGCAGCACGGCGCCCACACCCTTGGATGCCTCGACAGTGTGCCAGGCCGCCGGCCGGCTGCGGCGGTGCCGCTCGATCCGCAAGCGCATTTCCTCGTCGCCCGCCTCGGCCGTGGCGACGAAGAGCACGGCGTCGCCGCCCACGTCACGGGCACGGCGTTCGGCAAAGGCGCTTTTGCCGCTGCGGGCCCCGCCCAGGATGAGGGTCAACACAGTGCTCCTCCTCACGAGATCTTCACGCCGGCCAGGGCACCGATGTGTTCCACGTCCAGAGCTGCCTCCACGGTGTCGGCCAGGGTGTCGAGGGCCCGTTCCAGGACCTCGTCGGCCTCCAGGGTCGGACGCCACGCGCGGCCGGGGCGCAAGTCGCTCAGCCACGCCCGCCGCAGGCCGTCGTTGGCGAAGAGGCCGTGGACGTAGCACCCCCACACGCGGCCGTCGTGGCTCACGGCCCCGTCGAGCACGTGAACGGGCCGGCCGTTGCGCCGGACAATCTCCAGCCATGGGGCCCTGCTCCGGCTGCGCCCCATGTGGATCTCGTATCCCCGCACATCGTGGCCGGCCAAGGGGGCCAACCAGCCAGGTCCGCCCAACAGCCGGGCCCTCACCTGACAGGTGGCCTTCTTGGCCGCGAAGGTGGTCTCCACGGGGAGCAGGCCCAGGCCCGCGACCCGGCCCTCTTCTGACTCCACGTGGTCGGGGTCACAGATGGCCTCGCCCAGCATTTGGTACCCGCCACACAGCCCCACGACGGCCACGCCCTCACGGGCCAAGCGGCAAATGGCCTCGGCCAGCCCAACACAGCGCAGCCACCGGAGGTCGGCCACAGTGCTCTTGGAGCCCGGCAGGATCACGGCGTCGGGCCGGCCCAATTCGGCCGCGCGGCTCACGAACCGCACGCGCACGCCCGGCTCGGCCCGGATGGGGTCCACGTCGTCGAAGTTGGCCATGCGCGGGAAGCGCACCACGGCGATGTCGAGCTCGGGGTCCGTGCCCTGTGCCCCCGGGAAGGGGAGTGTGGCCGCGTCCTCCTCGGGCAGGACGAGGTCGGGAAGATATGGGATCACGCCCAACACTGGGCACCCGCTGCGCTGCTCCAGGATGCGCACGCCGTCCTCGAAGAGGGCAGGGTCGCCGCGGAACTTGTTGACCACCAGGCCGCGGACAAGGGCCTGTTCCTCGGGGGGGAGGAGCCAGAGGGTGCCCAGCAACTGGGCGAAGATGCCGCCCCGGTCGATGTCCCCCACCAGGAGCACGGCGGCGTCGGCGTAGCGGGCCACGGCCATGTTGACGATGTCGCCCGCGCGCAGGTTGAGCTCCGCCGGGCTCCCGGCCCCCTCGACCACGACCACGTCGTACCGGGCGCGCAGCCGGTCGAGGGCAGTTGTGACCACCGGCCAGAGATCACGCTTGTGGCGGTAGTAGTCGCCGGCGCGCAGGGTGCGCCAGACCCTCCCCATGACGATCACCTGTGAGCGGCTGTCGGCCTCCGGCTTGAGGAGGATCGGGTTCATCTCGGCACAGGGGGCCAGCCCG
>JALSKA010000199.1 GCA_026989095.1 Ardenticatenaceae bacterium
CTTCCTCTGCGGCCCGGTGGAGCCGGAGTACGGAGGCGCCGGCATGGACTACCTCAGCTTCGCCCTGGTCTACGAGGAGTTGGGCTGGGCCGACTCCTCGGTGCGGGGTTTTCTGGCCGTCCACGCCGGGCTGGTGGCCCTCTGCCTGCGGGACTGGGGCACCGAGGCCCAGAAGCGCGCCTACCTGCCCCGCCTGGCCACCGGCGAGCTGATCGGGTGTTACTGCCTCACCGAGCCCAACGCCGGCTCGGATGCGGCCGCGCTGGAGACAAGCGTGCGGGAAGAAGAGGACGCCTACGTGCTCAACGGCGAGAAGATCTGGATCACCAACGGCAACATCGCCGACCTGGCCATCGTCTTCGCCACGCACGACCCCTCACGGCGCCACCGGGGCATCTCGGCCTTCCTGGTGGAGACCACCACGCCGGGCTTCCGGCGCGAGCCCATGCCCGGCCAAGAGCTGGGCCACCGCGCCTCGGACCACGCCCGGATCGTGCTGGAGGAGTGCCGCGTGCCCAAGGGGGCCCTGTTGGGAGCGCCCGGCGAGGGGTTCAAGGTGGCCATGTCGGCCCTCGACCACGGGCGCCTGGGCGTGGCGGCCGGCGCCGTGGGCGTGGCCCAAGCGTGCCTCGACGCCTGTGTGGCCTTCACCACCTCCCGCCGCCAGTTCGGCCAGCGGCTGGCCGACTTCCAGATGGTCCAGGCCACCTTGGCCGACATGGCCGCCAACGTGGAAGCCGCCCGGTGGCTCGTCTACCGGGCCGCCTGGCTCAAGGACCAAGGGCTCCCCAGCACCAAGGAGACCTCCATAGCCAAGCTCTTCGCCACGGAGATCGCCGCCAAAGCCGCCTCGGACGCAGTTCTGCTCCACGGCGGGCGGGGGTACTCCAACGAGTACCCCGTGGAACGCCACTACCGGGACATCAAGGGGCTCCAGATCTACGAGGGCACCAGCCACATCCAGCGCATCATCATCGCGCGCCACCTGGTGGGCAAAGACGAGAAGGCCGGCTGAGGGCTACGGCCGCTCGGCCAAGGTGACGTCCACCTCCAGCTCCTGACCGTCGCGCACCACGCGCACGGTTACCGTATCTCCCACCCGGTAGCGGTTCTCCAACAGGAGTCGCAGCTCCCGCTCAGTGCGCACCGGCGTGTCGTCAACGGCCACGATGACATCGCCGCCGACCGGCAGGATCAAGTTGCCCAAGCGCACGCGGCGAGTGCCTCCCCGCAGGCCTGCCTGGTGGGCCGGGCTGTTTCGGTAGACGGCCACAATGAGCACCCCCTCGTCGGGCACTCGGAGCCCCAAACGCCGGCGCAAGAGGCGGGCCACGGCCGGTTTCAGGTCGAACGTCTGGCCCTCGACGCCCAGCCACGGGTGGCGATAGTACCCACGGGCAATGAGCTCGGGCACCACACGGGCCACCGTGTGGGCCGGGATGGCGAAGCCGATGCCCGCGTTGGCGCCCGAGGGAGAGAAGATCGCCGTGTTCACGCCGATCACGCGCCCCTCGATGTCCAACAGGGGCCCGCCCGAGTTCCCCGGGTTGATGGCCGCGTCCGTCTGGATCACCTCGCCGATGAAGCCGCCCGACTCGCTCTGGATCACGCGCCCCAGCGCGCTGATGACCCCCGTCGTCATGGTGCGGTCGAAGCCAAAGGGGTTCCCGATGGCCACCACCATCTGGCCCACCTTGAGGGAGAGGGAGTCACCCAGCTCCAAGGGCCGCAGGCTCACGTCGGGAGGTACATCCCGCAGCCGCAGCACGGCCAAATCATTGGGCGGGTCCACGCCGACCACGTCGGCCTCCACCTTGGTGCCGTCGGCCAACGTCACCTCCACCTCCTGGGCGTTCTTGATCACGTGGTAGTTGGTCACCACATGTCCCTGCTCGTCCCACAGGAAGCCGGAGCCCGTGCCCTCAAGGGGAACCACCTCCAGGAAGAAATTGTACCGGTACGCGCGCGTGGTGATGTGAACGACACTCTGACTCACGGTGGCGTAGAGGGTGCTCAGCCACTCCTCCTGAGCCCGCAGGAGGGCCAGCGCGTCGGCCGGCGGGGAAGGAGCCAAAGCTTCGGGCGCGGCTGTAGGCGTGGCGGTAGGTGGAGGCGTGGCCACCTCGCTGCCCCCCTCGCCGGCCGCGGGCGCCGTCGTCAGCGGGGCCAGCGCGGTAGCAACAGTTCTCGTCACCCCCTGGAGGGCGCGACCGGCGCCACAGGCCACGGTGAGGGTGAGGCCCACGGCGATCAGAAGCACCACGTGAGTGAGCCGGCGCAAGATGACACCTCCTTGCCACATCAACAGGACAGAACAGCGCGAAAGGAGCGCGCCGATCGTCGTTCAGCGACGATCCGGCTCACAACTTGCCCAGCGGGTTGAAAGCAGTCGAACGGAACTGTAGCACGAAACGGCCACGGCGCCAACCACAATATTGGGCGTGCCGCCCGTGCCGGAGGGCCTAACTTGACTTTTCGCGCGGAGTGTGTACTGATATGCCCACGGGAAGCCACAGCACCAGCCCAATCCGCACACCGGAGGCCCCCATGAGCCTTTTCGTCTACACTGTCGAACAGATGCGAGCCCTGGAGGCCGCGGCCGACCGGGCCGGCCACACCTACCACGCCATGATGGAGCGCGCCGGCCGGGCCGTGGCCGAGGTGATCGCCACGCTCTGGGACGCGCAGGAGACGCGCGTTGTGGTGTTGGTGGGGCCGGGCAACAACGGCGGCGATGGCCTGGTGGCCGGCCGCGTGTTGGCCGGGCTAGGATACCAGGTGGCCGCTTTTCTGTGGAAGCGACCGGCCGACGAAGCCCGCTGCCAGGAGGCCCGCCAGGCCGGCGTTTCCCTCATTCCCCTGGCCGGCTCGGACGAGGGATGGCGCACGTTGGACCGGGCACTCCACAGGGCGTCGGTGGTCGTTGACGCCCTCTTGGGGACCGGGGTCTCTCGTCCCATCGCCGAGCCGCTGAGCACCTTGCTCGAGCGGCTGCGCGCCGTGCGCCAGCGCCCACCCCGGCGGGAAGCCCTCGTCTGGGCCCAGGCGACTCCCCACCACTCCCTGCGCCCACGGGGGCCGGCCCTGGTGGCCGTGGACCTTCCCACCGGCCTCAACGCCGACACGGGCGCCGTGGACCCGGCCACCGTCCCGGCCGACATCACCGTCACCTTCGCCGGCCCCAAGGTGGGAATGCTCCTCCCCCCCGGCAGTGATGTGCTTGGTGAGCTGGTCGTGGCCGACATCGGCATCCCCCCGCAGGTGACTTCGGCCGCGGAGCACGCGGGCGAATTCATGGCCCCCGACGCGGCCGCCGCCCTAGTGCCCGCGCGCCCCCGCTCGGGCCACAAGGGCACCTTTGGCCGCGTGCTGGTCGTGGGGGGAAGCGCCAACTTCGTGGGCGCCCCGGCCTTGGCCGCCGAGGGCGCCGTGCGGAGCGGCGCCGGCCTGGTCACCCTGGCCGTGCCCACGGCCCTGGCCGAAGCCCTCACTGCCCACCCCGACCTGACCAGCGTCACGTGGCTCATGCTCCCCCACGACTTGGGTGCCCTTCGGCCCGAGGCCATCAAGGTGCTGGCCGAGGCGCTTCCCACCTACAACGCCCTGGTCCTGGGCATGGGCTTGGGCCAGGAGCCCATCACCCAGACGTTCGTCCACGAGCTGCTGGGCCTGCGCGCCCCGGAGGCCCCGAGGCCGTCCATCGGCTTCGTGCGCTCCTCGGCGAAAGAGGCCAACTCTCCCCTCCTCGACTTGCCCCCCACGGTGCTGGACGCCGATGCCCTGAACGCCTTGGCCGCCTTTGAGGGGCCGTGGGAAGAACAACTGCCGGCCGGGCGCTTCGTGCTCACGCCCCACCCCGGCGAGATGGCCCGCCTCACGGGCCTTGACGTGCGCGAGGTTCAAGCACGCCGCCTGGAGCTGGCGCGCCGGCAGGCCCAAGCCTGGCGCCAAGTGGTCGTGCTCAAGGGGGCCTTCACCGTGGTGGCCGCGCCCGACGGCCGGGTGAGCGTCTCGCCCTTTGCTCACCCCATCCTGGCCACGGCCGGCACCGGCGACGTGTTGGCCGGTCTCATCGGCGGCCTCCTGGCCCAAGGCATGGCTCCCTTCGACGCGGCCCGCTTGGGCGTCTACCTCCACGGCCTGGCCGGCACCATGCTGGCCAGGCGAATCGAGGGCGACCGGGGCATGCCGGCATCGGAACTTCCCCCTTTCATCAGCGAAGCCTTCGCCGCCCTGCAGTGAAGATTTGGTGACAGCGAGGTGTGAAAACAGATGACAACGACACCTTCTCCTCCAAAGCCCTCCACCGTTCGCGTCCTCTTCATCTGCGCCGGCAACATCTGCCGCTCGCCCATGGCCGAGGCCATCTTCCGCCACAAGCTCGAGCGGGCCGGCCTGGCCCACCGCTTCGAGGTGGACTCGGCCGGCGTGGGCGCGTGGAACGCAGGAGCCCCGCCCCACCGTGCCGCCCTCCGCGAGCTCCAACGCCGCGGCGTGCCCCTGCCCAACCGGCGTGCCCGCCAGGTTGCCGACGAGGACCTGTTCCACTTCGACCACTTGATCGTGATGGACGTGGACAACCTCAACGCCGTGCGGGCCATGCTCCGCCGGCTGGGCGTGGACAAGGAGCCACGCCTGTTGCTCGAGTTCTTGGAGGAGAACCACGCCCCGGTGGAGGTGCCGGACCCCTATTACACCCGGAAGTACGATGAGGTGTTCGACCTCATCGACAGGGCAACGGACGGCCTCCTGCAGGCCATTCAGGAACACCATGGGCTCTAGCCCGGGAGGAGGAAAGAGCATGGTCACAGCCGTGGTCCTCATCAACGTGGAACGGGCCCGCGTCAACGACGTCGCCCAAGTCCTGGTGGAGCTCGATGGGGTCACCGAAGTCTTTTCCGTGGCCGGCCGGTGGGATTTGGTGGCCATATTGCGGGTGCGCTCCAACGAGGAGATGGCCGACCTGGTCACCGGCGCCATTCAAGCCGTGTCGGGCATCACCAAGACGGAGACCTTGTTGGCCTTCAAGACCTTCTCACGCCACGATTTGGAGCGCCTCTTCGCCATCGGCTTTGAGGAGTAAGCCGGCGCGCTCAGAGGCGGAGTTCCAGGAGATAGGCCACCACCAGCAAACCCATCATCGTCAGGTAGGCGTAGGCCCCGTACCGCGTGGCCCGGCGCAGGGCGCCCTCCTTTGACGCCCACAGGGCCACGGCCGCCAGGGGAAGAGCTCCCCAGGCCAGCAGGGCCGTGGCCGGCAGCCACTGGCGCCAAAGGCCCCACGCCAGGCTGGCGAAGGCCAGCGCCGTGCTCACCCCGCAGACGGCGAACGCCCCCCTGCTTCCCAGCCGCCGCCACAGGGGGCGGTGTTCCACCAGGCGCGAGGGGCGGAAGCCGTTGACGGCCAACACGCCCGCCAGCAGGAAAGCACACGGGAGCGCGGCCACGAGCACCTCGGCCGAGAGGGCACCAGCCTGCACGTAGTAACTGCCCAAGGCCGTCACCACGCTCAAGTTGAGGCCGGCCAGAAGCTCTCCGGCGCCCGTGCCGGCCAGGCGCACGGGCGGCACGCTGTAGGCCAGGGCGCTGGCCACGCCGAAGACACCCAGCGCGATGACCAGCGGCCCCGCCACCAGGGCGATGTAGAGGCCCACCATGCCGCCCACGACGAAAAAGGCCAGCCCGCCCTGGAGCACCTGCACGGGGAGCAGGGAGGGCTCCTCCCCGTGATACCGCAGGTCGAAGGCGTCGTTGGTCATCGTCGTGCCGGCCTGGAGCATGATGACGCCCACCAGACAGAGGGCGAAGAGCCCCACGTCGAAGGCGTGAGCGCGACGCCACGCGATCACAGCCCCCAGCACAATGGGAGCGCCCACGGCCGCGATGTAGAGAGCCCGCAGCCGGTAGAGCACCGCCAGGGGGAGCGTGGTTGTGGGTGGCCTGTTGCCGTCCGTGGAGCCCATGACGTGGCCTCGGCCGTGGCCTCGGAGGGGAATCAGCTCTGCTTCTCGTAGGGCTGGCCGATGGCGGCCGGCGGGATGGCCCGCCCCACCAGGCCGGCCAACACGACCATCGTCACCACATAGGGCACGATCTGGAGGAACTGGCTCGGCAAGGGGATGCCCAATATTTGAAAGCGCGTCCCCAAGGCCTCGGAGAAGCCGAAGAGCATGGCCCCGCCAAGCCCGCCCAACGGCGTCCACTTGCCGAAGATCATGGCCGCCAGCGCGATGAACCCCTTGCCGTTCGTCATCAGATCGTCGAAGCCGCCCACCGTCTCCAGGGAGAACCAGGCGCCCCCTAGGCCGGCAATGAGCCCGCTAATGAAGACGTTGATGTACCGCACGCGGATCACGTCGATGCCCACCGTGTCCGCGGCACGCGGGTGTTCGCCCACGGCACGGGTGCGCAGCCCCCACCGGGTGTAGAAGAGGACCACGTGAGTGACAATCACCAGGAGGAACATGGAGTAAAAGATGGGCTTGTTGTTGAAGAGCACCGGCCCCACCACCGGCAGGTCGCTCAGGAGGGGAATTTCAATGGAGGGCAAGGTCACCCGGCCGGCCCGGGTGGAGAGGAGGTACTCCCGCCGCACAAAGCTCGTCACGCCGATGGCCAGAATGTTGATCACCGTGCCGCTCACGATCTGATCGGTCCTGAAGGTGATGGAGAGCACGCCGTGGAGCAAGGCCATGAGCCCGCCCGTGATCACAGCCACCAGGACCGAGATGAAGAGGGCCTGATTGGCCGGCAGGCGCTCGCCCAGGAAGAAGAACGTGGTAAACCCAAAGCACGCGCCGGCCAACATCATGCCCTCGATGGCGATGTTGATCACACCGCTGCGCTCACACCAGATGCCGGCGATGGCTCCGAGGGCGATGGGGGTGCCCAGCCGCAGGCTCTCGTTGAGCATGGTGAGCACGTTGGTCTGCTTGCCGGCCGCGGCGGCCACCAGCACGGTGGGAAAGATCAGGAGCCCGCCGAAGATCATGGCCCACGTGGCCGGCCGGACAAAGCGCCGGCCCGCCAGGCCCAACAGGCCACTCACCACGTAGTAGACGCCCACGGCCAGGAGCGTGCGCCCCACGGGCAACGCCACCTTGGGCGCCGTGCGCCCAATACCAAACGTCAAAGTCGTGGTCTCCTCCGCGGGAAAGCGGGCGCTCACGCCCACGGTGAGCCACATTCCCGCCACCAGGAAGAGGAGCGCGTAGACGTGCAAGCGCTGCAAGCGGACAGTCGGCCACATGGTCATCCTCAACGCCCCCACCCTCTGGAGAAGACGGCCTCCTCGGTCGGCGGCGCCACGCGGATTCGGTAGAGCCACCGCACGATCTGGTCGGCCGCCACGAACATGATGATGAGGGCTTGCACGATTTTGATCAGGTCGATGGAGAGATCGGCACGGATCTGCATCAGGCCGGCCCCGTTGAGCAACGCCCCCCACAGGATGCCGGCCGGGATCATGCCCACCGGGCTCGAGCGGGCCAGCAGGGCCACGGCAATGGAGTCAAACCCGATGCCGGCGAAGAAGTCGGGCGAGAGGTAGCCCTGCCCCCCCAACACCTCCCCGGCGCCGGCCATGCCCGCCAGGGCGCCGCTCAGGGCCATGGCCAGCACGATGGTGCGCGAGACGTTCATGCCGGCGTAGCGGGCGGCGTTGGGGTTGGCTCCCACAGTGCGCAGCTCGAACCCCACTGTGGTGCGGTAAAGGAGCCAGCGCACGCCCAAGACGAGCACGAGCGCCAGCACCAGCCCCGCGTGCAGGGGCGTGTCCAACAGGCGGGGCAAGGCGGCCGAGGGGGCAATGTAGGGCGTGCGAGGGGTCGAGGCGGAGGGGTCGAGCAGGATGAGGGGGTCCTTGCTCTTGATGAGCCAGTCCGTCAGGCGGATGGCGATGAAGTTCATCATGATGGTGTTGATCACCTCGTGGGCTCCCGTGCGGGCCTTGAGAATGCCGGGAATGGCCCCCCAGATCATGCCGCCCAAGGCGCCGGCCAGCACGGCCAACGGCACGTGGAGCAGGGGCGGCAGCCCGGCAAAGGCCGGGTGAAAGCCCACCAGCACGGCCAGCACGCCCCCCGCGTAAAGCTGCCCCTCGGCGCCGATGTTGAAGAGCCCCGCCTTGAACCCCAACGCCACGGCCAAGCCGGCGATAATGTAGGGCGTGCTCTTCACCAGCGTGTTCGCCAGGGCCGCCGGCGTGCCGAAGGAGCCCTCCCACAGCGCCCGGTAGGCCACCAGCGGGCTGGCGCCGGCGAAGCGGATAATGCCCGCGCCGATGAGCAGAGCCGTGAAGACGGCGAAGAAGGGCACCGTGGCCGGCGCTACCCGGTCCCAAGCGGCCAACAGGCTGCCCGGCGGGGGCTTGGCCGGCTGGGGAGTTTCCGCCACAACGCGGTCAGCCATTTTCTCCCTCCGCATGGGCCGACGTCACGCCCATCTTGTGGACCAGCTCCTCCTCGCGCTGTACGCCGGCCATCAACAGGCCGAGCTGTTCGCGTGTGGCCTCCTCGGCCGGCATTTCGGCGATCAGCTCGCCGCGGTACATCACGGCAATGCGGTCCGAGAGGGCCATCACCTCGTCCAGCTCGGCACTCACCAACAACACGGCCACGCCCTGGTCCCGCAGGCGCACAATGTGTTGGTGAATGAACTCGATGGCGCCCACGTCAATGCCCCGCGTGGGCTGTGAGGCGATGAGGAGCGAGATGGGCCGGGAGAACTCACGGGCCACGATCATCTTCTGCTGGTTGCCGCCCGAGAGGGTGCGCGCCTGAGCGTAGATGCTGGGCGTGCGGATGTCGAACTCACGAACCAGCCGGCGGCCGAATTGGGCCACTTGGGCCTCGTCCCGCACGAGCCCGCGCGCGAAGGGGGGCTTGTAGTAGGTGTTGAGCACTAAGTTGTCGGCCACCGTGTAGGCGGCCACCATGCCGTCCCGCTGCCGGTCCTCGGGCACGTGGGCTGTGCCGGCCTCGGTGATCAGGCGAGGTGGCCTGCCGGTCACGTCCCGGCCGTTGATGAGGATGCGGCCCGATTCGGGCCGGCGCAGGCCGGTGAGCGCCTCCACCAACTCGGTCTGGCCGTTGCCCTGGACGCCGGCGATGCCCAACACCTCGCCCGCCCGCACCGTGAGGGAGACGCCGTTCACGGCCGGCAGACCACGGTCGTCGAGCACGCGCAACCCCTCGACGCGCAGCACTTCCTCTCCGGGCTGTGCCGGCGCCTTCTCCACCCTCAACACCACCTCGCGGCCCACCATCATGGCGGCCAACGTGGCCTCGTCGGTCTCGGCCGGCGTCGTCGTGCCCACGAGCCGGCCGGCCCGCAGCACGCTGATGCGGTCGGCCACAGCCAGGACCTCCTTGAGCTTGTGGGTGATGAAGATGATGCTCTTGCCTTGGGCGGTCAGGCTGCGCATGACGGCGAAGAGGTCTTCGGCCTCCTGGGGGGTGAGCACAGAGGTGGGCTCGTCGAGGATGAGGATATCGGCTTGGCGGTAGAGGGCCTTGACGATCTCCACACGCTGCTGGTGGCCCACGCTGATGTCCTGGACGTAGGCGTCCGGGTCCACCAACAGGCCATACTGGCGCGACAGCTCCTGGATGCGCTCCCGGGCGTGCCGGCGGTCGAGCAGGGGCCCTCGGGTCACCTCATGGCCCAGGACGATGTTCTCGGTCACCGTCAGGGTGGGCACGAGCATGAAGTGCTGGTGAACCATGCCGATGCCCAGCCGGATGGCGTCGTTCGGGCTGTGAATCTCCACCCGGCGGCCACGCACGTAGATGTCGCCCTCGTCCGGGCGGTAGAGGCCGTAGATGATGTTCATCAGTGTAGTCTTGCCGGCCCCGTTCTCGCCCAACAGGGCATGAATTTCCCCCTGTCGCAGGGTGAAGCTCACGTGATCGTTGGCCAACACGCCGGGGAAGCGCTTGGTGATGCCGCGGACTTCCAGCGCCGGGGGGACGTGCGCGCTCACGGCGTTCCCTCCACCGCGTTGGCCTGCTGCTCTGCCATGTGCTCCATCTCTCCCCTCCGCGGAACACCGGGCCAGCACCGACAAAAAAGCACGCCGGGGGACCGGACCCATCGATCCCCCGGCGTCGTGCTCGGCCTATTCTTCACCAAAGGGCACCGGCTCGGGCACCTGGTCCTCGATGATGTCGCCGGTCACGGGGTCCACGCCCGTCTGGAGCTCCCCCGAGGCCAACATGAGGCGGATCTCCTCCAGCCGCGCCTTGACCGCGTCCGGCACATCGTCCTCGGCGTCGTGGAAGGGGGCGTAGGTGATGCCGCCGTTGGCCGCGTCCAGGATGTAGAGCCCGCCGCCGGCGAAGGAGCCGTCGATGACGCCCAGAATCTGGTCGTAGACGCCCAGGTCCACGCGCTTGACCGCGCTGCTGATGAGCCGGTCGGCGCCCGGCGTGGTGCCGCCACCGAAGGTGGTGTAGTACTCGTCCTGGTCCACGCCGATCACCCAGGCGCCCAGCTCGGCCGCCCGCTTGATGCCGCCCGAGCCCGTCGGCCCTCCGGCCCCGAAGATCACGTCCGCCCCCTCGCCCACAAACTGCTCCGCCGCCGAAGCCCCCGCCGCCGGGTCCGTGAACGAGGGAATGTAGACGCCCAGAGCCGTCACGTCGGGGTTCACGTAGCGGGCGCCGATCTCAAAGCCGTTGCGGAACTTGACCACGGGCGGAATGTCGATGCCGTAGATGCCGGCCACCACGCCCGACTCGGTCATCATCCCGGCCAGGGCGCCGGCCAGGAAGCCGCCCTGGTCCTCCCGGTACTGGATGCCCACCAGGTTCTCGGGCGGGTTCTCGAAGAATTGGTCCACGCCGATGAAATAAACGTCCGGGTTGTTCTGGGCCGCCTCCAGCGTGGCGTCGGCGATCAGAAAGCCCACCGTCACCAGCACGTCGAAGCCCTCGTCCAGACAGGTCTGGATGTTCTTCTGGTAGTCCGTCTGGGACTGAGTCTCGATGAAGTCGGTCTCGAAGCCCAAGTCCTCGGCCGCCTTGATCATGCCCTCGTAGGCGAACTGGTTGAAGGTGCCGTCGTTGATCCGGCCCACGTCGGTGATCAGGCAGACTTTGAAGCCTTCGGGTGCCTGGGGCTTGGGCAAGCCGGCCATCTCGATGGGGCGCAGCAACTCACCGGAGACGGGGTCCACGCCCGTGTCGATGCTGCCATCGGCCAGCCCCTGGCGCACGCGCTCCAAGTAGAGCTGGGCCCACCGGGGGATCTCCTGTTCGGCATCGTGGAAGGGGGCGTAGGTGATGCCGCCGTTGGCCGCGTCCAGGATGTAGAGCCCGCCGCCGGCCCACAGGCCGCTCTCGGGCTGCACCAGCCCCTTGATCTGGTCGTAGACGCCCAGGTCCACGCGCTTGACCGCGCTGCTGATGAGCCGGTCGGCCCCCGGCGTGGTGCCGCCGCCGAAGGTGGTGTAGTACTCGTCCTGGTCCACGCCGATCACCCAGGCGCCCAGCTCGGCCGCCCGCTTGATGCCGCCCGAGCCCGTCGGCCCTCCGGCCCCGAAGATCACGTCCGCCCCCTCGCCCACAAACTGCTCCGCCGCCGAAGCCCCCGCCGCCGGGTCCGTGAACGAGGGAATGTAAACGCCCAGCACGTTGATGTCGGGGTCAATGTACCGGGCGCCCTGCTCGAAGCCGTTGCGGAACTTGACCACGGGCGGAATGTCGATGCCGTAGATGCCGGCCACCACGCCCGACTCACTCATCATGGCGGCCAGGGCGCCGGCCAGGAAGCCGCCCTGGTCCTCCCGGTACTGGATGCCCACCAGGTTCTCGGGCGGGTTCTCGAAGAACTGGTCCACGCCGATGAAATAAACGTCCGGGTTGTTCTGGGCCGCCTCCAGCGTGGCGTCGGCGATCAGAAAGCCCACCGTCACCAGCACGTCGAAGCCCTCGTCCAGACAGGTTTGGATGTTCTTCTGGTAGTCCGTCTGGGACTGAGTCTCGATGAAG
>JALSKA010000200.1 GCA_026989095.1 Ardenticatenaceae bacterium
GGCCCAAAAGAGGGGCAGGGCCACAGCGCCCTCCGGCCGAAGGAGGGCCGGCCAGGCCCGCCGCACAGCCCGCCACAGGAGCCAGGCCAGCCCCGGCAGGAGGAGCACTTGGGCGCCCACGAAAGGCTGCCACGCCTGGTCGAGAAAGCGGCGCCACAGGGGCAACTGGCGGGCCACCTCGGCGTACTCCATCTGTTTGGCGTAGAAGGTGTTGGGGAAGAGCGCGCCGGAGAGGGTCCAGTTGAAGGCCAGGTAGGGCGCCACCACCAGCGCCCACGCGCCGGCGAAGAGTGCCAGCGGCTTGAGGGCTTCGCGGCGCCGCACGGCCAGGAAGTGGGCGGCCACCAGGCCCGTCAGGAGCAGGCTCTCCGGCCTCGTGAGCATCAGGAGCCCGCCGAGAAGCCCCCAGTAGACGGGCCGGGGATCGTCGCGGACGTGCTCCGCGTAGGCCACCAGAAACCAGAGGACGAGAAACGTGTAGAGGGGGATTTCCATGCCGCTCACCCCGCTCCAGGCCAAGTGCCACTCCAGCAGAAGCGCGAAGACCGTGGCCCAGGCCACCTGTTCGTCCCCGAAGAGGAGGAAGCTCAACCGATACCCCATCCAGGCCGTGGCCACCAGGAAAAAGAGGCCCAGGGCGTAGGTCCAGCCCAGGGGCGAGCCGGGCACAGCGTAGGCCACGCTGAGCAGGATGGTCCAGAGGGGGGCCGTGCTGCCGGCGCTGAAGGTGCCCGGCGTGTAGACCCACTGGTTCAGCTCGGCCAAGTTGCGGGCGTAGGTCTGGTGAATCCAAGCATCGTCCAGGGGCAGGCCCAGCTCGCCGGCCAGCCGGTAGGCCGCGGTAAGGTAGAGGCCGGCCGTGGCGAGGGCCAGCAGGAGGGCGGCCAGGCCACAGCGCAGTTGGCGCGCCGAGGGGAGGGTGTGCAGGCCCTTCGGCACGATGACAGCCCGTTGGCCGGAAATCAGTTGGGGTCGCTCACGGCGCATGGTGACCTCTCCGATTGCTCTGCCTCAACCCGCTCGAGGAGCCAGACTGCCTTGCCCAAGGCATCCTCGAAGCGCACGCAGGTTTGCCAGCCGGGCAGTTGGCCCGAACGATACGCCTCGTCGTAGGGGGCCGCGTGGTCAGATTCGAGCACCAAGAAGCGGGCGCCGAACAGGTCGGCCACGGCCTCCAGGGAGGCGAGCCCGTCGGTCGGGGCAACCACGGCCCACCGGCCGGTCGTCCCGTAGAAGGAGGGCGGGTCCACAACTACCACGGGCTGATCGGCCGGCGCGCCGGCGGCCTCCAGCCAGCGGTCCACGGCCGCGTAGTGCTCGAAGCGACGGTTCCAGGGGGGCAGCACGGCCGAGGGGCCGCTGGCGAACCAGACGCCCAAGGCGTACTGCCACAGGCTGACGAACACAGCCATGCCCACGAACCCCCACAGGAAGACCTTGGTGGCCTGTTCGGGGTGCCACGAGGGCCGACGGCGGGCTACCCACGCCACGCCGGCGGCGATGCCCCCCGGCACCAGGGCGCTCAGCCAGGGCAGCAGCGCGGCCGCCGAGTGGAGCGTGGAGCCCCGGCGCGAGGGGAAGGTGAAGACCAACGCCATCACGCCCAGGAGCACGGCGGTGTAGGTCACGATCAGGCGCACGCGCGTCTCCCCCCACCGCCTGCGGGCACCGGCCACCACGGGCGGCACCAGGAAGAACTGGAGCCCGCCGGCCAAAATAACGCCATTCCATACTACCCCGGAGAGCTTGGAGCGCACAATAGGCCAAAGGCCCCAGGCCAGGTACCGACCGGGCCCCAGTTCCAGCCCGAAGCTGAAGAGCTCGTCGTACCCCCGCAGCCAGATGGTCTTCGTGCCGCCGCCGGGGAACGGGGTGCCGGCCACGCGCACGTTGCGCCACCACCAGGGGGCCATCACGGCCGTGTAGCCCAGGCCCAAGGCCACCAGCGCCGGCCCCGGGGCGACGCGCGCCCGCCGCGCCCAGAGCATGGCGAGCAGGGCCACGCCCACCAGAGGGCCGTCGGCGCGCGTCAGGTGGCTCAACCCCACGCCCGCACCGGCGAGCGCCCACCAGCCCACGTGGCCGCCCTCAAGGCCACGCCAGCCGGCCAGCAGGGCCAGGGCCACGGTCAGGGCGAAGGGGGTGAAGGTATCCGACACGCCCCAGTAGACGAAGTAATAGCCCGTGAAGGTGGCCAACAGCCCGCCGGCCAGGGCGAAGTCGCGCCGGCCCCACCACGCCAGCGCCAGCCACGCGGCCAGGGCCGGCAACAGGGCGCTGAGCAGGGCGAAGGCGAGCTGCACGGCCCGCCAGGGGGGAAGAAGCCCGTCCAACGCCCACGTGGCCGCCGCCGCCACCCAAGTCGTCAGGGGCATCCAGTAGAGGTGGCTGGGTCGTGGGAGCTCGAAGGGGCCGTCCAAGTAGTTCCAGATCACGAAGTCGGTCATGCCCCGGCCGGCCACCACGTCCTGGGCCACGTTGTAGTAGTAGAAGGCGTCGAAGTACCCCGGAATGCGCACCGGCCAACTGCTCGCCAGGCGCACGGCCGCGGCCAGCAGGAAGGTGACCACCACGACGCGGTCAACTCGCACACGCCCCGCGGTCACGGTTTCACCTCGGCAACAATGGTACGGCCGTCGTCATAGCGCACCTCCCAGCGTGGGTTGGCCCGCAGGGCGGCCACCAGCGGCGCCTGGCGCACGGCGTCGGCCATCACGCGCCCCACGCCCCGCCGGGCCAGCAACGCCTCGTAGTCGTATCGGGCCCCGCTGATGGCCGCGTACTCCTCCCACAGCTCCAGGGGGTAGAGCTCCACGCGCGTGTCCACGAAGACGGGCACCTCGGGCACGGCCCAGATGAGATAGCTGCCGTAGCCCATCTCGTTGAAAAGGGGGCCGCCTTCAGGGTGGCGCCGCAGCCATTCGGCCGCGGCCACGGGCGTGTCCGGCGTCACCAGGTCGGCCACCTTGGCCGGCAGGGGCAGGCGTGCCTTGGTCCACGGGTTGACGGCCAGGGGAAGGAGGAACAGCGAGGCCAGCGTGACCGCGTGGGGAAGGGGCCGGAAGGCCGTGCGCTGTTGCCGGGCCGACGGCGTGGGCCACAGGCCGGCCACGACGAGGGGCCACACGGCCGCGTACCAGATCACGTAGCGCGTGGAGGTCAGCCCCATGCCGGCGAAGAGGGCCAGGACCACAAGCTCCGCCGGCCGGGGGCGCCTCCGCGCCCAGGCCAGGGCGAAGAAGAGCCCCACCAAAGAGGCGAAGAAGAGCCCCCCTTGGGGCGTCGTGGGGCGGGGTGGTTGCCACTCCACGATGAACGCCTGGCTGGGCGGGTCCGTGAGCAGGCGCACCACGTAGGCCCACGCGCCAACACCGCGCGGGTTCGCCAGGGTAGCCAACAAGATGAGGCCCGTCAGCAGGGTGAGCTCGGCCACAGCCCCCCGGGCGAAGGTGTCCCACACCCCCGCGCGGGATGCCCCCTCGCGCCGTGCCCGCCACACGTCGGCCGCCGCCCGGCCCAGCTCGCCGGCCCACACGGCGCCAACCACCGCCAGGGCCAAGACGAAGGAGCCGTGGAGGTTGACCCAGAGGGCCGCGAGCGGCGGCAGCCACCACCGCAGCCGGCGTGCTCCCGCCCTCCCCCGGGCAAGCGGCCAACAGGCGGCCAGCACCAGGGCGAAGAGGGGCAGGGCAAAGGTCTGGGGGCGCACGGCCCAGTTGTTGGAGCTCATCAGCAGGCCGACGGCCGTGGCCGGCGCGGCCACGCGGTGTGTGCCGGCCGCCCGCCAGGCCGCCCAATAGGCGATCCCGAAGAAGAGGGCCACGCTCAGGGCGTTGGCTGCCACGACGGCGGGAAGGCCGCCCCACCGGTGGAGGGCGTACAGGAGGACGGCCCCCAGCCACGAGTGATAGACGATGGGCGCGCCCCGCCGCGTCCAACTGAACGTGTCCACGGCCGGAATAGCTCCCCCGGCCACGATCTCCTGCCCCAGCCGCACGTACCACCAGAAGTCGTGGGGGGGCACGGGCACCAGGCTCACCAGCACGAAGGCCACGGCCACGATGGCCACGCCGTACACGAAGCCCATGGAGCGCCAGCCGGCGCGCAGCCCGCTCACGGCCCCTCCTCCGGCAGGCGGTACAGCTCGTAGTGGCCGGCCGGCGTCACGGCCACAGGCACGAGAATCTCGTCGGTCAGCCGCCTCAGCGCCTCCACCAGCTCGGGGGACATGCGGTCGGGCCGCCTCTCGGCGAGGAAGTCGGCCCCCCAGCGGTAGAGGAGCAGGTGCGTGTACCCCTGGCGGCGCCACGCGCGCGCCAGGGAGTCGGCGTTGCCCTCCACGTAGATGCCGTGGGCGAAGTTGTCGAGGAGCGGGTCGGCCTGCACCTCGCGCGGCGCGCCGTAGCTGCGCGGCTCGAAGAGGAAGTAGACGCGCGCGTCCGCCGGCAGGCGGGCCAAGAGCTCCATGGCCGCCGTGTACTCCGGCAGCACCCGCTGGCGGTAGGCCGCCGGCGTCTCCACGCCCACGACGACGGCCAGCGGGTTGCGGGCTACCACGAAGAGGCCGAAGTCCCACACGCTCAGCAGGACGACCCCGGCCACCACGGCGCGCAGGATGAAGCTCACCCGGAGGCGGGGCGTGTCCACGTCGCCGGCCGCCAGGAGCCCGCGCGCCGTCAGGAGGGCGAAGGGAAAGAGGGCCGGCATGAGGAGGCGCCCCTGCCACAAGTCCACGGTGCGCACCACGCCCAGGGCCCAGAACCCGGCACTCACGGTGAAAAAGAGCCCCAGCGCGAGCAGCGCCGGCCGGCGTGTCGGGTGAGATCGCCACTCCTGCCAGAAGGCCCACAGGGTCAGGGGGGCGGCCAGCAGGTAGAGGGGCCCTATGCGGCCGTCGAAGTAGGTCACGTCCCTGTGGCCCAATGTCACGTTCAAGGGCAGCAGGAGGAGTTCCACCACATTTCCGCCAATGCCCGTGCCCGCGTTGGCGTACCAGGCGGCGCGAAACTCGTCCCAGTAGCGCCCCCCGAAGACGAAGGGGTAGAAGGGGTTGCCCATGAAAGCCCAGTTGCGCGCGTACCAGGGGAGGGCCACGGCCAGGGCCACGCCGGCGAAGAGGAGTCCGGCCCCGAGGAGCCGGCGGAGGTCGGCCCGCAGCCACCACACTATCAGAAGGCCGGCCGTCACCGGCACCACGAAGCTCGTGTACTTGACCCCCATGGCCATGCCGGCCATCGCGCCGCTCAGCGCCAGCCACCCGCGGACGTGGCCTGCGGCGTGCCACCGCCACAGGGCGAAGAGCGTGCCCAGGGTGTAAAAGGCCAGGGCCAAGTCCGTGTAGGCCCAGGAGGCCAACAGGGGCAGGGAAGGCATGGAGACGAGCACGAGCAGGGCCATCCGCCCCGTGCGCGCGCCCCAGACGCCCCGCCCCCACGTGAAGAGGAGCCCACCGGCCAACACGCCCCACGCCACGTGGAGGAGCTGGGGCGCCCGCTCGCCCCCCATGCCCATTGCCCACAGGTAGACGCCCTCAACCAGGTGGGGAAACCAGAAGGGGGAGAGGTTGTAGGGCCGAATGCCCCCCGTGCGCAACACCCACTCGGGCCACGTCAAGTGGTAGAGGAGGGCGTCGAAGCCGTCGGCCGGCGGGGTAAGGGCCATGAGGAGCGCGAGGAGTGTCGGCGTGGCCAGGGCCAGGGCCCACAGGGGACGAGAGGCCGCAGCCCCGCGCGCGCGCGCCCACAGAAGGCGATATTCGTGCCGGCGAGACCACCCCAGGTGTGCGGCCAGAATCAGGAAGAGCACCTGGCCCACGATGAAGACGCTCCCCCCGGTGAACCCCAGGAGGGCCAGGGCCAGCCCCCCCAAGCCCACCAGGCCAAGCCCCGTGCCGGCGCTCAGGCAGAGGTGTTCCAGGCCGGGCGAGGCCGGCACGCCCAAGCGCTCCAACGCCCACGCCCCCAGGCTGGCCGAGCCCCCCACAATTGTGGCGGCCACGATCACGTTCCAGGCGCTCATGGCCATGCCGCGCACCACCTGGCCGCTCAAGGGGCGCTGGACCACGTAGAAGGCGGCCAACACTAGGGCCGCCCACACCACCAGGCCGACGCCGGCCCAGAGGCGCCGGCGGCCGTGGGCGAAGGTCATGGGCCAAGGACGGGGTCGCATCTCCACGGGACTCACTCTTCTGCTCGGGCGGTCATCTGTGGGGCCGGTTCCACTCGGGACGTGCCCCCGTGCTCCCGTCGGCGGAAGCGGAAAAGGAGGAGCACCGCCAGGGCGAGGACGGGCACCGGCACGTAGGCGGCCGGCTGTTCCGAGTCGCCCACGACCGTGGCCAAGAAGACCCACCAGGGCACGGCGAGGAAAGCGAGCATCGCCCCCCAAAAGGCCCGCGCGCTCAGCCCGGCCCTCCGCCAGGCCAAGAGGGGCAAGAGCGCCACGATCTGGTTGGTCGTGGCCGTGCGCCAGGCCGTCCACATGGTCAACACGAGCGCCCACAGGAGGAAGTGCTCGACAGCCTCCGCGTCGTCGGGGAGGGTGGTGAGGAAGAGGTAGGCCAGCCAGCCGATGGCCACCAGGAGCCCGCCGGCCAGCAGGGCCGAGGCTCCCTGTGGGCCCAGGCCGGCGCCCACGATCATCAGGGGAGCATCCTGCACCAGCCGGGTGTAGCCGGCGTAATCCCGCACGGCGGCCAGGAAGCTGAGGGGCCACGCCGGAAACCACAGGGCCGGAACGGCGTTCAGCAACAGAAAACTCACGCCGAAGCCCCACCACACAGCCCGGCGCCCGGCACGCCACGCCCACAGGAGCGCCGCCGGCACGAAGAGGAAGATCATCTGGGGCTTGAGCGTGGTGAGGGCCAAGGCCGCGCCGGCCGTGCCGCCCCGTCCGGCGCGCAGGGCCCACAGGGTCACGGCCACGGCCGCGGCCACCACCACGGCAGGCTGCCCCAAGATGATGGCCCGCGCCGTGGGATAGAAGAAGAGCGCGGCGATCACCAGGGCGCTGAGCTCCACGGGGCGGGGGCGCCGCGGCCACACTGTGGTCACCACGAAGAGCACCATGAGCCCCTGGAGCAGCACCATCCAGATGGCCCGTGCCAGGGGAAAGGGGAAGGGAAGCAAGGGCACGATGAAAAGGGCGATGCCCAGGGGATAGGCGAAGCCGAACTGGTGCTCGCCGGGCGCGGCCGGCCGGCCCAACATTTCGAGCTGAATGGCGCGCGTCACTGCCGCGCCGTAGGGGTCTTGCCCTTCCACCACCCAGGCGCGGATGGCCCGCCAGACCACGAAGAGGTCGTTGCCGCCGAGCCAGCGGCTTGTGAAAAAGGTGTACGTGAGCCAGACGTAGCCCACAGCGAAGAGCGCGCCCAGGAGGAGGGCGGGCCACCACGTCTTGGTCGAACGTCCCATCCGCGAAAGCTCCTGTGAACCTGCGTGTGCCGGTCAGGCGCCCTGCACTGCCACGCCCGCCGGCCGGCGCCCGAGGGCGAGCCACCCTGCGTAGAGGGCCAGCAGGCCCACCGGGAAGGCGATCCCCCCGGCCACCACGCCCAACCACGCGCCGGCCCGCCGTGTCCGCGGGCTCCCCATCATGAGCCCGGCCGCCCCCATGAGCAGGCCGTTGAGCACCGTGAGGGCCGCCCACGGCCAGCTCAGGAAGACGCCGCAGTAGAGCCAGCAGAAGATGGCCCCGTCCGGCTCCAGCAGGCGAGGTGCCGGCGGCTTGGGCCACCAGGCGTAGCAGTAGAGCCCGCAGGCGGCCACAAAGAGGCCGGCGGCCAGGGGCAATCCCACAGTGATCAGCCGCTCCGACGCGGGGCGCCACGAGGCCAAGAAACGGGGCGACGGCGACGTGCGCCAGCGGTGGGCGGCCACCAAGAATCCCATCACGGCCGCGATGACCAGGGCTTGACTGACTAACGCAAAGGCCCACCAGGGCACTCCCAACGCCTGGGCCAACAGGCTGAGGGGTTCCCGGGTCTCCACGCTCTCCCTCCTTCCAACTCGGCCGGCCTCTGGACATGAACAATTGTAGGCGAATTTCCCCGCGAGGGCAACCCCTTGAGGGCACAAGGGGAGGAGAGCGCGCAGAACTTTCGGGAACCCCGTGCGGCACGCGAGTGCTGGCGTGCCGCACGGGGATGGGAGGAGACGTCCGGCGTCGCGGCCAATCACAGGAAGCGGGCGAAGAGGAGGCGGAAGATGCCGCCGTGGCCCAGGGGCCTGGGCGCCGGCCACCAGTTGAGCCGCCCCACCAGCGCGACCAGGGCCGGCACCAAAACGCCCCGCACGATGAAGGTGTCAATCAGCACGCCCAGCGCCACGGTTGCGCCGATCTGGAAGAGGCTCTGCATGGGGCTCACCATGAGGGCGGCAAAGGTGCCGGCCAGGATGATGCCGGCCGAGGTGATGACCCGGCCCGTGTAGGCCGAGGCCACGCGCACGCCCTCGCGTAAGTCGTGGAGCCGCTCGGCCTCCTCCCAGACGCGGGAGACGAGGAAGATGTTGTAGTCGGCCCCGAGGGCCACGAGGAGCACCAGGATGACCAGGGGAATGGTGTGGTTGACGCCCCCCTGGGCGAGCACGTCCTGGAAGAGCCACGTCACCAAGCCCATTGTGGTGCCGTAGGAGAGCACCACGGTGGCCACGAGGTAGACGGGCGCCACGAGGCTGCCCAAGAGAAGCACGAGCACAGCCCACACGCTGAGCACCACGGCCGGCGCCACGCGCCACAGGTCCTGGTCCATGAGCGTCCACACGTCCCGGCTCTGGGCTGTGGCCCCGCCGAGGAGAACGCGCCCGCCGAGCCCTTCGGCGTGGCGTCCAGCCTCCTGCTCCAGGCGGTTCGCCAGCAGGCGTGCCTCGGTGCTGTAGGGGTCCACGCTCAGCAGGACCTGGAGGAGCACAGTTTGGCCATCACGCCCCACGAAGGCAGAACGCAGTTGGGACCACGTGGCCTCGTCGCCCAGGAGGTCGCCGGGCCAGAAGTACGCCCCCTCCGGCACGGCCTCGGCCAGGTTGCGGAACGCCTGGGCCAGGGCGCGCTGCCGGGCGCTCAGCGCCTCCGCCCCGCCAGCCTCGCCAAAGCCGGCGATCATCTCGGCCGGGGGCACGAAGAGGAGGTCGTCAGAGGCCGCCTCTTGCCGGAGCTCGGCCAGGGCCGTGCGGAGCTCCTGCAGGGCCTGTTGCCAGGCGTCGAGGCCGGCACGGGCCTCGGGCCGCGAGAGCCAGAGGTCGCTCAGGAAGGGGGCGTCCTGGTCGGAGAAGAAGGCGGCCAGGGCCCGGAAGTCCTGGGCCACCTGTGCTCGTGCCCGGGCCATCTGCTGGGCCACGTCGGGGCCCGGCGCCACGGCTCCTGTCCGCATGGCGTCCAGCGTGGAGGCCATCTGTCCGAGGAGCTGGAGGAGTTCCCCGTAGGCCGGCTCGCGTTGCACCTCGGGGTAGGCGCGCCCCACCTCCTCCAGGTAGGCCGCGAGGGCCTGGAGCTCGGCGGCCGCCTGGGCGAACTCCTCGGGCGTGGTCGGCGGCGTCGAAGGGGCCTCGAAGCCTCGGGCCAGCAGGCTCATCTGGGTGCTGAGCTGGAGCCCGGCCTCGGCCTGGGTCACCACCTCCTCCAGGGTGTCGAGCGCCTCCAGGGCTCTGGCGAGGGCGCCCGAGTCGCGCAGGCCGGGGTGGGTCTCACCCAGGGCGCTCAAGTAGGTTCGCAATCCCCCCAGCCGGCGGCGCACCTGGTCGCCGCCCATCAAAGTGAGCATCTCGGGCGAGAGCTCAGCGGGCACTCGGCCCATTTGAGCCTCGATGACCCGCACTTGGTTGGCCACGCGCAGTTGAGCGCGCCACGCTTCCACGTCGTCGGCCACAGCCGCCAGTTGGGCTTCCAGCTCCCCGTAGGCGGACGATTCGGCAACGTCGGGATGGGCTTGGGCCACGGCCTCCACGTACCGGCGCAGGTCGTCGAGCCGGCGGAGGGCTTCCCGGAGCGCCCGGTCGGCCTCCTCGGGCGAGGCCGGGCGTTCCGCCGGCGCTTGGGCCTCGATGGCCGAGGCAACGGCGCGCAGTTGGGCCTCCAACGCCAGGGGGAACTCGCCGTTGCCCAGGGGGTCCACCAGGCTGCGCACGCGGGAGACGCCCTGCGAACGGGCCAGGGTGTGGTGCAGCTCGGCCAGGCGCTGCAGGCCCTCGGGCGATGTCCACGCCACGGGCGCCTCCACGAGCACGAAGGTGGGCATCACTTCGCCGGCGCCGAAGCGCTCCATCACGATCTCGAAGCCCCGCCGGGCCTCGCGCTCGGCCGGCAGCTCGCTGAGGATATCGAACTTGCGGTCCATGTTGGGCAGGGCAACGTAGGGCGCCACCAGGAGCGCCGACGTGACCAGGGCAGCCACCAGAGGGCGCGCGGCCACGGCGTCGGCGACTTTGGCCCACAGGCGGGAACGGGGCGTGCCCCGGTCACTGTCAGGCCGGTGGAAGGGCCAGAAGAGGCGGTTTCCCAGGATGGAGAGCAGGGCCGGCGTCAGGGTCAGCGAGGCCAAGAGGGCCACGAAGACGCCCACGGCCATCGCCGGGCCACGGGTCTTGACGATCTCGAAGCGGGCCACGGCCATGGCCAACACCCCCAGGATGACAACGGCGCCGCTGGCGGCGATGACCGGGCCCACACGTGAGAGCGCCTCAACGTCGGCACTCTGGAGCCGCGCCGAGCGGGCCAGCTCCTCCCGGAAGCGGGAAATGAGGAAGAGGGCGTAGTCGGTGCCCACGCCGAAGATGAGCACCACGAGAAAGGCTTCGGTGTCGGAGGAGACCTTGAGCCCGAGCTGGGCCAGCCAGCCCAACACTCCCCGGGCCACGACGAAGGCCACGCCGATGGAGACCAGGGGAATACCGGCCGCGATGGGCGCCCGGTAGATGAGGAGCAGGATGACGACGACGAGCACCACGGTGACAATGGTGGTGCGGTCGATGCCCTCGATGATGGCGGCCATCAGGTCGCGGTTGATGGCCGCCTCGCCGGTGACGTACACCTCCACCTCATCGGGGCGGGTCTCCTGCACGTGGGCGCGAATGGCGTCCACGGCCTGGTTGGCTGCGTCGCTCATGGGGGGTGCGGTCAGCTCGAAGGGGATGAGGAGCACAGTGCCATCGGGGCTTTGCAGGGTCTCCTGGGCTTGGGGGCCGGCGAAGGGGGAGACCACCACCCCCACCACGTCGGGCGCCCCCTCGGAGTCAAGCCAGGCGACCAGGTCGCGGGCATAGGCGATGTCCCTCTCGCGGAGGCCGTCGGGGCGGTAGAGCACGAGCACGCCGTCGTCGGCGCGCACGCTTTCTGGAAAGCGCTCCGCCAACGCCCGCTCGGCCTGTTGGGAGGGCACGTCGTCGGGCAGGAAGGCGATCTCGTTGGTCAGGCTGACATCGGCCAACCGTGGTGCCAGCGTGACCGCGGCCAGGGCCGCCAGGGCCCAGAGGACGATGACGATCCAGCGACTGCGCACCAGGGTGTGTGCGAAGCGTTGCCACATGGCGAACCTCCTTGAAAGAAACGAAAATTTTGAACAAAACAAAAAAGCCTCATTTGGGTCCCGAGTCGGCCACCTGCAGGGCCTGGAGCACCTCCTGGACGAAGGCGTTGAGCTGGCGACACTCGGCTTCGCTCAGTTGGGCCACGTGCTGTCGGTACCGCCGGCTCTGAAGGAGGAGGAAAGTGGTCAGCCGGCGGTTGAGGCGGCCGGTGAGGGCCAGGCCGACGCTCAGGCCGGCCAACGCCTGCACGCCCAGGTCGCCGGGAAGGCCCAGCGCGGCCAAGCGCTCCCGGAACTCGGGGTCCTGGCGCAAGCCGGCCAACGTCTCCTCCAGCAGGAGGAGGATGCCGGCCGTCATCTCGGCCAGGTAGGCGAGCGGCCCGGCTTCCTCGTCCACGCGGGAGA
>JALSKA010000201.1 GCA_026989095.1 Ardenticatenaceae bacterium
CTACAACCAGTGTGGCAACGCGCCCCAGGGCCCCTTCCCCTACGCCGGCGACGTCTACTACGTGGTGGTGGACTGCACGGGCACCCCCATCTTCCCGGGCGGCCAGCAGTATTACAAGAAAGAAGTCCAGTTCCGCATCGCCTCGGCCGGCGCCTGGGACCCCACCGACGACTGGTCCTACCAGAGCCTCGGCCCCACGCGCGACGCCCTGCTCAAGGCCACCTCCATCCCCATGTACGACGCCGGCACCCTCATTTGGGGCGCCGAACCGGGCGGCTCCGCTGAGCCCACGCCGCCGTCCGCCGGGCCCCACCTCGTCCACCTGCCCCTCGTGAACAACGGCTCGGCGCCTGTTGCCACACCGACGCCGGCGCCCACGTCCACGCCAACGCCGGGAGCAGGGGGCGCCTGCCGGGTGGAGTACACCATCAGGGACGAGTGGGGCACCGGCGCCACGGTGGACGTCACAGTGACGAACACGGGGCCAGAGACGGTGGAGGGGTGGGTGCTGGCGTGGACGTTCGACAACGGCGAACGGATCACGGACGGGTGGAACGCCTCGTTCACCCAGGAGGGCGCCCGCGTCGAGGCCAGGAACGCGAGCTGGAACGCCCGAATCCCGCCGGGGGAGTCGGCGACGTTGGGCTTCACCATGAGCCACAGCGGGACCACGTCAACGCCGGACGACTTCACTCTCAACGGCGCCCTCTGTGTCGTGGCCGACACGCCGGGGAGCTGAACGCCAGGACGCCTGTAGCCCCGAAGGGATCGCCGGGGAAGCTGTCCGCCGGTTACCTGGGGAGATCACCTCGAGAGGAGGGCCGGGGGGAGGGTTCCCCGGCTCCTCCTTCCCGGTCGAGGGCGTCCACGAACTCCTGGAGCTCCTGTACCAGGGTGGGGCGGTTGTAGAAGGCGGCCACTTGCTCCAGGAGACAGAAGATGTCCATGTGACACCCGAGGCAGTGCATGTGGTGTTCCACGAAGAAGCGTGCCAGGCGTGGCTCGGCTTCGAGCAGCTCGGCCACGGTCATGGTCGGCTCGACCTTCATGGTGTTTGCCTCGCTTCCCTTCCTCTCCGTTATGGCCCCTGTGGTGGAGCGGTGCTCTCGGCCGGGTTGTAGACCACAAAGCGGCGGGCTTCTTCGTCAAAGGCCAGGACGACCACATCATACGGGGTCACGTTGACCTCCCGGTTCACCATGAGCTCCCATGTCTCGCCGTCGTCCATCATCCAGAACTCCAACCGGTGCCGGCCCGGCGGGAGAAACACCTGCTCGACGACGGTCACAGCTCCCTCCCGACGCAGTCCTCCCGGACGATAGGTGCGCTCAAGGCGAGTCTCCCCGTCCACGACCAGGCGGAGGCGCACCGGATATCGCTCGCCGCCCAGCACCTGCTCGGCCGAGACACCCTCGGGGAGCTTGGTCTGGAGCTCGGCCGAGGAGGGGGCCGGCGCCTTCAGCGGGGGCGTGTGGGCCATGACCACGCGCACGGCGGCCTGCTGCGGCGGGAGGCCCGAGGTGGCGGGGCGCTCGGGCCAGATGCTGATGGCCAGGGTCAGCGCCAGGAGGGCCAGGCCGCTCAGCATGGCCTTGGGCGGGGGAAGGACCAGCCGGCGCAGCCGCGCGCGCTCGAAGATCGCGGCCGGGAGCCGCTGAGCCGGCGAGCTCGCCGGCTCAGCGGCGACCACACGCTCGAGGAGCTCTTCGAGGCCGGCGCGGTCGCCGGGCGGCACGGCGGCCCAGTAGACGGGGCGCTCGAGAAGGCGACGCCGCAGGCGCACGTTCTCGGCCAGCCAGGCCGGCCCCTCGCGAAAGTTGCAGTCGTCGGCAGGGCAGCTCACCACCACGGCGGCCCGCGCGCCGGCGTCCAGGAGGGCGTGGAACCAGTCCGGGCTGACCATGCCGGCGCAGGGGAGCACCACGGCGGTCACGGGCACGGCCCCTCCTCCCCGCTCCCACGCGACTTGGGCCACGGGCAAGGCTGCCGCTTCGCCGCCAGCGTCGGCCAACGGGGGCACCCAGCTTGGGGGCAGGGTGCCCAAGAGGGCTTGGCGCTGGCAGGTGAAGAGGACGACCGGCGCCTCTCCTCCGGCCCGCGCTCTCCCCAGGCCCTCCTTCAGGTGATCCACCAGGCGGGTGGGGGAAAGGGGGCCCAAGTCCACGCCGGCGGTGGTACAGGTGCCAATGCAGAGGCCACAGCCCGTGCAGAGGGACTCGGTCACCACGGCCAGGGCCTTGAAGCCGGTGGCATCCCCGCTGCGGGGCACCATCTCGATGGCCTCGTAGGGGCACTTGAGAGCGCAGAGGGCACAGCCCGTGCAGAGGTGCTCGGTGATGCGGGCCACGCCCACGGGGCGCCCCTTGGCCAGCCAGGGCAGGGCCAGGAGAGCGCCCAGGATGACGAGCGTGCCCGCCAGGACCACCTTGGCCCCGTACCGGGAAGCCAGGGGCAAAAAGCCCAGGTAGAGCCAGTCCACCTCGGCGCGGGCCACCAGGCGCGCGAAGTCGGCCGGCGGCCCGCTGCTCGCGGGCCGGAGCAGGGCCAGGGCCACCAGCACAGCCACGGCCTGGAGGGTCAGCCAGCGCGGCGGGAGAAGGGCCGGGCGGGAGAGGCGGATGACGTGGACCAGCAGTCCCCCCAGGAGCAGGATGCCCAGGAAGACGTGCAGGAAGAGAATGATGACGAAAAAGGCGAAGTTGCGGTCCACGGCGCCGGGCTGGTAGAAGGCCATGGCCACCTGTCCGCCCACGAGGTTCACGCTGAACTCCGTGAGCCACTGGGCGCGGTCGTCCCAGACCAGCCAATATCCCATGACGCCGATGACGAAGACAACCAGGAGGATGACCCAGCCGCTCACCCAGGCCAGCCACCTGGCGCCCCAGAAGCGGTCGCCCACCAGCATCTTCAGGGCGTGCAACACCGCCACGACCACGAGCATGTCGGCCGCGTAGCGGTGGACGCTGCGCACGACGCTGCCCAGGGGAGAGGCGCTTATGGCCACCACCGTCTCGTATGCCCGGGCGGCCCCCGGGCGGTAGAAGATCGTCAGGTAGACGCCGGTCACCGTCAGGACCACGAGCAGGATGACGGCCAAGGTGCCCAAGTGGTACATGGGGTGGAACGCCGTCCCCGTGAGACGGCCGAGGGCCCGCTCCACAGCCGCCCACCCGCGCTCCAGGCGCCGCAAGAGACGGCGCTCCGCGTACAGCGGTGTTCGTCGTTTCATCGGAATAGGCTCCAGACACGGATCTTGCTTTTACTGTAGCACCGGGGGAGCCCTTCCGTCTTTGCGCTGGCGCAAGGTTTGTGGCCCCACAGTGGGGAAAGCCAAGGGGGGCGAAGGTCCGCTCACGAGGCCGTGGCGGAGGGCGTCCTGTCGGCCGCGAGGAGCCCGCCCAGCTCGGCCACCACCATGCCGGCAAGGATGAGGGCGCCGCCCACAAGCTCCTTGAGGCCCAACACCTCGCCGGCCAGCCACCAGCCGAAAAAGGCGGCGAAGACGGGCTCGAGGCTGAAGATGAGGGCCGTGTGGGTCGGCGTGGTGAAGGGCTGTACGCTGTTCTGCAGGCCCAGGGCCACCACCGTGGCCGCCAGGGCGGTGAAGAGGATGGCCGCCCACGTGGCGCGGGGCAGGCGCACCTCGGGGGTCTCGAAGATAAAGGCGCCCCCCAGGGCGATGAGGGCCACCACGGCAATTTGCACCACGGTCAGGCTCAGCGGGTCGTGGTGGGGGGCAAACCGCGAGACGCTGATGATGTGCATGGCAAAGGCCACCGCGCACCCCAACACCCAGAGATCGCCCGGCGCCGGGCGCAGGGAGGCGTCCAGGGTGAGCAGGCCCAGCCCGGCCGTGGCCATAGCCACGCCCGCGGCCGTCCAAGCGCCCGGCGGCTGGCGCAGCCACAAGGCCGCGATGACGGGCACCAGGACGACGCTCAGGCCGGTGATGAAGCCGGCCTTGCCCGTGGTGGTGTACTGGAGCCCGATGGTCTGGAGGATGTACCCCAGGGCCAGCCAGACGCCGATGATGCCCCCGGCCCGGAGCTCAGCACGGGAGAGGGCGCGCACGCGCCGGTGAAAGAGCAGGGCCAGCGCCAACGCGGCCACCGTGAACCGCCACGCCACGAAAGTAAGCGGCCCGACGGCGTCCAACGCTCCCTTCACCACCACAAACGTGGAGCCCCAGATGAGGGTCACGAGCACAAGTGTGATGTCGGCTTGCCAGCGAGACATGGGTGTTTCCCCCATCACAGTGAGCGGGATATCGGTGCGGCCCCCTTATTCGCCCCGGCTGAACAGGTACATGGCCAGAGCGTTCATCACGATGCCGAACCCCAGCACGATGAGCACATCGTGCCAGACCTCCAAGGGCCGGCCGAAGAGCTCCAAGCCCAGGCCAAACTCGGCCAGGCGGTTCAGGACGAAGGCGGGCAGTCCCTGGGCCTCCAGGACCGTGCGGCGCAGCGGGTCCACGGCGTAGCTGGCCGGGTTCACTTTGACGATGATCTCCATCCACGTGGGCAGACCGCGCATGGGGAAGAAGGCCCCGCTGAGGAAGATCATGGGAAAGGCGATGAACTGGTTGACGGCCTGGAACCCCTCCACGCTCTTCATGCGCGAGCCGAGGGCCACGCCCATCGAGGTCATGGCAAAGGCGCCGATGAACATGAGGGGCCAGAGGCGGAGCACCATGCCCAAAGTGAGTTCCACGCCGGCCAGCGGGGCGATGAGCAACACAAGGGTGCCCTGCACTGTGGCCACCGAGGCACCGCCCAGAGTCTTGCCCAGGGCCACGGCACCACGGCTCACGGGCGCCACCAACACTTCCTTCAGGATGCCGAACTCCCGGTCGAAGACGACCGAAATGCCGCTGAAGATGGAGGCGAAGAAGATGTTCATGGCGATCACGCCGGGGAAGATGAACTGCTTGTAGTCCACGGCCATGCCGCCCACCGAGGCCGGGCCTGTGCCGGCCGTCTCCACGAGGGGGCCCATGGCTCCGCTCAGCCCGTTGCCGAAGACAACCAGGAAGATCACCGGAAAGGTGAGGGCGCTGATGATGCGGGCCTTGTCGCGCCACCAGCGCACCATGTCTCGACGCCAAATAATGTACACGGCTTGAAGTGTGTGCCACGTCATGGTGATGCCACCTCGCGTTCGTTCTTTGTGTGATGGAGCACTGGTGTTCTCCTACCTGTGGGGCCTCATGCCGAACCGTGTGCGAAGCCGGTTGCGCTGCACGTCCTTCTGGTCCAACTCGGCGTCGCGGATCGTGCGTCCAGTTAGCTTGAGGAAAACATCGTCCAGCGTGGGCCGGCGCAGGCTGATGGTGTGGAGCGTGCCCGGGAACTCGCGCACGAAGCGCGGGATGAAAGTCTCGCCGTCTTCCACCTCGAAGCGCAACTCGTCCTTGTAGCGCTGGACGCGAACGCCGAACTGCTGCTCGATCAGCGTCGCGTCCTGGTCCATGTTCGCCGTGCGCACGGTGATCACGTCGCCGCCCACTTGGCGTTTCAACGCCTCGGGGGTGTCCAGGGCCACAATGTGGCCGTGGTCCATGATGGCCACGCGGTCGGCGAACTCGGCTTCCTCCATGTAGTGGGTGGTCATGAAGATGGTGATGCCCTCCCGCTCCCGGAGGCCGAAGATGTACTCCCACATGTGGCGGCGCGTCTGGGGGTCGAGCCCGATGGTGGGCTCGTCGAGGAAGAGCACGCGGGGCGTGTGGAGCAGGCCCCGGGCGATCTCCAGCCGGCGCTTCATGCCGCCGGAGAAGCGCTCCACCAAGTCGTCGGCCCGGTCGCTCAGCTTCACCATCTCGAGCACCTCGCGGATGCGCCGCCGGCGCTCGGCCGGCGGCAGGTGGTAGAGCACGGCGTGGAACTCCAGGTTCTCGGTGGCCGTGAGGCGGTCGTCCAGGCTGGGCTCCTGGAAGACGATGCCGATGGCGCGCCGCACGGCGGCCTGCTCGCGGACCACGTCGTGGCCGGCGAGGAGGGCGCGCCCCTCTGTGGGCCGAAGCAGGGTGACCAGCATCGAGATTGTGGTGGTCTTGCCCGCCCCGTTGGGCCCCAGAAAGGCGAAGATCTCGCCCGGGTGCACCTCGAAACTCACGTGGTCCACGGCCGTGAAGTCGCCGAAGCGTTTGGTCAACCCGTCCACCACGATCATGGCAGCGGTCATGCTCCACCTCCGTCCTTTTGGGCCCACCGGCGTGGCCTCAGCCCCCTGTGGTAGAGGAGATGGCCGGTCGCGGCCAAGGCCGCCACAGCCACAGCTCCCCACACCTTCGCGCGGCCGCGGTGGTTTGTGCTGTGTCGGGATGCCGGCGGGGTGTATCGCCTGAGCAGGAGCGTCACCAGCCAGTTGAAGGGGCCCGGCATGAGGCGAATGGCCTCGCTCATCACGGCGTCGGCCAGGGTGACGTAGAGGCGGCGGGGCCGACTGTGGACCGCCTCCCAGATGGCCTCGGCGACGCGCTCCGGCGCCACGCCGGCATCGCGCCGGCGGAGCCACTCGAGCGCCTCCACCCGGATGTCGTCGGCCGAGCCGGCGGGCACGATGTGCTCGCGGAAGGCCGTGCGCGTCATGCCCGGCACCACGCGCACCACGGCGATGCCCGTGTGGGCCAGCTCGGCCCGGGCCACGTCGCTCAAGTGAGCCAGGGCGGCCTTGGAGGCAGTGTAGCCGCCGGCCAGGGGAAAGGGCATGTTCTCCATGACCGACGAGACGTTGACGATGACGCCGTTGCCCTGTTGGCGCATGGTTGGCACCACGGCCTGGAGCAGGGCCACGGGCGCGAAGACGTTGAGGCGGAAGAGCTCCTCCAGTTGGCCCACGTCCAGCGAGGCCACTGTGCCAAACATGCCCCGGCCGGCGTTGTTGATCAGGGCGTCCACCCGGCCGAAGGTGGCCAGCGTGTGCTCGACGAGGTGGTTCACTTGCTCCTGGTCGGTGACGTCCGTGGGCACGGCCAGCGCCCGGCCGCCAGCCTGCTCGATCTCGCGGGCCAGAGCCTCGATCCGCTCGGCCGACCGGGCGGCCAGCACCACGGCCCAGCCCCGGTCGGCGAAGAGACGGGCCGTGGCCGCACCAATGCCGAAGCTGGCGCCCGTCACGATGACGACAGGTCGGTCCGTCGCACGTGTCATGAAAGGTCCTCCTGTTGGACGTGATGATGGCGGAGGGCGCGCTCCAGCGCCTCCACCACAGTGCGCTGTTCTTCCAAGGTCAAACCGCTCAGCAGGCGCGCGACAGCCTTCCGGCGGACATCTTGCATACACGTCATCACCTCCCGGCCGCGCTCGCTGAGGGCCAGGCGCCAGATGCGCGTGTCGTCGGGATCGGGGTGGCGCTCCACCAGGCCGGCCTCCAACAGGGAGCGCACGGCCTGGGAGATGGCCGCTGGCGTCACCTCCAACGAGGCGGCCATCTCCTTTTGGGAGAGGCCTGGGTGGTAGGTTAACTGGTGCAAGATGCGGATTTGGGTGAGGTTGAGCCGTTCGCTCATGCCCTCGGGCAGGCGGTACTGGACGAGTTTGCCTAAGGCCCCGAAGACGTTGAGCAGGCGTTCGGCGAGCTGGTAGGTCTCCTCGGGAATGGGGTCTGGAGCAGGCCGGGACGGGATCATGGGCACCACCAATTAATTAATTTAACTAACTCTTCCGGCGCGGCAAGTATACTCCTGAAGTGACGAGCTGTCAAATGGGGGTCACCTGGGGGAGCCGAAGGGGATGACCACGGCGTCCTCGTCCAGCCTGCGGCCGTTTGGGTCCCGGGCCGGCAGGCGTCGCAGGGTCTCCAGCTCGTAGAGGCCCACTTTCACGGCCTGGGGCGAGGCGTTGGGGGGCAGGGGGAGCTCGTGGACGTCGGCCAGGAGGTCGCCGGGCTCCCACTGGGAGAAGGGGAAGAGGCCGTTCACAGGCGGCGCGTCCGCCTGAGCGATGATGGCGCCGTCGGCGTCCACCAGGTGGATGAAGAGCTGGTAGTTCCGGCGGGGGCGCGCTCGTGCCCGCCAGAAGAGGGTGAGCCGGGCACGACCTCCGCCGTCCCGTTCCAGGCGGGCGCTCACCAGCTCCAGGTCCCCGTTGTCGCCGAACAGCACGCCCACATCACGCCCTTCGGGGCGCACCGGCCGTCGAGGGCGCACCCGCACCGTGGTGGGGAGCTCCACGGTCCCGGCGCGCTCCAGGGTGAGCGGGTCGTAGAGCCCTGCGACAAGGCGGTACCGGACTGCCGGCGCGCTCTCGGGAACGCGCAGGCGGTGGTCATCTATAATGTAAAGGGCGGGGTCCCACGCCCTTGTGGGCACGTCGCCGGGAGGGAGGGTGTCCGAGCCGGCGAAGGCGCGCCCTTGGGGGCCGGCCACCAGTTGGACGAAGGCGGCGTAGTCGGCCTCCAGCCGCGCCAGCGGCTGCCAGTAGAGGCGCACGTCGAGGGTGCCCCCCTGGACCACGCGGGTGGCGCTCAGGTCGTAGCCGATGAGGGCCACAGGCGCTTCTGCCCCCAGGGGCATGAAAGCGGAGTAAGTGGCCGGCAGCGCCCTGTCCGGCGGGGAGGTGACCACGAACCGGCGCGAGAGCAGGTCGCCCCAGGCAACGCGCAGGAGGAGGACGAGGCCCACGGCGAGCCAGGGGAGGGCCTGCCAGGGGCCCACACGTGGAACCGATGGATGGCGGGCTGCTCCCGCCGGCCGACGTGCTTTCCGCCGTCCCGCCGGCCACGCCCCCCCCAGGAGGAGCCACGCCGCGCTCGCCAGGGCCACCAGGCCGCTGATGGCCCGCACGGGCGTGTTGCCCATGCGCACCTCCAGGCGGTGTTGGCCGGCCGGCAGGCGCACGCGCAGGAGCCCGGTGGCCGGGTCGCGCGCCACGGGCACGGGCCGGCCGTCCACCAGGGCACGCCATCCGGGAAAGGCGAACTGGGGCAGGGTGGCCCACGTCTCGCCGCCGGCGCGGTAGCGGAGCGCGATCCAGTGGGCTCCCCACCCCTCGACCTCGCCCTCCAACGCCGGCGGCGGTTCCACGAAGGCCCGGCGCTCGAGAGCGTCGTCCACGCCGGCCGGCAGGCCGGCCGCCACCTCGGGCGGGACGGGCAGGAACTCGCCCGCTGCCGTGGTGCCCCACGTGCCCGTGCGCCGCTCGTAGCGCACCACAGCGGCCGGGGTGGTCTCCGCCGGTGCGAAGCGCCACTGGAAGAAGTAGGGCATGGCGGCGCCGGCGAGCAACAGGACGGCCAGGCCGGCTGCAATGGCCTCGGCCGGCGCGCGGCGGTGGGGAGCCGAGGGCCGAAGCCGGCCCAGGAGATCGGCCAGGCCAACCACCCCGAAGCCCACCAGCAGGGAGGAGAAGAGGAAGGCCGGCCCGTAGAACCGGGTGGGAAACTGGGCGTAGGCGAGTGGCGGCAGGGCTTCCCACAGGGGAGCCGAGGCCGGCACCATCATGAAGAGGGCTGCCAGCCACAGGACCACAGCCAAGGCCCGCACGTCGCGCCGCCACCGGGCGACCGGCACTTTCACCAGGGTAAGCCCCCCAACGGCGGCGAGCACCAGGTGGGCTCTGCCCACGTTGAAGGGCAGCTTCGGGTTGTACGCCCGCGTGTCCTGGAGGGGCGTGGCCGCGAGCATCTCCCGCACCGAGATGAGGTGCAAGGTGGGGTCGAAGAAGCCCTGCCGGGCCACGTCGAGGGCCACGAGAGCGCGTTCGGCCAGGGCCGGGCCCCAGTAGAGGGCTCCCAGCCCCACGGCGAGGACAAAGGCCTGCCCGGCGCGGCGGAACGCTGCCCAACGGCGCCGGCGGGGGACAGCCGTCACCAGAAGCCACGCCACGTAGAGGGCCAGGAAGGGAGTGAAGAGCAGGGTGCTCACGTGGTGGCTCAGGATGAGCAGGCCGTAGGAGAACGCGGCGGCCACCAGGACACGCCGGCCCGGCTCCTCCGCGAGCACCAGGCGGCCCCAGGCCAGGGTGATCCAGGGAAAGAGGGCCCAGGCCCAGAACTGCTGGTAGTTGCCCTGGACGAAGAGCTCTCTGAAGCGGTAGGGAGCCAGGGTGTAGGCCACGGCGGCCGCGAGGGCGGCCCCTGGAGGAAGGTGCTCGCGCGCCCAAGCGTACATGCCCAGCGCATACGCCCAGGAGGCGAGGGCTAAGAAGAATTTCAGGGCCGCCACCGGGGAGAGGAACGCCTGCAGGCCGGCCACGGCCGCGTAGAGGAAGGGGGGCGTGAAGGTGAAGATGGGATAGCCCAGCCCGCGGGCCAACAAAGTGTGCCAGCGGGGCCACCAGACGCCCTCATCCCAGGCCCAGCGCCACAGGAGGGCGCGGTGCAGGTGCAACATGCCGTCGGCCGTGAGGGGCAGGCCGCCGGCAATGAGGTATGGGAAAACGGGCAAGAGGCTGACAAGGGCCAACGCAGCCGCAGGGGCCAGCCGAGCCGGGCGAGTCATGGGCCACCGTCGTGTGGGTGTGGTCTCCGTGCGGGGAGTATAGCACATTTCGACAAAATGACATCCGGTGGGAGGCATATCTCGAGAGCTCCTTCATGTGCTGCCCCCAACCTCAATTGACGTTCGGAGGGGAAGAGGGTAAAATCACTTATCGCTGTTTTTCGGCTTCTTCCGCGCCGGGAAGGCGCCGACGTTGGCGTTCATTTCCCCACACCTTGATTCCCCGCGCCATGGTTCCCTCCAGGCACAAAGAGCAGCCGAGCAGAGTGTCCAAAGAGCTCCGTACAAGTGACCCGACCCAGGAGGGAATCTCATGCGCGTGTCTCTTTCACGTCGGCTATCTCGCTTTGGGGCCATCTTCGGTGTCCTCGCCCTCGCCGCTGTTGTCCCCATCGTCTTTTCCCTGATCGTGACGCTAGGCGCCCAAGCATCAGCCCAGGAGCACGTCTACCGAAGTGATGTGAACAGAAGCCAGAATGGTACTGTGGTCAATAGCAACATTATCACCGACACGACGTGGACGCGGGCCGGCAGTCCGTATGAGGTTATTGCCAACGTATCGGTCGACCCAGGTGTTGTGTTGACGGTGGAGCCCGGGGTGGAGGTGCGCTTCGAGCAGAACAAGGGGCTGACGGTGCAGGGCACGCTCTGGGCCGTTGGGACGGCCTCACAGCCCATCACCTTTACCGGCACGAGCAAGCAGCCGGGATGGTGGAGTAACATCCGCATCCTGGGCAGCTCCGGCGCGCCCAACGTGGGCAGCCGGCTAGCCCACGTCACGGTCGAGTATGCCGGCGCCAGCTACGCCAACCTCTACCTGAGCGAGGCCCAGGTCACCATCACCGACAGCACCTTCCGGGGCAGCAGCAAAGACGGCATCTACGCCTGGCTGGGCGGAGTGGCTCACATGACGGACACGCAGTTCATCAGCAACACCACATACGCGGTGCGCTTTGCCGACGGCAGCGTGAACCCCGTGCTGGCCCGTTTGACCGGAGAGCAGAATGGCATCGACGGTGTGGCCTTGGGAAGCGGCACCCTCACCGGCGCTCACACGTGGGAGAACATGGGGATGGCCTACGTGATCGTGGGCAACGAGTCGGTGAGCCAGGGCGCTGCCCTCACGGTGGAGCCCGGGGTGGAGGTGCGCTTCGAGCAGAACAAGGGGCTGACAGTGCAGGGCACGCTCTGGGCCGTTGGGACGGCCTCACAGCCCATCACCTTCACCGGCACGAGCAAGCAGCCGGGATGGTGGAGTAACATCCGCATCCTGGGCAGCTCCGGCGCGCCCAACGTGGGCAGCCGGCTGGCCTACGTCACGGTCGAGTATGCCGGCGCCAGCTACGCCAACCTCTACCTGAGCGACGCCCAGGTCACCATCACCGACAGCACCTTCCGGGGCAGCAGCAAAGACGGCATCTACGCCTGGCTGGGCGGAGTGGCTCACATGACAGACACGCAGTTCATCAGCAACACCACAT
>JALSKA010000202.1 GCA_026989095.1 Ardenticatenaceae bacterium
TTGCCCAAGCGCCCCGGTACACGCCCACGCCAACGAAGACACCCAAGCCCACCTTCACGCCCACCCCAGAGGCCACGGCCACGCCCGTGCCCACGGCCACGCCCGAGGCATCGCCCACGCCAGTGCCCACCGACACGCCGGAGGCGTCGCCCACGCCTGAGCCCACCGACACGCCGGTGCCCACCAACACACCGCGGCCCAGGCCCAGGCCCACATCGCCGCCGCCACCCCCTCCCACGCCCACGCCGGCGCCGCCACCGCCCACGCCCAAGCCCGCCACGCCCTACACGGGCCGAGTCGTTCAGACGTTCACCAACTGCGGCCTCACCCAGGTCTTCGGCGTGGTGCTGGACCGCAACGGGAACCCCAAGCCGGGCGTGACCATCCGGGGCTGGTGGGAGGGCCGTGAGGCACCACCCCTCACCACCGTGGCCGGCCAGTACGTGCGCCCGGAGACCAACGAGGCCGGCTGGGACTTCACCGTCAACAACGTGCCCGTGGGCCTCGTCTTCTACGTCGAAGTCTACCGCCAGGAAGACGGTGCCCGTCTCTCCAACACGGTCAAAATCGTCACCGTGGGCTCGTGCAACCCGGGTGACGTGAACGTGGCCAAAGTGATCTTTCAGGAGAACTGAGGCCACACGTGAAGCCAGGAGCAGGGTTTTTTGTCCTGCTCCTGGCCCATGGCCCGGCCCTCCAAGATGCACACGTCAAGGAAGCCGGTTCTCGTCTCTATAGTCGTGGCCGCGCTCTCGTTGCGCCTGCTCTTCTTGGACGCCCAGCCCCTTTGGTGGGACGAGGGGTACTCCGTCTACTTCTCAACCGAACCGCTGGGCAGGCTGATCGCGCTCACCTCCTTCGACATCCACCCCCCCCTCTACTACGTGTTCCTGAAGGCGTGGTTCGCCCTCGTGGGCGTGAGCCCCGTGCGGGCCCGTCTGCTGAGCGTGCTCCTGGGCGTGCTGGCCGTGCGCCTGATGTGGTCCGTGGCTCACCGGCTGAGCCCGCGGCCCGTGGCTGTGGTGGCCACGGTGTTGCTGGCCACCTCGCCATTGCACATCTACTACTCCCAGGAAGTGCGCATGTACGCCCTCCTCACCCTGCTGGCCTTGGCCGGCGTGAACGCCCTGTTGGAAGCGTGTCAGACGGGCCGGCGCCGGCAGTGGGCTTGGCTCGTGGTGCTCGCCACGGCGACCATGCTGACCCAATACTACGGGGCCTTCGTGGTGGTGGCGTTGGCCCTCACCTGGTGGTGGCTGCGCCGCTCAGCGACCGACACCTTCCCCCACGCGCCCGCGCCCAAGGCAGCCGCGCGGTGGGCCATAGCCCTGGGCGCCCTCTACGCCCCTTGGGCCATCTACGCCGGCCCTCGCCTGTACGAGTACGTGGTGGGCAAGGTGGCCGTCGAGGCCGACCGGCCGCTCAGCGCGGGCGTCTTCGCCCTGCGCCACGCCGTTGCCTTCAGCGTGGGACACCTGATGCCCCAGCAGGCCCCGTTGGCCGCGTGGGCGCTTCTCTTCGTGGTCCTGGCCCTCGTGGGCACCTGGCACGGGTGGCGGAGAGCGCGCTGGCAGACCGGCGTGCTCCTCCTCTGGCTCGCCGTGCCGGCGGCGGGCACATTCCTGGTGAACCTGGTCGCCCCCTTCACCGACCCGCGCATCGAACGCCAGCTAATCGCCGCATTGCCCCCCTTCCTCCTCCTCGTCGCCTGGGGCGTGGAGGCCATCCGACGGTTGCCCCTCACCAGGGTGACGCAGTGGCACCGGCTTTCCCGGTGGGGCGGGATTCCGGCAGCCTTCACGGTGAGCCTTCTCCTGCTCGTGGCCAACGCCCTGAGCTTGGCCGGCTTCTACACGATTCCCCGCTACCCCGAGGACGACTACCGCCCCCTCCTGGCCCACGTGGCTGCCGTTCAGGGGCCCCAGGATGCGTGGCTGGCCGTCTACCCGTGGCAAATCGGCTACCTGCGCGCCTACCTGCCCAAGCGACGCCCGGCCGAGGTGACCGTGCCCCTCGACTGGGCCGAGGACGCAGAGGCCCGCCGGGCTGGTGTGCGCGCCCTCTACGCCCGCTTCCGCCGCCTCTGGTTCCCCGCCTTCCAAGTCAAGGGGCGTGTGCTCGAGGAGCGCCTGGCAGCCACCTTGCGGCAGGAGGGCGTCCCGGTCTGGGACGAGTGGTACGGCACCACGAGGCTGTGGCTCACAGCCCGCGCCGACGTGGACGCCGAGAGCGAGCCGTTGGTCTCCTTTTCCGGCGGGGGAACCCTGCGCCGGGTGGCCTACCGTGCCTCACCGGTGCCATCGGGCGTGGGCGTCGTGCCGGTGGTGCTCACGTGGGATGGGCCGACCGACAACCGGCGCCTGAATGTGCAGCTCGTGGGACCACAGGGAACCGTGTGGGGCGAATTCGACGCCCCCTTGGAAGCACCGGAGACGCGGGCCGGCGTGCCCGTGGAGCCGGGCACGCCCCCGCTGCGCTACACGCTGCGCCTCACCCTCTACCGGGCCGACACGGGCCGGCCATACGATGTGCTGGACGAGGCAGGCAACCCGGTCGCCCCCTCCTATTCCCTCGGCGAGCTGACCGTGACCCGCCCGCCCGAGCCTCTGCCGCCAGCAGCGCTGCCCATACAGCGCCCCGTTGCTCTGAGCTTCGGAGATGAGGTGCGCCTGTTGGGGGCCAGTCTCGTCACCGACACCGTCCGGACGGGCGACGTGCTGCCGGTTACCCTCTTCTGGCAGGCGTTGAGGGATGTTCAAGGAGAGTACCTGGTCATTCTCCAGGCCATCGATGAGGTGGAAGGGGAAATCCAGGGAGCGCGTGAGGCTGTGCCGGTCATGAACACCTTTCCCACCTCGATGTGGCAGCAGGGCGAGATCGTTCGTGACCCTCACCCCTTGGTCATTGACGCCACGGCACCCCCCGGCCGCTACCGCCTCATCGCCGGCCTGTACGACCCCGTTGCGGGGGAGCGGCTGCGCACACGCCGGGGTGCCGACCACGCCGTGGTGGGAACCTTCACGGTGGAACCAAGGCCCCACCTCTTCGAGCCGCCGCCGGTGGCCCAGCCGTTGGAAGTGAGCTTCGGCCAGATCGCCCTTCTCACAGGGGTCACGCTCACGTGGCCGGGCCCCGCAGGCGAGGTGCGCGCCGGGGAGACTGTTGAGATCACCCTCGTCTGGCAACCACAAACCACGCCTGAAGGGCCCGTGCGCACCTTTGTCCAGCTCCTGGGGCCGGACAACGTGCTCGTGGCCAACAGCGACCACGTGCCCGGCCAAATGCCGGCCACGGCTTGGGTGCCGGGCGAATACATCGTGGACCCCCACGCGCTCACAGTGCCCCAGGAGGCGCCGCCGGGCACGTACCGGCTCATCGCGGGCATCTACGACGCTTCTAGCGGCCAGCGCTTCCTCACGGCCGAGGGCACGGACGTGGTCGAGCTGGCAACGGTGGACATCACCCGGCCGTGAGCCCGGACTGCCCCGGCTCCAACGCGACCAACACCCCCAGCCGGCCCGTCACCGGCTTCTCAGCCCGGTACGAGAAGAACTCGTCGGTGTGACAGGCCGTGCAGAGGTGGAGCGCCTCCACGTGGCGCACCCCGGCCCACCGGAGCACGTCGGCGTTGGCGGCCGTCAAGTTCAGGTGGACACGCCCCTCACCGTTGGGCACGAACCAGCGCATTCCTGCCGGCCAGCGGCCGGCTGCCCGTACCACATCCTCCCCCACTTCGTAACAACAGACGCCAATGGCCGGCCCCAACACGGCGATGAGGTGCTCGGGCCGCGTGCCCCAAGCCACCTCCATCGCGCGGACCAAGGCCAGGGCAATGCCCCCCAGCGCTCCCCGCCACCCCGCGTGGGCCAGGGCCACCGCGTGACGGGCCGGGTCGTAGAGCAGGATGGGCTGGCAGTCCGCGAAAGTCATGGCCAGCGTCAGGTGGAGCGTCGCCGTCGTCAGGCCGTCCGTGGCCGGCAGAACCCGGCCGGCATGGTGATCGCCGACCACGGCCACCCGCGTGCCGTGAACCATGCGCACCCGCACTGCACGGCGCGGGTCCAAGCCCAGCGCGCGGTATGCTCGCCGGTGGTTCTCGGCCACTGCCGCCTCCTCGTCCCCCACGCTCAGGCTCAGGTTGAGCGTGTCGAACGGAGGGGCGCTCACCCCGCCGTGACGGGTGAAAAAGGCATGCCGCACGCCGTGGCGCCACAAGGTCTCGGACCGGTAGAGGGGCACATGGCCGGCCAGCACACGCCGCACGTGGGCGGGCTTCGCGGACCGCAGAGCGTTTGCGCGCACAGTTTCTCGTCTCAAGACGACACCCTCTCCTCTTGACAGACTCGTCCAGGCCAATTATGTTCTCGCCCAAGTCAAGGCACAACCTGACCGTATCCCGCGGAGGCAGGTCATGAGTCTCCCCCCCGAAATCACCATCTTGAACGCAATAGGGCTTCTCCTCACGCTTGCCACCATCCCTACTTTCTTCCTCGTGCTCCGACACCGCCTGAACCGCCGGCTCAACAAGTACGAGGATGCCGACGCTCTGCTCTCCAAGGTGCAACCTTGGCAGTGGGAGGCGCTCTCACACCTGTGGACCTGTCAGGAGTACATTTCAAAAGGGCACTACGGCTCGTTTCAATTGGCCGGCTGGATTGGGGCCCCCTTGGCGGCCCAGCAGCGCCCGTGGGTGGCCTTCACCGTGCGCGGGCGCTTTCCCGACTACACATCGCTCCTCTTCGTGGGGGAAGGAAGAGCCCACACCACCGAACACACCGTCGAGTACTCGGCCACCTCGCCGGGAAACGTGGCCATAACGGTCAACGGCCAAGAGCTGGGACGCCTGCTCCCCGACGGACGCCTGCTGGACGCCCGTGGCCGCCCCATCGGCACTCAGGAGGCCGACGGCGGTCAGCTCTGCGCCGTAACCGTGAAGGGGCGCCTCATTGCTCGAGTGCGCTGTCCCGCGTCCATTCACGGCGATTCGTTGCGCACCCTTGTCCACACGGTTCAACACGCCAGGGGCAAATCCCTTCCACAGCTGGACGTGGCCCCTGCCCTGTCCTCCGAGGAGCGCACTTGGGTGCTGGCCTTGGCCGTCTGGAACGTGATGTTGGGACAAGCGTTCGGCGCGACTCGACATGAGGACTGAACACGAACCCCTCAGGAGGGGCTCACACATTGTCTTTTCGCGTCGAACGTGTAGAATTCAGGTGCTCCGGCCGACCCATGACGTTCACGCCCGCCGGCCCGGAGTCAACCCGTACTCCGGTCTCTACAACTTCACCAAACTCCCCCTGTCGAGGTGAAACATGCGAACTGCCGTCTATCTCCCGGCCATTTTCATCGTCCTCGTCGCCGTCTCGGCCTGCAGTCGCACTCCTCCCCCTGCACCAACCGCCCCCCCGGCCACCCCCATAGCCTCGCCCTCTCCCACGGCGACGGTTCCCCCATCGCCGTCGCCCACGCCCACGCCCGCCTACATCGTGCATGTGGTCCAGCCGGGCGAGACGCTCATTCGCATTGCCCGGCAATACGACACGACGGTGGAAGCCATCTTGGAGCTCAACCCGGAGATCACCGACCCCAACTTCATCCGGGAGGGACAAGAGATCAAAGTGCCACGCCGCTGAGAGAGACGCACAAACAACGTGGGCCGGGAACGGTGCCCGGCCCACGCTGGCTGTAAGCCCGCAGGAGAGTGCCGTGACTACAGCTCCTGATCCCGGTATTCCTTGATGGCCTTGATGAGCTCGGGCACCACCTTGAAGAGATCGCCCACAATGCCGTAGTCGGCGAGTTTGAAGATAGGCGCCTCCGGGTCCTTGTTGATGGCCACAATGTAGCGGCTGGTGCGCATCCCGGAGACGTGCTGAATGGCGCCGCTGATGCCGATGGCGATGTAGAGCTGGGGCGAGACGGTCTTGCCCGTCTGGCCCACCTGTTCCTCGTAGGGGCGCCACCCGGCGTCCACCACCGCCCGCGTGGTGCCCACGGCCGCGCCCAGCAGGTCGGCCAACTCCTCGATGAGGTGGAAGTTCTCGGGCCCCTGAAGCCCCCGGCCGCCCGCGACGATGATGGACGCCTCGGTCAACTCAGGGCGGGTGCTCTCCTGGGCCTCGACGGCCAACACGTCGATGACATTCTCGGGCAGGTCGTCAACGTCCAGCTCCTCCACGTCGGCCTGCTCGTCCCCCTCCGCCGGGGCCGCGGCCCACGTGTTGGGGCGCACGGTGACTAGCACAGGCGGACGGGTGACCCGCACGGTGGCAATGGCCTGCCCCGAGAAGATGGGGCGCTTGATGATGAGCTCGCCGTCCTCAACGTCCAAGCCGGTGATGTCGCTGGCCAGGCCGGCGTTGACCTTGGCGGCCACACAGGGCGCCAGGTCACGCCCCAAGGGCGTCATGCCGAAGAGGACCAGCACGGGCTCCTCCTCCTCGATGAGCTGTTGGATCACCGCGGCGTAGGGCTCGGCCGCGTACTCCTCCAAGGCGGGGTGATTGGCCACGAAGAGCACGTCGGCGCCGCGGGCGCCCACATCTTCGGCCAGGGCGTCGGCGTCCAGGTCGTGTCCCATCACGAGGACGCCCACCTCGACGTCCAACTCATCGGCCACGCTTCGGGCCGCCGTGAGCATTTCATAGGTGATCTTCTTGGGCCTGCCTGCTTGGTGTTCGGCCACGACAAGTGCCAAGTCGGCCATGATCCTCCTCCGCGTCAGATGACTTTTGCTTCCTCGTGGAGCAGCCGCACGAGCTCTTTGGCCACGTCCTCCGGCTCGCCTTCCAAGATGCGTCCCGCCTTGCGGGCCGGCGGGCGTTCCACGCTGAGCACTTCGACAACGGGCTCCAACTCGTCACGGTCCACGCCCACGTCGTCGGCGTTCCAGACGGTGAGCGGCTTCTTCTTCGCCCCCATGATGCCCCGCAGGGTGGGGTATCGGGGCTCGTTGGGCCCCTGGGTCTGAGTGACCACGGCCGGCAGGGGCACGCGCACCCGGCGGTACCCGCCCTCGGCCTCCGCCTTGACCACGGCGTGGCCGTCGGCCACCTCTTCGACGGTGATGGCCGTGGAGACGTGGGGCAGGCCCAAGAACTCGGCCACCATGACGCCCGTCTGCCCTTCGTCGTTGTCCACGCCCTTGAACCCGGGCCAAATGAGGTCATACTCGCCGATCTTCTCGATGGCCGCGGCCAGGACGCGGGCGCGGCCCAAGGGGTCGAGTTGCTCGAAGGCGTCATCGAGCAGGTGGTAGGCCTCATGGGCGCCCATGGCCAACGCCTTGCGGATGGTCTCCTGGGCTGCTTCCGGCCCAATGGTCACGATGATGATCTTGCCCTCGCCCTGGCGCTCAATGAGGCGCAGGGCTTCCTCGATGGCATACTCGTCATAGGGGTTGATCACCCACGTCTCCACCTCGTCGAGGAGCACGCGGCCGTCCTTGACGGTCACTTGGATGGCGGTGTCCGGCACGCGCTTCATGGGAATAATGATGTTCATTCTCGGCACCTCCCTGTATCAGTATCCGTCGGCCTCGCCCTTGAGCAGGGCGCGCGCAATGACCAGGCGCTGAATTTGGTTCGTTCCCTCGTAAATCTGCATCAATTTGGCGTCGCGCATGTACTTTTCGACAGGATATTCGCGGCTGTAGCCGTAGCCCCCGAAGATCTGCACGGCGTCCGTGGTGACCCGCATGGCCACGTCGGTGGCGTAACACTTGGCAATGCTGCTGGCGTAGCGGCTGTACCGGCCCTGGTCCACGAGCCAGGCCGCGCGCCAAGTCTGGTACCTGGCCGTCTCCACGCCGATGGCCATGTCGGCGAGCATGAACTGGACAGCCTGGAAGTTGGCAATGGGCTGGCCGAACTGCACGCGCTGTTGGCTGTACTCCAGGGCTGCCTGGAGGGCCGCCCGGGCAATGCCCACGGCCATGGCCGCAATGCCCGGCCGGCTCTTGTCCAACGTGCGCATGGCGATCATCCACCCCTCTCCCTCTTCGCCCAAGCGGTTGAAGGCCGGCACCCGCACTTCCTCGAAGATGACGGACCGCGTGGTGCTGGCCCGGTGTCCCATCTTGTCCTCCTTCTTGCCGAAGGAGAGGCCCGGCGTGTCGGCCGGGACCACGAAGGCGGAGATGCCCTTGTGGCGCAAGCTGGGGTCCTTGGTGGCGAAGACGACGTAAAGGGAAGACTCGCCGGCGTTGGTGATCCACTGCTTCGCCCCGTTGATGACGTACTCGTCTCCCTCGCGGCGGTAGGTGGTGCGCATTCCGGCCACGTCACTGCCGGCCTGGGGCTCGGTCAGGCAAAACGAGGCCAAGTTCGGGCCGTTGCAGAGGGGGGAGAGAAAAGCTTCCTTCTGCTCATGGGTGCCGGCCAGGACGATGGGCGTGAGGGCAAGGGCGTTCGCCATAATCGTCGTGGTGACCCCGGCACAGGCGGCGGCGAACTCCTCGGCCACCAGACACTCCTCGAAGACGCCCAGACCACCGCCCCCGTAGGCCTCCGGCACGGTCAGGTTCATGAGCCCCACTTCCCACGCCTTTTCCACGATCTCGGCAGGATGGCGCCCCTCCCGGTCCAACTCGGCTGCCCGGGGGGCAATCTCCTTCTGGGCGAAGTCACGGGCCAGCTCTCGCAGGAGTCGCTGTTCTTCGGTGAGGGTAAACTCAGCCATGTTCGTGCTCCTTTGCCGCTATGCCACTGCGAACGGCGTTCTCGTCCGAGGTAAGAGGCATGAGGTCAATGCCGGACAGCTCCTCCCCCGCCGCGCCGCCTCCGAACAGGCGCCGAGCACAGAGTTAGCGCGATTCTAACAGTTTTCGGTTTCCATGTCAAGCCTACCAAACGGTTGTTTGGTGGGCTCCTGTCAGCAATGTGGCGGGGGCCTTCGTAGCTCCCCCGTCCAAGCATGTTTGTCATCCGTTGCACTTTGCGCTACCATACCACACGTTGAGCCCTGCATGTCAGGCGTGACCCAAGTAGGGCCCGCACGCCAGAGAGGAGGTGCCCATGTCGCCCAGGCTGAGCCGTTTGCGCCGGAAGCGCATAGACGTGTCCAAACTCAAGAAGAAACACGTGCGTCTCGTCTGCCCCCACTGTGGCAAGACGGTCAAAATCGGCAAGGTGAGCCGGTTCCAGCGGGCCATGCCCTGCCCGTCGTGCCGGGTGCCCATCGGGGCGGACTACATTCAGGCAGCCATGGAAGCCGACGAAAAGGCCACAACGGAGCCGGAGGAACCACAGGCCGAGGAGTAGACGGTCGGGGCAGAGCCTGCAGGGGGGTTGAGGGTTGTGCTGCTCTGCCCGAAGAGGCCGTTCCTCCTCGCCGCACTCCTGTGAATTTCTGACCACTGCACTGCTGAGCCAGATGGGAGAGACGAGCATTCCGTTGCCCCAGGTTGGGACGGAGTCGGCGGACGTGGGCGCATCCCACCACCGACGGTGGGCCGATTGGGTCGACCGCGCCTTGACCAGCCAGGCCATGATCCCTTTCTGGCTGGGGTTTATCCTGTTGGTCGGCGGCGCGCTCCGCTTCACCGGCCTCAACTGGGACCAAGGCCAACACCTCCACCCCGACGAGCGCTTCCTGACGATGGTGGAGACGGCCCTGCGCTGGCCCTCGAGCCTCGGCGAGTACTTGGACGAGGCGCGCTCGCCCCTCAACCCCCGCAACGTGGGCTACACCTTCTTCGTCTACGGCACGCTGCCCACCACCATCGTGCGCGGCGTGGCCGAGGCGCTCGACCGCACGGGGTACGACCAAGTCCACCTGGTGGGCCGGGCCGTGAGCGCCACCTTCGATCTGGCTTCGGTTTTCGTCCTCTTCCTGTTGGGACGGACCCTCTACCGCGACACCCGCGTGGCCCTGGTGGCCGCCTTTCTCCTGGCCACCACGGTCTTGGCCATCCAACACGCCCACTTCTTCGTGGTGGACACCTTCGCCAACTTCTTCATCGTCACCGCCCTCTACTGGCTGGCCCGTGCCCAGCGCTCGGGCCGGGCGTGGGACTTCGCCATGACCGGCCTCTTCTTCGGGCTGGCCATGGCCAGCAAGATCTCCGTCTTCACCTTCGCGCTGGTGGTGACGCTCGTGGGGGCCTACCGCATCTGGCAGGAGTGGGAGACCCACCGCTCGGCCGAGCGGCTGTTGCTCGTGGGCGAGCAGACCTTCGTGCGCCTGGTGCTCGCGGCTCTCGTGGCGTTTCTGGCCTTCCGCCTGGCCCAGCCGGACGCCTTCCAGGGCCTGGTGGAGCCCAGCCAGCGCTGGCTCCAAAACATCAGCGCGGCCCGCGACCTGGTGAGCGGTAACGTGGACTACCCCCCCGGCCACCAGTGGACCGCCCGCACGCCCCTCTGGTTCCCCTGGCAAAACATGGTTCTTTGGGGCATGGGCCTTCCCCTGGGGTTGACGGCTTGGGTCGGGTGGGCTGTGGCCGCCTGGCGCCTGCGGAGGCAGCGGGAGTGGGCCCACCTCATCCCCGTCAGTTGGGTGGCCATTCTCTTCCTGCACCAGGGCACCCAGTGGGTCAAATCCCTGCGGTACTTCCTGCCCATCTACCCCACGCTGGCCCTTCTGGCCGCCTGGCTCCTCGTCTGGCTCTGGGACCGGGCCCGCCGTCAGCCCCACTCGTCTCCCCTCGGCCTGCTGGCGTGGACCCCGGCCAAGGCGGGAGCGCTGGCCGGCGCTGTCCTCGCCGGGACAACCCTCTGGGCCCTCGCCTTCACCAGCATCTACACGCGCCCCCACAGCCGCGTGCAGGCCAGCCGGTGGATCTACGAAAACGTCCCGCCCGGCAGCACCATCGCCAACGAGCACTGGGACGACCCGCTGCCCCTGCGCATCGACGGCAAGGACCCCTTCGGCGGCCTCTACCGGGGCATCGAGATGCAGTGGTACAGCGAGGACACGCCCGAGAAGCTCCAGCAAGCCCTCGACTGGCTGGATCAGGCCGACTACATTATCCTGAGCAGCAACCGCCTTTACGACTCCATTCCCCGCCTGCCCATGCGCTACCCCATGACCGTGAAGTATTACGAGGCGCTCTTCAGCGGGGAACTGGGATTCGAGAAAGTCGCCGAGTTCACCTCCTACCCCCAGCTCTTCGGCATCGAGATTCCAGACCAGAGCGCCGAGGAGGCCTTCAGCGTCTACGATCACCCGCGCGTGCAGATCTTCAAGAAGACGCCGGCCTACAGCCGCGAGCGGGCCGCCCGCATCCTGGGCGACGTGGACTGGGACGAGATCGTGCGCCTCTGGCCCAAGCAGGCCACCAAGGCGCCCACGGCGCTCATGCTCCCCGATGAGCTGTGGGACCTCTACCGGCAGCAGGGCACGTGGTCGGCCATGTTCGACCGGGACGGGCTCGTCAACCGCGTGCCGGTGCTGGCCTGGGCGTTGGCCCTGCTGGTGATCGGCCTGCTGGCCTGGCCCTACCTCTTCGCGGCCCTCCCCGCCCTGCCCGATCGGGGGTACGCGCTGACCAAGCCCGTGGGCCTCTTGCTGGTGAGCTGGATCGTCTGGTGGGCGGCCAGCCTGCGGACATTGACCTTCACGCGCGGGACCATCCTGCTGGCCATGTTCGTTCTGGCAGCAGGCAGCGGCCTGCTCTTTTGGCGTCAGCGGTCTGCGTGGCGGTCCTTCTGGCAAGCTCAACGGGGGCTCATCTGGCTGGAGGAAGGGCTCTTCTGGGCCTTCTTCGCCCTGGTCCTGGGCGTTCGCTGGGCCAACCCGGACCTCTGGCACCCAATCTTGGGGGGCGAGAAGCCCATGGACTTCGCCTACCTCAACGCGGTGATCAAGTCAGCTTACTTCCCCCCGTATGATCCTTGGTTCGCCGGCGGCTACATCAACTATTACTACTTTGGCTTCGTGCTGGCGGCCACGCTCATCAAACTCACAGGCGTAGTGCCCTACGTGGCCTACAACCTGGCCGTGCCCACCTTCTTCGCCATGACGGCCCTTGGCGCCTTCGGGGCCACTTTGGCCCTCCAGGCCGTGGCACAGCGTCACCGCCGCCGGGTGATCGGGGCCCGTCAGGTGGGCGTGGCCTTCTTGGGCGCCCTCTTCGTGGCCGTCATCGGCAACTTGGGAGAACTTCGGCTCCTGCTGAACGGATTCGCCCAAATGAGCTCCTGGGAGGTGGAAAGCCCCGTTCCCGGCCTGGCCACCCTGGTGCGGGCCATTCACGGCTTCTTCACCGGCTTCCTGGCCGGCACGCCCCTCAACTTCCGCATCGAGTGGTGGTACTGGAACGCCACCCGCGTCATCAGCCACCCGCCATCCGAGGCCGGGCCGATCACGGAGTTCCCCTGGTTCACCTTCCTCTACGCCGACCTCCACGCCCACATGATGGCCTTGCCCTTCACGCTGGCCGTCATCGTGTTGGCCGTCGCGATCCTGCGGCCCGACGGTGCCGGCCGCCCCGCCGCCGTGGGCCGCGGGCTCCTGCTGGCCCTGGTGTTGGGCATGTTGTGGCCCACCAACACGTGGGACTTTCCCACATACGCCCTGATCGTCCTGGCCGCCTTGGTCCTGCGCGAGTGGCACTGGCGGGGAGCGCTCACCCCCGAGGTGCTTTGGGAGAGCGGCTGGCGCTGGGGCCTGTTGGTGGCCCTCGCTTACGCCCTCTACCGCCCCTTCCACGCCTGGTACGGCTCGGCCTACGGCAGTGTGGAGCGGTGGCGCGGCTCCCAGACCCCCTTGGGCGACTACCTGGTCATCCACGGCTTCTTCCTTCTCGTGTTAACCGCCGCCCTGTTGGCGGACCTCCGCTTCGGGCGGGGGCACAACGGGGTGGTGCGCCTCGTGCGGCTCGGCCTGCGCTTCTGGCGTCGGCCGGGGAGGCTCGTGCGGCTCCACAGGGCCCTCGTCCGGCCGGGCCTTCTGTACGGCGTGGGGCTCTACGCCCTGGGCGTGGCCGGCATCGTGGGGGGCGTGCTCCTCCTCGTGGGGCGGGGCGTGCCGGCGCTGGGCCTCTGGCTCCTCACGCTCGTGGTGGCCCTGGTCTGGCGGCGCCGGCCAGACCCCCTTTGGCAAATGACGCTGGTCATGGTGGGCGTGGGCGTTGCCCTCACCGTGGTAGTGGAGTTCCTCGTGCTCAAGGGCGACATTGGCCGCATGAACACAGTCTTCAAGTTCTACCTCCAGGTGTGGGTCCTCTTCGCCCTGGCCTCGGCTGTGGGGGTCTCGCGCGTGTGGCGCACCCTGCCCCGATGGCCCGCCGGCCGGCGCGCCCTCTGGACGTGGAGCTTCACCCTGCTCTTCGGCGCCACCCTCCTCTACCCAGTGCTGGCCACCCGGGCCAAGATCTACGACCGCTTCGACACCTCCGTGGGGCCCACGCTGAACGGCATGGCCTTCATGGAGAAGGCTGTCCACTACGACCGGGAGCGCGCCATGCCCCTCGTGTGGGACAAACAGGCCATCGAGTGGCTCCAGGAGAACGTGGAAGGGTCACCTGTGATTGCCGAGATCAACACCTACCCCACCCTCTACGGCTGGGGCAACCGCTACGCCATGTTCACGGGCCTGCCGGCCATCGTGGGGTGGGATTGGCACCAGCGCCAACAGCGGGCGCTCCTGCCGGGCGAGGTGGTCACCAGGCGCATCGAGGACGTGCAACGCCTCTACAACACCCCCAACCCCGACGAAGCCTACCAAATCCTGCGCCACTACGAGGCCGAGTACATCGTCGTGGGCGAGTTGGAGCGAGCCTACGCGACGCCGGAGGGCATTGCCAAGTTCGCCCAGATGGACGGCCTCCTCTGGGACCTGGTCTACGAGAACGAAGGCACCCAGATCTACCGGGTGCGCTCGCGCTGATTTGGGAACGCCATGCTCCACGCAGCCGTGTGGTACTTGGTCATGACAGCTCTGGGCTGGGCCGCGGCGCCGCTGGCCTTCACCTGGCTGCGGCGCCTGCCCGACCGGGGATGGGGCGTGGCCCGGCCCCTGGGGTGGATGCTCACCGGCTACATCGTTTGGATGTTGGCCTACTTCGACATGGCCCGCGTGAGCGCCGGCAGTGGCTTTGGCGCCCTGCTCCTCGTGGCCCTGGGCAGCCTCATCGTGCTCGACCGCTGGGGAGACGGGTGGCGGGCGTGGTGGGCGTGGCTCCGCGCGCGCCGGCGGCTCATCCTGCTGGAGGAGGGCCTTTTCCTGGCCGCCTTTGTGCTCTGGACCTTGGTCCGGGCCCACGACAGCGCCATCATGGGCACGGAGAAGCCCATGGAGTTCGCCTTCCTCAACAGCATCGTGCGCGGGGGAACGGTGCCCCCGGCGGACCCGTGGATGTCCGGGTACGCCATCAGCTACTACTACTTCGGCTACCTCCTCGTGGCCCTGGTGACGACAATGGGCCGCACCCCCACGCCGGTGGCCTTCAACCTGAGCGTTGCCCTCCTCTTCGCCCTCACCCTGACAGCCGCCTTCAGCCTGGCTTACAACGTGGCGCGCACCGTGGCCGGGGAGAAGGCCGCTCGCCTGGCCGGCGGCTTGGGTGCCCTGCTCACGGGCGTGGCCGGCAACCTGGAGGGCTTCTTCGAGGTGCTCAACGCCAACGGCATCGGCTCCGAGGCCTTCTACCGGTGGCTCGACATCAAGAACTTGGTCAAGGCCGCGCCCACGGGCACCTGGTATCCCACTGAATTCTGGTGGTGGTGGCGGGCCTCCCGGGTTATCCGCGACCGCGCCCCCCTCACGGGCGCCGACCAGGAAGTCATCACCGAGTTCCCCTTCTTCAGCTTCCTCCTGGGCGACGTTCACCCCCACGTGTTGGCGCTGCCCTTCGTGCTCATGGTGCTCTCGGTGGCCTTTGCCACGCTGCGGGCGGCCTGGCTCTCCCGGAAGGGGGAAGAACCTCTGTCGGCCGTAAGTCCGGCGTGGCCTACGTCCTCCTTCCTGCTGACGGCGTGGGCCGTGGGCGGGCTGGCCTTCCTGAACGCCTGGGACTTCCCGACCATGAGCCTGATCGTCATCGCCGCCTGGCTCGTCGGACATGCGGCAGCCGGCCGTCTCAGCGGCCGCTCCCTGGTGGACGCTGTGCTTCGCACGGCCCCCTTGCCCGTCGTGGGCCTGGTGCTCTACCTGCCCTTCTTCATTGGCCTCCAGTCCCAGGCCAAGGGCGTTGGCCTGGTGATCGGCGTGGCCACGCGCCTCCACCAGTACCTCATTATCCACGGCCTCTTCTTCTGGGCGTGGGTGGCCCTACTGCTCAGCCTGCTCCCCGTGGCCAGGCGCTCTGGCGTTGACCGGTGGCGCCTCGCGTGGACGGCCCTCATGGCCGGCTGGGCGCTCCTGGGCCTGCTGCTGAGGAACGGCACGGCGATACTCCTCTCCGGGGTGATCTGGGCCGGCGGGTGGATGTTGGGCGCCTGCGTGAGCGCCCTGAGGGCTCAAGGGCGCCGGGCGGAGGCCTCCGACAGGGCGACGAACGTCGGCCTGCCGCGCGATCCCACCGGCGTGCTCTTCGCCCTGCTCGCGGGCGGTGTGGCCGTGGGGCTCACGCTCAGCACGGAGTTCATCTTCGTGCGCGATGTCTTCGGCACGCGCATGAACACGGTCTTCAAGTTCTATTACCAGGCGTGGGTCCTGCTGAGCGTGGCCTCGGCGTTCGGCGCCGTGTGGCTGTGGCGCCGCCTGCCCCCGGCTGGCCGCGCCGCGTGGGGCTTAGGATTCGGCGCCCTGCTGGCCGCCGCAATGCTCTACCCGGTCGCTGCCACCTGGAGCAAGGCCAACCGCTTTCAGGGCCCGGCCACACTCGACGGGCTCGCCTGGTTCCGCCAAGCACGGCCCGGCGACGCGGCCGCTGTGGCCTGGCTCAACGCCAACGTCGAGGGCCAGCCGAACATCCTCGAAGCGACCGGCCCCCAGTACAGCGAGTACGCCCGCGTCGCCACGATGACCGGCCTGCCCACAGTGTTGGGGTGGGGCGGCCACGAGCTCCAGTGGCGGGGCACTTACGAGGAGCCGGGGCGGCGCGAACCCCTCATCGCCCGCATCTACCAGACCGAAGATGCCCAAGAGGCCCGCCGGCTCCTGGACGAGTTCGACGTGCGCTACGTCATCGTCGGCAGCCTGGAGCGCCAAGCCTACGGGCTCGGCGACGCCCAAGTGCAGAAGTTCCGCGCGTTCATGGCGCCCGTGGTGGAACGCCAGGACGCTGTGCTCTTCGCCAGGTGATGGTGTTCCCGGCGCGCCCACGGGAGAGAACCAACGTGGAGCAAACATCCCCAATGGAAAGATCGATCGTGCGCGTGCGCGCGCCACACGAGCAGAGAGAGGACGGACACCGGCGGGACGTGCCGGACATGGCCCCTACGCCCCGCCTCAGAGAGGGCAGCATCTCCCTGGAGGCCCTCCTCTGGGGCCTCCTCCTCGCGCTGGCCGGCGCCCTGCGCCTGGGCGACTTGGGCCGCTGGCCCCTCAACGCGGCCGAGGCCGAGATCGCCCTGGCCGCGCTGGGGCGCGCGCTGCCGGCCCCGGTGCCCGTGCCGGCCGACGTGAGTCCCCTGGCCTTCAACCTGACGGCCCTCAGCATGTGGCTCTTCGGCCCGGAGGACGGCGTCGTGCGCCTGCCGGCCGCCCTCGCCGGCGTGGCCCTCGTGGGGCTCCTCCTGTGGAGGGGGCGCGACGTGCTCGGCCGGGGCCCGGCCTTGGGCGCCGCAGCCCTGCTCGCCCTCTCCCCCTCCCACACCTTCTTCTCCCGCCAGGCCACAGAGGTGAGCGTGGCCACGCTGGCCGCCCTCTGGGCCGTGTTCGCCGTGGCCCGCTACGCGCGTCGGCCGTCGCCGGGGCGCGCCTGGGAAGTGACGGCCGCCCTGGCCCTGGGGCTCGTGAGCGGCCCGGGGTTCTGGAGCGCCGTGGTCGCCGGCGGGCTCTACGCTCTGCACGCGCGGCACCGCTTCAGCCGGCGCGGGGACCGCGCGTGGTTGCGCCTGCTCGCCCTGAGCCGGCGGATGTGGCCTCGCCGCTACCGCCTGCTGGCCGGGCTCGCGGGCGCCGCGCTCTTCCTCAGCACGGCCGGCTGGGCCAACCCCTCGGGGCTCACGGGCGCGCTGGAACTGCCAGACCGCTGGCTGAGCCTGCTGGCGGGCAGCGGCCCGCCCCCGGTCATCCCCTTCTCGGAAATGGCCTTCCTTTACGAGTGGCCGGTCTTCGTGTGGGCCACCCTGGGCGCAGCCCTGTGGGTCGAGCGGCGTCCCGAGCTGACGCGCTTCCTGCTCCTGTGGGCCTTCGTCACCTTCCTGCCGGCCACGCTTACTAACACCGGGTGGACAGGCGCTTTGGCCCACGTCACCCTGCCCTTGGCCCTGCTGGGAGGCGTGGCCCTGAACGCCCTCGCCCGGGGCCTTCTGGCGGGCCGGAAGGAGGCGGAAGGGCTCTACACGGCCACAGGGCTGGTCATTCTGGCCTTCGCCTGGCTCAACCTCGTAGCTTACTCGTTGACGGGCGCCACGCTTTCGATCCTGCTGGTGGCCGCGGCCCTCGTCCTGGCAGGCAGTGTGCCCGTCGTGGTTGCCGTCCAACACGGCCTCGAGCGGGCCATGCGCGTGGCCGGCGCGCTGTTGTTGGTCACCTCCGCCTTTTGGGCGCTGCGCACGGCGTGGGGCCTGGGCTACCACGGCCTGGCCGACCCGCGCGAGCCCCTCGTCACCCAGGCCGCGGACCCGGACGTGCGCTACCTGCGCGCCTTCCTGCGCCAAGTCTCCCAAAACCGGGCCGGCCACCCCGACAGGCTGCCCATCGCCGTGCAGCGCTCGCTGGGGCCAGTGCCCCGCTGGTACCTGCGCGACTTCCAGGACGTGCGCCTCACCGAGGGCAGTCACCCCGGCCTGCCGGCCGTGGCCCTGCTGGCGCCGGACGAGCCGGCGCCCCCCGGCCACATCGGCCAGCGCGTGCGGCTGGGCCGAGCTTGGCGCTGGCCGGGCCTGTCGGGCCGTGCCTTCGTCCAGTGGGTGCTCTTCCGCGAGGCACCCGGCGTCACGGGGATAGACGCCATCCTCTACGTCTCCGGCGCCATCCCAACAGGACCGTGAGGTTGAACACCGTGGGTCAACTTTCGCTCCTCCGGCACGGGAAAAAATCGTGGGCCGGGTGGTGGCCAAGGACGAGAACAAGGGGCACGTGCTCCGCCGGTACTACTCGGGGATGAGCTGCATGTTGCGCGAAAGAGATCACCGGCATCGGCGCACGCGGGCCGGAGCGGGGTCGCCGCATGGTGCCCGCCCGCCGGGGACGCGCTCGGCCTGCCGTCGAGCGCCGGATGCACGAGGAATACGTGATCGGGTTCTACGCCATTTCTTGAGCAGGAGGCAAGAGCGCCCATGACCACCACCTCTCAATCCCTGCCGAAGTCCCTGGAGCAACGCCGCTGGCTGGACGTGCCCGTGGTGCGCCTCCGGGCCCTCGACTGGGTGGCCGTGGCCTTCGGGCTCGTGGTGTTGGCCGCCATCGTCACCCGCTTCTGGGACTTGGGCTCGCGGGCCCTGCACCACGACGAGAGCCTGCACGCCGTCTACTCCTACTACTTGTACACGGGCCTGGGCTACCGCCATGACCCGCTCATGCACGGCCCCTTCCTCTTCCACTTCACGGCCCTCATCTTCTGGCTCTTCGGGGACAGCGACTTCACCGTGCGCGTGGGGCCGGCCATCTTCGGCGTGGTCCTGGTGGCCTTCCCCTGGCTGTTGCGGGACTACTGGGGCCGGCGGGGAGCGCTCATCGCCGCCTTCCTCACCCTCATCTCGCCGACGGTGCTCTACTACTCACGCTTCATCCGCCACGACATCTTCGCCATCGTCTGGTCCGTGCTCATCGTCTACGCCATAGTGAAATACCTGGACGAGGGAGGCGACCGCTGGCTCGTGCTGCTCGGCGCCGCCATGGCCCTCAGCTACTCCACCAAGGAGACCTCCTTCATTCTCAGCGCCGTGTTGTGGAGCTTCCTCGCGCTGGTGGTTTTCTTCCAGCGCCCCGCCTCGTGGGAGGCGCTGCGGCGCTCCCGCGCCTGGCACCTGGTGGTCATCAAGGCCAGCCTGCTCCTGCCCTTCACCACCGCCCTGGTCGTCGAGCTCGTCTTCGGCGACGCGCTCGGCCTGGGGTGGAAGGCCCTGGACTACTCGGCGGCCGGCGTGGTGCGCAGCGGCACCATCTTCGCCGTGCTCTTCGTCCTGGGCGTAGTCGCGGCCAGCCTGCTCTTCGACGCCACCAGGTTCGCCGTTGTCGCCTCCGTCTTCTACACCATTTTCCTCCTGCTCCACACCACGTTCTTGACCAACGGCGCCGGCGTGGCCACCGGGTTCGTCGGCGCGCTGGGATACTGGCTGGAACAGCACGGCGTGCGGCGCGGGGACCAGCCGTGGTACTACTACCTGCTGCTCCTCTGGCTCTACGAGTTCCTGGTGCTGCTGGTGGGCCTCGTCTGGGGCGGGTGGTCCCTGCTCCGCGGGCGACACGGCGTCGTGATCGAGCGGGGCGAGCTGCGGGTGCGGGGCCTCTTCCCCGTGCTCCTGCTCTGGTGGCTGGTGCTCTCCTTCGTAGCCTTCAGCATCGCCGGCGAGAAGATGCCCTGGCTCAGCGTTCACATGAGCGTGCCCGCCATCTGGCTGGCGGCGTGGACCCTCAACGCCTTCTTCGAGCGCGTGGAGTGGGAGCGGCTGCGCCAACACGGGGGCATCTGGCTGGCCCTCCTCCTCGTGGCCGTGACGGTGGCCGCGCTCACCCTCTTCTACCTGGCCTTCCGCGGCGAGTGGCCCCTCCGGGGCAACGACCTGGAAGCGCTCAACGTGACGGCCCGCTGGGTGGCGGCCACCCTTGTGCTCCTGGCGGCCGGCTGGCTTGCCCGGCGGCTGGCGCGCCCCTTGGGGGGCAAGGCCGCCGGCGACGTGGCCACCATGGTCGTGCTGGCCCTGCTGGTCGTGATGACTGTGCGCTACGCCTGGCTGGCCGCCTACGTCCACGGCGACATCGCCAAGGAGATGCTCATCTACACCCAGACGACCCCCGACGTGACGATGGTCACCCAGGACTTGGAGATGCTCTCCCGCCGCCTCACCGGCGGGCTCGACATGGTGGTGGCCTACGACAACGAAACCTCCTGGCCCTTCGAGTGGTACCTGCGCAACTTCCCCAACAAGCGGTACTTCGGCCAGACGCCGGGCGAAGACTTGGCCGGCGTGCCCGTGGTGCTGGTGGGGCTGGTGAACGAGAGCAAGGTGAAGCCCTACGTGGGCGACTACATCCGCCACCAGTACAAGCTCCGGTGGTGGTTCCCCGAGGAGTACAAGGACCTCCGCAACCCCCAGAACGAGTACGACCTGGCCTTCTTCTTCCGCGAATTCCTGGCCGAGGCGCGGGACCCCGAGTCCCGTCGCCTCTTCCTCGACTTCCTGCTCTGGCGCAAGCTGCGCGATCCCCTGGGTTCCACTGACTTCGTGATGTACGTGCGCCCCGACTTGGTTCAGGAAATTTGGCAGTACGGGAACCTCGTGCGGGCCGTTGACCCGTCGCTGGCCGTCAACGCCTACGAGGAACAGCGGGTGACCCTCGCGGCCGCGCGCTCGCTGGGCGGGCCGGGACAGTTCAACGCGCCCAAGGCCGTGGCCTTCGCCCCCGACGGCCGGCTCGTGGTGGCCGACAGCAACAACAACCGCGTTCAGGTGCTGGACGAGGACGGCCGCGTGGTAACGACTTTCGGGAGCCCCGGGAGCGCGCCCGGCGAGTTCAGCGAGCCCTGGGGCGTGGCCGTGGACCAGGACGGCAACATCTACGTGGCCGACACGTGGAACCACCGCGTCCAGAAGTTCGCGCCGGACGGCACCTTGCTCACGGTGTGGGGAACCTTCGCCGACACCCAGGGTGCCCTGGAGATGCCGGGTTCCTTCTGGGGGCCCCGGGGCATCTACGTCACCGACGACGGGCGCGTCTTCGTGGCCGACACGGGCAACAAGCGCGTCCAAGTCTTCGACACCGAGGGCAACTTCCTGGGCATGTTCGGCGGCGGGGGCAGCGAGCCCGGCAAAATGGACGAGCCCACAGCGGTGGCCGTGGGGCCCGACGGCACCATCTACGTGGCCGACACGTGGAACCGCCGCGTCCAAGCCTTCGGGCCGGACTTCACCTTCCTGCGCCAGTGGCCCGTGGCCGGCTGGCGGGGGCAGTCGGTGCTCAACAAACCGGCCATCGCCACCGACGGCCGGCGCGTTTGGGTGAGCGACCCCGAGGCCCACCGCATCGTCGAGTTCGACGCCGTGGGCAACGTGCTGCGCGTCTGGGGAGGGCTCGGCAGCGACGCCATGTCGCTCAACCTGCCCGTGGGGCTGGCCTACCGGGACGGAGTGCTCGCCGTGGCCGACAGCAACAACAACCGCGTCCAACTCTTCGACGTGGGGCCCTGAGAGCGCCCCCGGCGACCGAGAGGAGCCCCACATCATGTCCGCATCACCGCCGGTCCGTTGGCAGACGCTCAGATCGCGCTTCCTGCTCTCCGTCCTGTTGGGCGCGGCCGTCATCGTGGGCCTGGCCCTCTACGGCGACCTGCGCGCCCTGGCCGCACGCCTCCGCGACTTCCGCTGGGCCTACGTGCCCCTCATCCTGGGGCTGACCATGACCAACTACGCCCTGCGCTTCGTCAAGTGGGAGTATTACCTGCGCCTGCTCGACATCCGGGGCGTCTCCTTTCCCGACAGCGTGGCCATCTTCTTCTCCGCCTTCGCCATGGTGCTCACCCCGGGCAAGGTGGGCGAAGTGCTCAAGAGCTACCAGCTCCGCCAAGCGTATGGCGTTCCCATGGCGCGCTCCGCCCCCATCGTCCTGGCGGAGCGGCTCACGGACGGGGTGGCGATGGCCCTCCTCAGCAGCATCGGCCTCTCATTCTACCGCCAGGGGTGGGTGGTGGTAGCCGTCACCCTCGTGCTCATGGTGGGCATGGCCGCGGTGGCCCAAGTGCGCCCGCTGGCCCTGCGCCTCATCGCCTGGGCCGAGCGCCTGCCCCTGGTGGGGCGCTTCGCCCACGAGTTCCACCACTTCTACGAGAGCGCCAGGGTCCTGCTGGAGCCCGTGCCCCTGGCCGTGGCCGTCACCCTGGGCACGGTGAGCTGGGCCTTCGAGGGCGTGGCCTTCTACATCGTCCTGCGAGGGCTGGGCGTTCCCCACTCGCCCCAAGTGCTCCTCCAGGCCATCTTCATCCTCTCCTTCGCCACCATCGTGGGCACGCTGGTGATGATGCCCGGCGGCCTGGGCGGGGTGGAGGGCACCATCACCGGCTTGCTCCAACTGCTCGTGGGCCTCAACCGCTCCACGGCCGTGACCGGCACCCTGCTCATCCGCCTGGGCACCCTCTGGTTCGGCGTGGTGCTGGGGCTCCTCTCCATCTTCTGGAAGCGCCACTGGCTGGTCGGAACCCCCGTGGCCGGTGCAACACAGTCAACAGGTGATCTGCCATGAGCATCGTGCAAGCCATCGTCCTGGGCATCCTCCAGGGAGCGACGGAGTTCATCCCCGTCTCCAGCAGCGGCCACTTGGTGCTGGTGCCCTGGCTGCTGGGGTGGGAGAACCCCGGCCTCGCCTTCGACGCCATCGTCCACTGGGGCACCCTGGTGGCCGTGCTGGCCTTCTTCGCCGAGGACATTCGCCGAATTGTCGTGGCCGTCGTGGCGGGCGTGTTCACCCGCCGGCCCCTGGCCACGCCCGAGGCACGCCTGGGGTGGTTCGTCGCCCTGGGCACTGTGCCGGCCGGCGTCGCCGGGGTGACATTGGAGGCCACATTCGAGGAACTCTTCGGCCGGCCCGCGTGGGTGGCCGCCTTCCTGATGGGCACCGGGGTGCTCCTGGTGACGAGCGAACGGCTCCACAACCGCAACCGCCCCTTGGAGAGCCTTTCCGCCTGGGACGCCCTCATCATCGGCGCGGCCCAAGCCCTGGCCATCACCCCGGGCATCTCCCGCAGCGGGGCCACCATTGCGGCCGGCCTGGTGCGCAACCTGGAGCGGGCTGCCGCCGCCCGCTTCAGCTTCCTCCTCATCGTGCCGGCCGTCTTCGGCGCCGGCCTCCTCCAGACCGCGGAGCTGTGGCGGGCCGGGCTCAGCGGGGCCGAGTGGGTGCCCATCGTGGCCGGCTTCGTGGCCGCCGCGGTGACGGGCTACTTGGCCATCGGCTTCCTCTTGCGCTACCTCCAGCGGGCCGGGCTCCACGTCTTCGCCTATTGGTGCTGGGCCTTTGGGCTCTTCTCCCTGCTCGTGGCGTGGTGGCGCCAATGAAGGCGTGGACGTGGGCTTCCCTCCCCGTGCTCCTGCTCCTGGCCGGCCTCGTGGCCTGCGGCGCGCCCGCGCGCCCGCGCGCCGAGGACGAGCTCACCGTCGTGCGCGTCACCGGCGCGGAGGAGATGGTGCCCCTCCTCTCCGAACTGGCGGCCGGCTACGCCGCCCGCCGGCCGAACGTCTTCGTGGACGTGAGCGGCGGGGGCAGCCGGTGGGGCCTACGGGCCACCTTCAGCGGGCTGGCCGACATCGGCATGGTGAGCTACATGCCCGACGAGGAGGCCCTGCGCAGCGGGCGCCAACGCCTGCGCCCCGTCGAAGTGGGCCGGGACGGGCTCGCTATCATCGTCCACCCCGCCAACCCCCTGGTCCGCCTGCCGAAAAGCACCCTCGCGGAGCTCTTCAGCGGCACCACCTTCGAGTGGGACGGCCTGGGGTGGGAGGCCGGCGAGATCGCCGTCTTCACCCGCGAGCGGGGCAGCGGCGACCGCATCGTCCTGGAGGGCTACCTGTTCGGGGAATCGGGCGCGCGCATGACCCTCAACGCCCAACTGGTGCCCGCCCCCGACGCCCTCGCCCAAGCCGTGGCCGAGACGCCCACGGGCATCGGCTACGTGGGCATGGGGTACCTCTCCGGCGCGGTCAAGGCGCTCACCGTGGAGGGCGTGCGCCCCACGCCCGAGCGCGTGGCCGACGGCACCTACCCCCTCACCCGCCCCCTCGTGCTGGTCACCGAAGGCCGGCCCCGTGGAGCCGCACGGGACTTCATCGAGTGGGTCCTGAGCGCCGAGGGGCAGGCCATCGTGGCCCGTTCCGCAGTGCCAGTGCGGCCGCCCTGAAATGCAGGCCCAGCCTGTTGACGGCAACCCCGCTTGGGAGTAAAATCCCAAGGTTGGGCCGCAGCCCTTCGGCCGGGCCGCCGCCGGCCCCGTGCAACTCACACACCGGAGGACCAAACGTGATTCTCGGACGAGCCAAGAGCCTTCGCGAAAGCCTGCGCAAAACGCGCGAGACCATCTTCGGCCAGGTGGCCGGCCTCTTCGGCGCCGGCGACATCGACGACCTCTTCTGGGAGGACCTGGAAGCCCTGCTCATCCAGGGCGACGTGGGCGTCAAAACCACCTTGGCGCTCGTCGAGTGGCTTCAGGAGCAAGTGGCCGAGCGCCACCTCTGGCGCACCGACCAGGTGCGCGACCTGCTCAAGGAGCGCATGGTGCACATCCTGGAATCGGTGCAGGCCCCCTATCTCGCCGGTGACCGGATGCTCAACGTGGTCCTGATCGTGGGGGTGAACGGCTCCGGCAAGACGACCACCATCGCCAAGCTGGCCAAGTGGCACAAGGATCGGGGCGACCGCGTGGTGCTCGCCGCGGCCGACACCTTCCGCGCGGCTGCCATCGACCAGCTTAAAGTGTGGGGCGAACGGGTGGGCGTGGACGTGATCGCCCACCAGCCCGGCAGCGACCCCGGCGCCGTGGTCTTCGACGCCATCCGCACGGCCTTCGGCCGGCGGCAGGCCAACGTGGTCATCGTGGACACGGCCGGCCGGCTCCAAACCCAATACAATCTCATGCAGGAGCTGGCCAAAATCCGCAGCGTGGCCGCCAAGCAAGTCCACCAGGCCCCCCACGAGACCCTGCTGGTGCTCGACGCCACCACGGGCCAGAACGCCCTCTCCCAGGCGCACAAGTTCCGCGAGACGGCCGGCGTCACCGGCGTGGTGCTGGCCAAGCTGGACAGCACGGCCAAGGGGGGCATGGCCCTGGCCATCGCCCACGAGCTGGGGTTGCCCATCAAGTTCGTGGGCACGGGCGAACGGGCCGAGGACTTGGCCCCCTTCGAGCCCCGCGAGTTCGTCGAGGGGCTCTTCGGCAACGGCGCGGCGCCCTGAGCCCGCCCACCATCTCCTCACCCCTTGGAACGTGGAGGTGGAGCAATGGACCGAGTGCAGGAGCGAAACGTCGAACACCACGAATTCCGCGCCGAAGTGCGCCAGTTGCTCGACATCCTGGCGCGCTCCCTCTACACGGAGCGCGAAATCTTCCTGCGCGAACTCATCTCCAACGCCTCAGACGCCCTGAACCGCCTGCAATTCGAGATGCTCACCAACAAAGACGTGCTCGACCCGGAGGCCGAGCTGGCCATCCGCATTCAGGCCGACAAGGAACAACGCACCGTCACCGTCTCCGACACCGGCATCGGCATGACCCGGGAGGAGCTCATCGAGAACCTGGGCACCATTGCCCACTCCGGCGCGCGCGCCTTCCTCCGGCAACTCCAGGAGGGAGAGGTCTCGCCCGAGAACATCATCGGCCAGTTCGGCGTGGGGTTCTACTCGGTCTTCATGGTGGCCGAGGAAGTCACCGTGACCACGCGCTCCTACCGGCCCGACGCCCAAGCGTGGTCGTGGACCTCGCGGGGCGACGGCACCTACACCCTGGCGCCGGCCGAGAGGGCCCAACGGGGCACGACGGTCACGGTCAGGCTCAAGGAAGACGCGGCCGAGTTCGCCGACGAGTGGCGCTTGGAGCAGATCGTGCGCCGCCACTCCAACTACATCTCCTTCCCCATCTACGTGGGCGACCGCGTTGTCAACCGACAAGTGGCCATCTGGCGCCAGTCGCCCTCCGAGGTCACCGAGGAGGAGTACGTGCAGTTCTACCGCGAGCTCACCTTGGACCCCGAGCGACCGCTGCTCTGGGTTCACGTCGTCACCGACGCGCCGGTCAACATCCGCAGCATCATCTACGTGCCCGGCCGGCGGGAGTGGGGCCTGGTGCCCGGCCTGCGCTCCGACTACGGCCTGCGCCTCTACGCCCGCAAGGTGCTCATCCAGGAGCGCAACGCCGACCTGTTGCCGGCCTACCTCCGCTTCGTGGAGGGCGTGGTGGACTCCGAGGACCTGCCCCTCAACGTCTCCCGCGAGGCCGTACAGCAGGACCCCATGCTCCGCCACATCCGGCGCGCCCTCACAACCCGGCTCACCAAGGAGCTCAAGAGGCTGGCGGACGAGGAGCCCGACCGCTACGCCACCTTCTGGCGCGAGTTCGGCATCTTCCTCAAGGAGGGTGTGGCCACAGACCCCTCGAGCCACGAGACCTTGAAGGACCTGCTGCGCTTCCACTCCTCCAGGGCCGACGGAGAGGGCCTCGTCTCCCTGGCGGCCTACGTCGCCCGCATGAAGCCCGACCAAAAGGCCATCTACTACGCGGTGGGCGATGACCTCGACTCCGTGCGCCACAGCCCTCACTTGGACCCCTTCCGGGCGGGGGAGATCGAAGTCCTCTACCTGGTGGAGCCGGTGGAGACCTTCGCCGTGCTCGCCCTGCGCGAGTACCAGGGCTACCCCTTCCAGAATGTCGAGGACGCCGACGTGGAAGCCCTCCGGGTGGAACTGCCCGCGGACGAAGGGGCCGACGCCCGGTTCCAGGCCCTGGTGGAGCGCGTCAAGGCCATCCTGGGCGACCGGGTGGCCGACGTGCGCGCCTCCAAGCGCCTCACCACCAGCCCGTGTCGCCTCGTGGACCCGGAGGGCGGGCCCCAGCGGGACTTGGCCCGCGTGCGCCGGCTGTTGGAACAGGACTTCGAGGCGCCCAAGCGCATTCTGGAGCTCAACCCGCGCCACACGCTGATACGCCACTTGGCCGACGTCCAGGCCACCAGGCCGGACGATCCGCTCCTTCCCCTCATCGTGCAACAACTCCTCGAGAACGCCCTGCTCGTCGAGGGGCTCCTGCCCAACCCGGCAGCTATGGTGCCCCGGATCCAGGCGCTCATGGAGGCGGCAGTGGCCGCGCGCGCCCATTCCCACATCACTCACAAGGAGGAACCATCATGAAGGAACTCCAGACCCAACTCGACCAGGTGTTGGCCCGCATCTACGGCATCCTGGAGCGTCTTTGACATCCCCGGAAAAGAAGCGGAGCTCAAAACCCTGGAGGAGGCGGCCAACCGCGCCGACTTTTGGGACGATTCCCGGCGAGCACAACAGCTCATGCGGCGCATGGCCCAGCTCCGCGACCAAGTGGCCCTGTGGCGTGGCTTCGAGCGGCGGGCCCAGGACGCCCAGGAACTGTTGGAGCTGGCCGACGACGACGACCGTGCCCTCCTGGAGGAGCTGGAACAGGAGGTGGCACGCCTTGAACAGGAGGTCAACGACCAAGAGTTCCGGCTGGCCCTCAGCGGGCCCCACGATGCCGACGACGCCATCCTCTCCATCCACGCCGGCGCGGGGGGCACCGAGAGCCAAGACTGGGCCGAGATGTTGCTGCGCATGTACCTGCGGTGGGCCGAGCGGCAGGGCTACCAAACTCGTATCCTCGACATGACCGAGGGCGAGGAGGCCGGCATCAAATCGGTCACGGTGGAGATCAAGGGCGACTACGCCTACGGCCACCTGAAGGGGGAACACGGCGTCCACCGCCTGGTGCGCATCTCGCCCTTCGACGCCCAGAAGCGCCGCCACACCAGCTTCGCCCTGGTGGAAGTGCTGCCCGTCATCGACGACGACATCGAGATCGACGTGAAGCCCGACGACATCGAGGTGCAGGTCTTCCGTTCGGGCGGGCCGGGCGGCCAGCACATGCAGAAGAACGCCACGGCCGTGCGCATCATCCACAAGCCCACCGGCATCGTGGTCCAGTGCCAGAACGAGCGGTCCCAGAAGCAGAACCGGGAGATGGCCATGCGCGTCCTGCGCAGCCGGCTCTACGAGCTGGAACGCCAGAAGATCGAGGAGGAGCGCGCCCGGCTCAAGGGCGAACACGTGAGCGCCGAGTGGGGCAACCAAATTCGCTCCTACGTGCTCCACCCCTACCAGATGGTCAAAGACCACCGCACCGGCGTGGAAATCGGCAACGCCCAGGGCGTGCTCGACGGGGACGTGGACCCCTTCATCCAGGCGTGGCTGAAGCAGCAGGTCTCGGCGGAGCCTTCGCCCCAAGAAACCACGTGAAAGGCGCGGGCCATGCGCTTCGACATCTTCACCCTGTTCCCCGAGATGTTCACGGGGCCGCTGACCGAGAGCATCATCAGGCGGGCCCGTGAGGCGGGCCTCGTCGAGGTCCACCTGCACAACGTGCGCGACTACGCCACGGACAAGCACCGCGTGACCGACGACACGCCCTACGGCGGGGGAGGCGGCATGGTGATGAAGGCCGAGCCCATCTTCCGGGCCGTGGAGGCCGTGCTGGGCCTCTCGCCCCGCGAGGCCGGCCGTTCCGTGTCCCCCCCGCCGTGCCCTGTCATCCTGCTCACCCCCCAAGGCCGGCCCTTCACCCAGCAGGTGGCCGAGGAGCTCAGCCACCACGGGCGGCTGGCCCTCATCTGCGGCCGCTACGAGGGCGTGGACGAGCGGGTGCGGGAGCACTTGGCCACCGACGAGATCAGCATCGGCCCCTACGTGCTCAGCGGGGGGGAGCTGCCGGCCATGGTCATCGTGGACGCGGTCACCCGGCTGTTGCCCGGCGCCCTGGGCGACCCCGAGGGCGCGCGCAAGGATTCCTTCGCCATGGGGCTCCTGGAACACCCCCACTACACCCGCCCGGCCGACTTCCGGGGCTGGCGCGTGCCCGACGTGCTCCTCAGCGGCCACCACGGCCACGTGGCCCGGTGGCGCCGGCACGAGGCCCTCATCCGCACCCTGGTGCGCCGGCCCGAGCTCATCTCGGCCCACGCCCTCACCGAGGAGGACTTCACTTTCCTGCGCTCCCTGGCAGATCACGTCGAAGCCCTGTTGAAGGAGGCGAGCTCATGACCTCGATCCCCTTCCACCAGCGCCTGTTGGCCGCGGCCAAGCCCGTCTGGGACGCCACCTTGGCCCACCCCTTCCTGGCGGCCACGGCCGCAGGCACCATCCCCGATGAGACCTTCGCCACCTGGCTCGTCCAGGATTACTTCTACGTGCGCGAGCTGGTCCCCTTTATGGGCGTGCTCATTGCCAAGGCGCCGCCACACTTGCGCTCCCCCTTGGCCGACGCCGTGGTGGTTTTCAACCGCGAGCTGGAGCTCTTCCGAGAACAGGCCCAGGCCCACGGCATCGCCCTCGACGGCCACACGATGGCGCCCACGTGCCACGCTTATGTTAACTTCATGCTGGTCACGGCCTACACACAGCCGTTCGCCCACGCCCTGACCGTCCACTACGCGGCCGAGAAGGCCTACTTGGACGCCTGGACGTGGGTGAAAGCCCACCAAGAAGCGCCGAGCCCCTGGCAAGCCTTCATCGACAACTGGAGCAGCGAGGCGTTCGGCGCATACGTGGCTTGGCTGGCCGAGACGCTCGACGCCCTGGCCGCAGCCGCGTCGGCACGGGAACAGGCCGCGATGGAAGAGCTCTTCGTTCTCACGGCGCGCTACGAGTACCTCTTCTGGGAGATGGCCATGTCGGGCGAGACGTGGCCCCTTTGAGCTCCATCAGAGACAGGAGGGAAAACGGCGGTGATCGGCGAAATTGTGGAAACCAACACGTTGGGATTTCGCGCCGGCAGCGTGGAGCTCCACCGCCCTCCGGCGCTGGGCGAACTCGTGAAGGTGCGGCACCAGGAGCACGGCCGCTGGTACGCCGTGGTCATCTACGGCACCACCGGCGCCGAGGCCGGGCGCCACGTGGTCCGGCGTGCCACGCCCGACGTGCGCGACGAGGCCATCTACCGGGAGAACCCCCAGCTCCGGCGGCTCCTGCACACCCTCTTCGAGGCTCGCCTGGTGGGGTGGCAGGAGGGCGATCGCCTGTGGCACACCCTGCCGCCCTTGCCCCCTCCGCTCCACTACAGCGTTTACCCCTGTTCGGCCGAGGAAGTGGCCGAATTCAGCGAACGGCTCCATTACTTTCGGCTGCTCCTGGAGCCTCCGCCGCCCCTGCCGGCCGAACAGGTGTTGGCCGCCCACATCCGCCACGTCTACGCGCAGCGCGGCTACGACGACGAGTGGCTGGGCAGGGCCGCCCGGGAGGTGGCCGGCCTGCTCAAAGAGGACTACGCCCGGCTCATGGGCCTCCTCTACGCCATTGACCCGGAGCGTTAAATGGGACCAGGCCACACTCCTCGACGACCGCGCCACCCGATTCGCCTGGCCCAAGTGAGCCTGTTGATCGCCTCGCTGACCCTGTTGGCCCTCGGCGTTGCCATCACCCTGGCCGCCCCGTTCCACAGCGGCCTCTTCCCCCTCACCCCCTCCTCCTTGGCGCAGGCACGCCCGTCGGCTACGGCCACGGCGGCCCCCACGCCATCGGCCACGCCGTCGCCCACCCGAACGCCGACGCCCTCGGCCACGCCGTCGCCAACTCCGTCGCCGACGGCGACGCCCACCGCCACCCCAACGCGCGTGCCGGCCCTCTTCGTCCCTCTGCCGCCCCGCAGTGAGCCCAACTGTGGCCTCACCATGATCAAGGGCCAGCTCCGCACGGCCGACGCGCTCCTGAACGGCGTGCCCGTCCACGTCTGGTGGGAGGGTTCCGACGGCGTTCTCTCCCTTCCCTCGGGCGAGGACCCCACCAAGCCGGACGGGTACTGGGATGTGGTGCTCGACACCTACGCCAAGCCAGGGCGATGGTACGTGGCCGTCATCGACCCACAGACGGGCGAACATCTTTCGCCCGTGGTCACCGTCGAAACGGAGGCCGAGCCATGTGAGCCCACAAGCGGCGGGCGACAGGTCATCACAGTGGACTTCGTGCTGCAGGCCGGCGAGGCCGGCCGGCCGGGCCCCACCTTCACCCCTTCACCCACGCCCACGCCCACCCTCACCCCGACGCCCTACCCCACGCCCGACGGCCAATCCCGCACCGTGCGGGTGCCCATTCTCATGTACCACTACATCAGCGCGCCGCCCCCCGGGGCCGACCGGTACCGCCGGGACCTGAGCGTGCCCCCGGATGTCTTCCGCGCCCAGATGGAGTACCTGAAGGCGCAGGGCTACCAGACTATCGCCCTCCGCGACCTGGTCTACGCCCTGACCCGGGGCACCCCCCTGCCCCCCAAGCCCATCGTCATCACCTTCGACGACGGCTACCGCGACAACTATGAGAATGCCTTCCCCGTGCTCAGGGAGCTGGGCTTCACGGGCACCTTCTTCGTCCTCACGGGCCCCATCGACCAGAACAATCCCATCTACATGAGCTGGGACCAGTTGCGCGAGATGCGCGCGGCCGGCATGGAAATCGGCGTCCACTCGCGCGATCACGTGGAGCTGCGGGGGCGCTCATACGAGTACCTGGTCTGGCAAATTCTGGGGGCCAGCCAAGCCGTCGAACGGCAGCTCGGGTTCCGGCCGGAGGTCTTCTCCTACCCCAGCGGCCTCTACGACCGGCGCACCGTGGAGGTCCTGCGCTCGGCCCACTTCTGGGCGGCCGTGACCACCCGGGGGGGCATCACCCACCGCACGGAGGAGCTGCTCACCCTGAAGCGCGTGCGCGTGCGCGGCGCCTGGGGTGTGGCCGAACTCGCCCAAGCCTTGGCCTACTGGGAAAACGCGGACCGTTGAGTGCGCCCAAAAGCAAGGGGCACGGTCGTTTACATGGATGAAGATGTTGCCTGTCCGCCCGTCAACACCGAAGGGAGGCCGCAAGTGGCTTGGCGCACGTTCGCACTGCTCATCGTTGGCGTACTCGTTGGGCTCAGCATTCTAGGAGGCCAGCAGGCGCTTCCCCTCGCTGCCACGGGTGCCGTGCCCTCGCTGGAGTGGGACCCGCGCCTGGATGACCTCAACGTCACCTACCGGCCGGCCGAGAACTGTGCCCAAGGGTGCTGGCGTCTGATTTCGGCCCGCTTTGAAGACGTGGACGAGAGCAACGGGCTCCACCACATCTGGGTGAAGCTCTTGAACGCCGACGGCGAACAAATGGCCGGCCAGCCCTGGCACGTGGCCTGGCCAGACGGCAACCAGCGTTTGCTGAGCAAGGCCGCCCCCGACTGGGCCGACTTCGCCATGTACGCCGGCTACGATCCGGCCACGGGGCCCGGCCCCTACCGGGCCTACGCCGGGGACGACGAACAGCGCAGCGATGTGGTCCTGGGAATGGGGCTTCCCCTCAAGCAACACGTGAGCTTCCGGCTCGTCTGGCAGTGGGCAGAGCCCGGCTCCTCCGTCTCGCCCACGCCCTCCGCCTCGCCCACGCCCGCGGGCACCCCATCCCCATCCAGCGCCTTCCTCCCCATCATCGTGCGCCAGCCCACGCCCACCCCGGTGCCGGCCACTCCCACGCCCACGCCGTTGCCGGCATCCCCAACCCCCACGCCCACTTCGACGCCGTCATCGGCTTCTTCCCCGACGCCCACGCCCACCTCGACGCCATCGTCCTCCTCGTCGCCCACGCCTACCCCCACGCCGACGGCCACCTCCACCTCCTCGGCGCAGTACACGGGCGTGTTCGTCGGCTGGGAGCCGAACTGCTCCGGCACCCAGGTCAAGGGCACGGTGCGCGACGCCGACGGCACCCCGCTGCCCGGCGTGACCGTGCGCGTGCTCCTCTTCGGCATCCAGCACGGGGACCCACCGGTCACCGACGCCAACGGGTTCTACGAGTTCAACCGCTTCGGCACGTCCGATCCCCTGCTGGAGATCGACTACACCGTGGCCATCATTGACCCTGCTACGGGCGACTTGCTCTCCAACGAGGTCTACGTGCGCACGGACCGCAACGACTGCCAACCCGGCGGGGCAGGCCACCAAATCGCCACCATCGACTTCACCCGCCGCTGAGCTGAAGTCCGCCTCTCAAGGCACATACCGCTCCACGCGGCCCGTGTCAGGGCACTCGGCCAGCAGGGCCACGGCCGTCTTGCCCAAGCGGGGGTGCCGCCACGCCGGCGCCACGTCCACGAGGGGCACCAGCACGAAACGGCGCAGGTGGAGCCTGGGATGGGGCACTTCCACCAGGTGATCCCGGTAGACCAGGGCGCCGTAGGCCAAGATGTCCACGTCGATGGGGCGGGGCCCCCAGGGTTTCTCCTCCTCCCGCCGGCGGCCCAACTCCCGCTCCACGGCCTGCACGTAGGCCAACAGCTCGTGAAGGCTCAGGGACGTGTACCCCCGGCACACCTGGTTGAGAAACCAGGGCTGGTCGGGCTTCCCCCACGGCTCAGTGCGGTAGAGGGGCGAACAGGCCATCAACACCACCCGCCCGCCGGCCGCCAGGCGGACACGGGCGCGGCGCAACAGCTCGGGGGAGTCGCCCAAGTTACTTCCCAAGCCGATCAGCACCTCGACGATCTCAGGGGGTGTCACTGGCGTCTCCTCGGCTCCTTCGTGGTCATCGCGGGCGCTGTCGGTGGCCGGGGAGGCGCTCAGTGTGGGTCTGCACCAGTGTGCTGGCCAAATCGGGGGCTTGGAGCCGAATGCGCTCCACGTCCTCTCGCCGCAGCACGAAGGCCCACACGTGGGTGGCAGCCCTGGCGGTGAAGGGATAAGTGCTCGGCTCCGGCAGCAGGGCAAGTTGTCCGAAAAAGGAGCCCGACTCAGCGCGGGCCGTGACCTCATGGTCCTCCCCGACAAACTCCACTTCGCCCTCCTGGATCACGAAAAAGCGGTCAGCCGGCTCCCCGCGGCGAACGATGATCTCGCCCGGCAGGAACATCTGGAACCGCAGGTGTCTGGCGAGCAGGGCGCGATGCTCCACCGAGAGGGATTGGAAGAGGGAGATGCGGCTCAGCCGGTCGAACATTTTCGAGTGCTGGGCCGTGCGGATCAACTCCAGTTGGGTCTGGGCAGCCTCGTAGCCGGGGTTCAAGGTGAGCGCTTTGGTAAAGGCCCGGGCCGCCTCCTCGAATCTTCCCAACATCTTGTACGCCTGGCCCAGGTTATAGTAATGGTGGGGGTTGGTCGGCTCGAGCTGCACGGCGGCCTCGAAGACATAACAGGAGCGCTCGTAGTCCCCGCTCTCGAAGTAGGTGATGCCGAGCTGGTTGTAGGAATCCACGAAATCGGGCTGGAGGCGGATGGCCTCCCGCAGGGCGATGATGGCATACTCGTACTGGCCGATCTGGCGGTAGACGATGCCCATCTCGTAGGGCACGAAGATGAGCGTCTCGTCCAGGAGCAGGGCCTCCCAGAAATACGTCAACGCCCGCTCGTACAACCCCCGGTGTTCCAGGGCCAACCCACAACAGAACTTGAACACGGCCAGCCGGCGGAGGTCGTCGGCGAACGCCTCGGCCAACTGCTGCCAGACAGGGCTCTCGATGGCCACGCCGGCCAGGGCCTCGCCGGCGATCCACAGGCGGCGGTACTCGGCGCCATCTCCCACGATGTCGAGAAAGACGTCGGCCGGGTTCGCGCTAATGCCGAAGAAGAGCACGGCCGTGCCGGCCCAGTGAAGAGCATCGTGGGGGTCCTCGAAGTAGGCCACCATGCGCTCGCCCAGCTCCCGCAACTGAAAGGCGGCGAAATATTCCCGCACCGCCTGGTGCAAGAACTCCACCCGCTCCCGATCACCTGTCAGGCGCAGGAGCCCGCTGAAGAGCAGCCCCTCGAAAATGTCCTTGGCCGAAGCCTGGAGCGAGGCGGCAAAGGTGGCCTCGCGGATCAGCCAGTAACACTGCTCCCGGCTGATGGTCTCCAGGCGCTGATGCTGCATGGCCAGGGCCAAGTAGCCCAACACCTCGCGGGAGACGTCCACTTGCACCTTGGCCTTGCTCCGGCCGAAGATGCGCCACCACTCGGTCTCCGTGCGGCGCAACAGGCGCTCGGTGAACGCCTCGTACAGGAGCCCCCGGTTCTTCGGAAGGGTGACCTCCTCCTGCGTGTCCGCGATCTGGGTGAACATGAAGAGGAGAAGGGGCGAATGGGCCAACTGGCGCAGCTCCGGGTCGGCCAGAATCTCCTCGGCCAGACACGTGGCCCGCTCGCGGTCCAAGTACCGGGCGATGTAGAGCTCGATGTCGGCCTCGGAGAGGGGCTCCAAGAAGACGGGCAAAAAGCCCTCGACGGGCACGAAGTGCTCCGTGCGACAGGTGAGCACCACCTGGTGAACGGGGGAAATGTGGCGCAGGAAGCGGAAAAACTCCTCTTGGGCTTCCTCTGGAATTTCGTTGAGGCCGTCGAAGAGCAGCGCCAGGCGCACGGGCGGCGTGTGCTCGTCCAGCCGGGTGAGCTCCCCCCGGAGCAGCCGACACACATCCTCCTCGCTCACGTGTTCGATACCCCCGTGGTGCAGGGCCTCCATGACCAGCGCCTCGACCTGCTGGCGCCGGCGCACCAGGTTGAGCCGCACGAAGACCGGCAGCGTCACCGACGTTCCCCCCTCATCGCCGTTCAGGCGCTGCACCTCCCTGTTGGCCACGTAGTGGGTGTAGTAGCGCAGCACGGTCGTCTTGCCGGCTCCAGGGGCTCCCACCAACAAAATCCGCTCGTGGTGCGTCAAGTAGTAGAGCACAGGGGCCGTGGCCACGCGCGCCCACACGATGTCCTCGTCGGCCCAGCGCCGGGTGGACAGGCGAGTGCCCTCCCACTGGTCGGTCTTGGACGGCACCCCCCACCCGGCCTCCAGAGCGCGCAACTGGCTGCCCCGCAGGGGCACGAAGAGCTCCTCCCAGATGGAAAACTCCGGCAAGTGGGCCACGGTGGCCAAATAGCGGTGGACTGGGGGGCGCTCAGGCGCGTGGTCATCCTCCTCCTGGGCGTCGAACTGGAAGAGCATCCCCTTCCAGGACCAGAAGTCCGGCGCCTCGGCTGCCATCTTCTGGATGAAATCGCTCGTCCCCCAGAGGACGATGGGCTGCTTGATGATCGTCGTGCCGTCGCGGAACAAGTTGAGAAAGTGGAGGAACTTCTCCTGCTGCTCCTCGGTGTACGCCTCGAACCCGTAGACGAAGAGCACAATGTTTCGGTACCGCCCCACGAGCTCCAAGTCCTTGAAGCCGGGGCTGTCGGTCAAGTCGCGCAACACCCGGACCAAGTTCAGGTCATTCTCGCTCACCTTGATGGGGTAGAGGTAGATATCGTGTTCGGCAAAGCGCTGCTTGAAGTACCGGAACAGGCGCTTGCGGAGCTCGACGTTGTTGCACTCGACCGTCGCAATCCCCCCCAAACGGCTCAGGCGCACCAGGGTGAGGAGCAACTGAATCTGTTCGCCGTATTTGGCCTCCACGTCCGCGAAGGAGGAGGCCGGAGCTGGGTCCATCATCCACTCCTGAAGGGCACACATGAAGCTCACACGTCTACCGGAATGGGCTCACGCTCGGCGATGAGGCGCTGCACGATGGGGTGAACGTCATACCAATAATCGCCGTTGACGTATTCCAACACGCAGAGGGACTGCAGGTACTCCCACACCTGCTCGCTGTCCTCGCAGTCCTTGGTGAGGTGAATGCGCTTGAGGCGCACGTAGTCCGAGCGGGTGAGCCGGCGGCTGAAATCGCGCTTGAACTCGTTGATCACCCACTCGAGCACATCGTGGGTAATCACCTCGTGCCCGAAGGTGGCACAGTAAAGACACGCATCCTGCACCATCTTGATCAGGTGGCGCACCACGCCGCCCGACGCCTTGGCCATCTCCTCCACCACCCCGTCCTCGAAGAGCTCCGGGGCCACCCGGCGGTAGACCAGCTCCATCATCTTGTGAATGTCGGGCTCGTACAGGCCCTTCTCCGGACACCGGTGCATCACCTTGAACATGGGGACAGGATAACTGCGGTAGGGGCCGAAGCTGGGGCTCTCCCCCAGCTCGTACATGAGGGAGACCGGCGCGGTGTAGATGGCCATGCAGCTCAGGAGGGTGAGAAAGGGGCCGTCATCGCGGAAGACGCGCAGGGCCTCCCGCTTGGGCAGCTTGTCCAAGTCGTCGATCACCAGCAGCACGTTCATGCCGCTGATCTCCTTGAGGCGGTCGAGCAGGGTGTTCACCAAGTGGCGCAACTCCGGCGCCCGCTTCTTGACCCGGTAGCGCACCTCCGTGCCGAAGCGGGCACCTCCTCGGACCCGAATGCCCAACACGTTGAGAAAGCTGAGGAGCTTGGGGAGGCCGAGATCGGTGCCTACCTCCACCTCGCCGCCCAACGTGGTGGTGGCGAAGCGCTCCACCTCCCGGCTGATCCACTCGGTAATCTCCCGGATGTGCTCCTGCGGAAAGCTCAGGTCGAGCCGCTCCAGCCGGTTGTACACGCCGATCACGATGGAAAAGGCGATGTCCGTGTAATCCACGTCCTGCAAGTCGAGGATCTCGTTGACCGAGTAGGGCACCACGAAGAGGCGCTCCCGCAGCGTCGCGTCGGCCTCGATCTCCTTGACCGAGCGGTTCAACTCCGTGCTCTTCCCGCACCCCACGTGGCCGGAGACGATGAACTTCGTGTCCAGCTCCCGCTCGGCCCCCCACAACAGCTCCTGCTTGAGCAACTCCAGGCGGGAATCGTGATCCTGACGTGCCACGTAAAAGGCATCCAGTTGCTCGCCCTCCAGGGGAATGCGGTAGTCGGTGTTGGCGTAAGCGTCCACGAAGTTCGTCGCAGCCCGCGGATACCGGGGCCAGTCCACACGTATCGCCATCCTTTCCCTCCCGTTCCGCGTGGTTTTCGGAGGTGATTTGGAGCCGTTCGTGTCACGCGGCCTTGCAGGCCACCACACGGGGCCACGGAGGACACAGAGAACATCTCGAATCGAGGGTCAACATGCCTGCACCCTGTGCTGGCGGCGGTCCCTGTTATGATAAAGGATGTGAGCAACGATGTCAACATACAAGTGCTTATTTATCATTTACTTATGTCGCCTCAACTGCCCACAGGACCAGACCTCACCCTGCTTGACAAACCCCTCCCCTTGCACAACCATAACCGCCGCTCCAGCCCTCCTCCGGCCACACAACGGGCTGGAGACAAAAAGGGAGAACCGCACCAATTCTCACTTGACACCGGGCCACACGGTGATATAATCCGTTGACGTTTTATGAGGATTGGTCAACTTTAAGTAGGTTTACGCGGCACAATCACAGGAGTGGGGACCGTGCAACTCGTGCTCTTCGGCACCGACCACCGCCGAACCCCCGTGGCCGTGCGCGAGCGCTTGGCCCGCGCCGTCCACGACGTGGAGGGCGTGCTCTCCGCCCTGGTGAGCGCGCCGGCCGTCGCCGAGGCGGCCGTGCTGAGCACCTGCAATCGCGTCGAGTTCTACATGGTGGGCCCGGATGAAACCGGCCTCTCCGCCGCGCTCCAGGACGTTCTCGGCCGGGACGCCTCAGCCGAGGAGCCGCTCACGGCCCACCTGGTCCGCTCCTCCGGCGACGAGGCCGTCCGCCACCTCTTCCGCGTGGCCAGCGGCCTCGAGTCCCTGGTGCCCGGCGAGAAGCAGGTCCTGGGCCAGGTGCGCGAGGCCGTGCGGGCGGCCAGGCAGGCTCACAGCGCCGGCCCCGTGCTCAACCGCCTCTTCGACCACGCCCTCGCCTGCGGCCGGCGCGTGCGGGCCGAGACGGGCATCGACCGCCACCCGGTCAGCCTCAGCCACGCGGCCGTCCACCTGGCACGGGAACACTTCGGGGCGCTTGACGGGCGCTCCTTCCTCATCATCGGCAGCGGCAAGATGGGCACCATCGCCGCCGGGCTGCTCCAGAAGGCCGGCGTGCGCCACTTCACCATTGCCAGCCGCACGTTGGCCCGTGCCTGCGAGCTGGCCCGCCGCTGGGGCGCCCGCCCCCTCACCCTGCGCCACATCCCGGCCGCGCTGGCCGACGTGGACGCGGTCATCTCGGCCACGGCCGCGCCCCACTACATCCTCGAGCGCGCCGACCTGGAAGCCACCCTTCGCCGGCGCGCGCGCCCCCTGCTGATCATCGACCTGGCCGTGCCCCGCGACGTGGACCCGGCCTTGGGCGAGCTGCCGGGCATCACCCTCGTGGACGTGGACGGGCTCCAGGCCGTGGTAGAGCGCAACCTGGCCATGCGCCACAACACGCGGCAGGCCGCCGAGCGCCTCATCGCCGAGGAGGTGGACGCCTTTCGGGCGTGGCTGGCCACCCGCCGCGTGGCCCCCACCATCGCCGCCCTGCGCGAGCGGGCCGAGGCCATCCGCCAGGCCGAGCTGGAACGCGCCCTGCGCCGCCTGGACCACCTGTCGCCCAGGGACCGCGAGGTCGTTGCGGCCCTCTCCCGCCGGCTCATCAACCGGCTCCTCCACGAGCCCACCGTGCGGCTGCGCGCCGAGGCCGCCCACGGCAACGGAGAGCCCTACCGCCAGGTCATCGAGGAGCTCTTCGGCCTGCGCGCCGTCCCCCCGGCGGAGGAGGCCGCCTCCCGGAGGGCCACCCCATGAGCGCCCGCCGGCTGCGCGTGGGCACGCGGGGCAGCGCCCTCGCCTTGGCCCAAGCCCGCGGCGTGATCAATGCCCTCCGCGCCGCGGAGCCCGGGCTGGCCGTGGAGGAAGTGATCGTGCGCACCTCGGGCGACCGCTCCACGGCCCCGCTGAGGGAGATCGGAGGGCAGGGCGCCTTCACGCGGGAGCTGGAGCAGGCCCTCCTCGACGGCCACGTGGACGTGGCCGTCCACTCCCTCAAGGACTTGCCCTCCACCTTGCCCGAGGGCCTGTGCCTGGCCGCCACCCCCCCGCGCGAGGACCCGCGCGACGTGCTGGTGACGCGGGCCGGCGTCGGCCTGGGCTCCCTGCCCGCCGGCGCCCGCGTGGGCACGGGCAGCCTGCGCCGGCGGGCCCAGCTCCTGGCCGTGCGCCCTGACCTCCGCGTGGCCAACATCCGGGGCAACGTGGACACCCGCCTGCGCAAGCTCCAGGCCGGCGCCTACGACGCCCTGGTGGTGGCCGCCGCCGGCCTGCGCCGGCTGGGCCGGGCCGACCTGGTTGCCCGCCACGCCCTTCCACTGGAGCTGATGCTCCCGGCCCCGGCCCAGGGCATCCTCGGCCTCGAGTGCCGGGCCGACGACCCGGAGACCGCGGCCCTGCTCCGCCGGCTCAACCACGCGCCCACCTTCGCGGCCGCCCAGGCCGAACGGGCCCTGCTGCGCCGCCTGGGCGCCGGGTGTCGCCTGCCCGTGGCCGCCCTGGCGACGGTGGAGGCCGAACGGCTCACCCTGCGGGCCCGCGTCCTGGGCTTCGAGGGCTCCCCGGTCATCGAAGTGGCCCTCACCGGCACCCCCATCGAGGCCGAGGCCGTGGGCACCGCCGCGGCCGAGCGCCTGTTGGCCCAGGGGGCGGCCACCCTGCTCTCCTGCGCCGCCGGCCACGCGCCCCCGAACGCCCTTCGCGGTTCCCCCCAATCAGAGGAGGACGACCATGCCTGAACACCGCTTCGCCAACGCGCCGTTGCTGGTCTACTGGGAAGTCACGCGGGCCTGTGACCTCGCCTGCCGGCACTGCCGCGCCGAGGCCATGCCGGCCCGCCACCCCGATGAGCTCACCGCCGAGGAGGGGTTCCGGCTCCTCGAGGCCCTGGCCGCCTTCCGGCCGCGGCCCCACATCGTCTTCACGGGCGGCGACCCCCTCAAGCGGCCCGACCTCTTCGCCTGGATCGAGCGGGCTGTGGCCTTGGGCTTCCGCACGGCCATCACGCCCAGCGGCACCTACGCCCTCACGCGCGATGTGGTCCGCCGCTTCAAGGCCGCCGGCATCTGGATGATGGCCCTCAGCCTGGACGGCTCCACGGCCGAACGCCACGACGCCATCCGGCAGGTGCCCGGCAGCTTCGACCAGACCATGCGGGCCATCCGCTGGGCCCAGGAGATCGGCCTGCCCCTCCAGATCAACACCCTGGTCTGCGCGGAGACCTACGACGACGTGCCCGCCGTCGGGCGCCTCCTGGCCGAGCTGGGCGTCGCCCGGTGGAGCGTCTTCTTCCTGGTGCCCACGGGGCGGGGGCGGGTGCTGGGCGACATCTCCCCCCACCAGGCCGAGGTGCTCCTGACGTGGCTCTACGACTTCAGCCGCACCGCGCCCTTCGACATCAAGACCACCGAGGCCCACCACTACCGCCGCATCGCCCTCCAGCGCTCCGGTCGCCGGGATCAGGCCGAGAAGGAACAGTTGGCCGTGGTGCGCCGGGGGTTCACCATCCGCGACGGGGCCGGCATCATGTTCATCTCCCACGTGGGGGAGATCTACCCGGCCGGCTTCCTGCCCATTCCCGTGGGCAACGTGCGCACCCACGATCCGGTGGCCGTCTACCGGCGCGATCCTCTCTTCGTGGCCCTGCGCGACCCGGACCGCTTCCGCGGCAAGTGTGGCCTCTGCGAGTACCGCGTCGTCTGCGGGGGCTCCCGGGCACGCGCCTACGCGCTCACCGGCGACCCCCTCGAAAGTGACCCGCTGTGCCCGTATCAACCGCCAGCGTGGCTGGAAAGGAGTGCAGTCGCATGATCGAGGAACGCCCCTTCACCCCACAGGCGGCGACGCACGCGCCCACCTTCCCGACCCTGCGCCCCCGCCGGCTGCGCCGCACCCCCGCCCTGCGGCGCATGGTGCGCGAGACCACCCTCTCGCCCGCCGACTTCATCTTCCCCCTCTTCGTCACCCACGGCCACGGGGTGCGGCGGGAGATCCCCTCCATGCCCGGCCAATACCAGCTCTCCGTGGACCAACTGCCCGCCGAGGCCGAAACCGTGGCCCGCCTGGGCATCCCGGCCGTGATCCTCTTCGGCATTCCCCGCGTCAAGGACGCCATCGGCAGCGAGAACTTCGCCGAGGACGGCATCGTCCAGCAGGCCGTGCGCGCCCTCAAGGCCGCGGTGCCCGAGCTGGTGGTCATCACCGACGTCTGCATGTGCGAGTACACCGACCACGGCCACTGTGGCATCGTGCGGGAGGCCCCCGGCGGGGCCTTCGAGATCGACAACGACGCCACGTTGGAGATCCTGGGGCGGGTGGCCGTCTCCCACGCCGAGGCCGGCGCCGACATCGTGGCCCCCAGCGGCATGATGGACGGCATGGTGGCCGCCATCCGCCAGGCTCTCGACGCCGCCGGCCACCACCAGGTGGCCATTCTCTCCTACGCGGCCAAGTACGCCTCGGCCTTCTACGGCCCCTTCCGCGACGCGGCCCAGTCCCCACCCCAGTTCGGCGACCGCCGGAGCCACCAGATGGACCCCGCCAACGCCCGCGAGGCCCTGCGCGAGGTGGCCCTCGACGTGGCCGAGGGGGCCGACATGGTCATGGTCAAGCCGGCGTTGGCCTACTTGGACATCATCCGGGCCGTGCGCGAGCGCTTCGACCTGCCCGTGGCGGCCTACAACGTGAGCGGCGAGTACGCCATGGTCAAGGCCGCCGCCCGCAACGGCTGGATCGACGGCCGAGGGGTCACCCTCGAGCTCCTCACCGCCATCAAGCGGGCCGGCGCCGATCTCATCCTCACCTACTTCGCCAAGGAGGTTGCCCAATGGCTCCAAAGCAACGAGTCCTAAGCCACTTCGCCTTCTTCACCTTCACCGACGCCTACTGGGCGCTCCCGCCGGAGGAGCGCCGCCACGTGGGCGGCCGCCTCCTCGACGGGCTGCGCCGAGGCAGGGCCCACGTGGAGCTCTACCAGCTCTTCCCCGCCCGCGGGGACGCCGACCTGCTCATCTGGTCCTCCACGGTGGCCGAGGACCCCTGCGCGGCGGCCACCTTCTTCCACCAGTACGCCCAAGCCACCACGCCGGCGCGCGCCTTCCTGCGCCCCACGCTGACGTTCTGGGGGTTCACCAAGCCCTCCATCTACACGCGCAGCGAGCGCAGCCCCCAGGAATTGGACCCCTTCGCCCAGGAGCGCAAGGCCTACCTGATCGTCTACCCCTTCGTCAAGACGGCCGACTGGTACCTGATGAGCCGGGACGCCCGCCAGGGCATGATGAACGAACACATCCGCATCGGCCGGCAGTACCCGGAGATCACCCAGCTCCTGCTCTACTCCTTCGGCCTCCAGGACCAGGAGTTCATCGTGGTCTACGAGACCGATGACCTGGCCCACTTCTCCGACCTGGTGATGGAGCTGCGCAGCAGCGAGGCCCGCCGCTTCACCGAGCGGGACACGCCCATCTTCACGGCCGTCCACCGACCGGCCGAGGAGACGTTGGAGGTGTTCGCGTGACCCCGTTTCGCTTCCTGAGGGCCTGTCGGCGGGAGCCGGTGGACCGCACGCCCGTCTGGTTCATGCGCCAGGCCGGCCGGTTCCTGCCCGAGTACCGCGCCCTGCGGGAACGCTACCCCATCATGGAGCTCATCAAGACGCCGGAGCTGGCCGTGGAAGTGACCCTCCAGCCCCTGCGCCGCTTCGAGGTGGACGCGGCCATCATCTTCGCCGACATCCTGCCGGTGTTGGAGAGCATGGGCCTCGAGGTGGCCTTCGTGCGCGGGGAGGGGCCGGCCATTCGCGAGCCCGTGCGCACGCCCGGCGACGTGGAGCGGCTGCGCGTGCCCGCGCCGGAGGAGATCGCCCCCTTCACGCTGGAGGCCATCCGCCTGGCCCGGCGGGAGCTGGAGGGGCGGGTGCCCCTGATCGGCTTCGCCGGCGCCCCCTTCACCCTGGCCAGCTACGCCGTCGAGGGGGGAGCGTCCCGCCACTACCTGCACACCAAGGGGCTCATGTACGGCGAGCCCAAGGCCTGGCACGACCTCATGGACAAGCTGAGCGCCACCGTGGCCGCCTACCTCCAGGCCCAAGCGCGGGCCGGCGCCCAGGCCCTCCAGCTCTTCGACAGTTGGGCCGGCGCCCTCAGCCCCGCGGACTACGAGCGCTTCGTGCTGCCCTACAGCCGCCGCGTGTTGGAGGCGGCCCGTGCCACGGCCGTGCCGGTGATCCACTTCACCACCGGCACGGCCGGCATGTTGCCCCACGTGGCCGCGGCCGGCGGAGACGTCATCGGCGTGGACTGGCGCATCGCCCTGGACGAGGCGTGGGCGCGCGTCGGCCACGACCGGGCCATTCAGGGCAACTTGGACCCCGCCGTCCTCCTGGCCCCCTGGCCCGAGCTGCGCCGGCAGGCCGGCGAGATTCTGCGCCGCGCCGGCGGCCGGCCCGGCCACATCTTCAACCTGGGGCACGGTGTCCTGCCCCAGACGCCCGTCGAGAACGTGCAACGCCTGGTTGACTTCGTCCACGGAGCGGAACCATGAACGACCAACCGGAGATCGCCGTGCTGGTGATGGCCTACGGCGGCCCCCTCTCCCTCGACGACGTGGAACCCTACCTGCTCGACGTGCGGGGCGGCCGCCACACGCCCAAGGAGCTGGTCGAAGAAGTGCGCCACCGCTACGCCCTCATCGGCGGGCGCTCCCCCCTGCTCGACATCACGCGGGCCCAAGCCCAAGCCCTGGAAGCGGCCCTCAACGCCGGCGGCGGCCCCCGCTTCCGCGCCTACGTGGGCATGCGCCACTGGCACCCCTACATCCGCGAGGCCGTGGCCCGCATCGCCGACGACGGCATCCGGCGGGCCGTGGCCATCGCCATGGCCCCCCAATACTCCCGCATGAGCATCGGCGCCTACATCAAACAGGTCGAGGAAGCCCGCCGCGAGCTGGCCCCCGACCTGCAGGTGGCCTACGTGCAGCAGTGGGGGAACCACCCCCTCTTCGTCCGGGCCGTCGTCGAGAAGGTGCAAGAGGCCCTGGCCCGCTTCCCCGAGGACGTGCGCGACGACGTGATCCTCCTCTTCACGGCCCACAGCCTGCCGGCCGCCATCGTCGCCCAGGGCGACCCCTACGAGGCCCAGCTCGTGGAGTCGGCCCGCCTGGTGGCCGAGGGCGCCGGCGTGCCGGCCGAACGGTGGCGCTTCTGCTACCAGAGCGCCGGCGCCACCAACGACAAGTGGCTGGGGCCCGACATCTGCGACGTGATCGTCGAGCTGGGCCGCGCCGGCGCGGCCCACGTGCTGGTGGTGCCGGTGGGCTTCGTGGCCGACCACGTGGAAGTGCTCTACGACATCGACATCGAGGCCCGCCAGGTGGCCGAGCAACACGGCGTGCGCCTCGAGCGCACCGCGTCGCTCAACGCCTCGCCCACCTTCATCGCCGCCCTGGCCGACCTGGTGCGTCGGCAGGCGGCCGAACTCGAGGAGGTGGCGGGGTGAACGTGGTCATCGTCGGCGGGGGCATCACGGGCCTGGCCGCGGCCCACGCCCTCGTCGCGCGCGCCGGCGACCGCCCCGCACAGGTGACGCTGGTGGAGGCCGCGCCCCGCTGGGGCGGCACCGTCCACACCCTCCGCGTGGACGGCTTCCTGGTCGAGGCCGGCCCCGACGCCTTCCTGGTCCACCGGCCCGAAGCCCTGGCCCTCTGCCGTGACCTGGGCCTGGGCGACCGCGTCGTGGGCGTGCGCCCCGAGCACCGCCGCGCCTACCTGGTGCGCCGCGGGCGCCTGGTGCCCCTGCCCGAGGGCCTCGCCCTGGCCGTGCCCACCCGCCTCTGGCCCCTGGTGACCACGCCCCTCCTCTCCTGGCGCGGCAAGGCCCGCGTGGCCCTCGACCTCCTCATCCCGCGCCGCCGCGCCAACGGCGACGAGAGCGTGGCCCACTTCGTCCGCCGGCGCCTGGGGGACGAGGCCCTCCGGTGGCTGGCCGGCCCCCTCATGGCCGGCATCCACGCCGCCGACCCGGAACGCCTCAGCCTCCTGGCCACCTTCCCCCACCTGGCCGAGCTGGAGCGCCGGCACGGCAGCCTGATCAGGGGCGCGCTGGCCTCGCGCCGGCCGGCCGGTGCCCGCCGGCGTGGGCCGGAACGCTCCCCCTTCGCCACGCTCCTCGGCGGCCTGGGCGAGCTGATCGACGCCCTGGTGGCCCGCCTGGAGGCCGCGCCGGCGTGCCGCCTGCTCCTGGGCCGGCCTGCCCAAGCCATCCTCCGGGAACCAGCCGGCTACCGGGTGGTGCTCGACGGCGGGGAGAGCCTGCCGGCCGACGCCGTCATCGCGGCCACCCCGGCCCACGTGACCGCCCGCCTCGTGGCCGACATGGCCCCCGAGCTGGCCCGCGCCCTGGAGCACATCCGCTACACCTCGTCGGCCGTGGTCTCGCTGGCCTTCCGCCGCGACGAGCTGCCCCCCCTGCCGGCCGGCTCGGGCTTTCTCGTGCCCCGGGACGAGGGGCTCACCCTCACGGGCTGCACCTGGAGCTCCAACAAGTTCCCCGGCCGCGCGCCCGAGGGCTTCGTCCTCTGGCGGGCCTTCGCCGGCGGCGACGGCCGCCCGCCCCTGCCCGGCGACGACGGCCGCCTCGTCGAACTGCTCGTGGCCGAGCTGGGCGCCCTGCTGGGCCTCCGGGCGACGCCCCACCTGGCCCTCGTCCACCGCTGGAGCCGGGCACGCCCCCTCTACGACGTGGGCCACCTCGACCTGGTGGCGCGGATCGAGGCCCTCTGCCCGCCTGGCCTCCTCGTGGCCGGGAGCGCCTACCGGGGAGGCGGCCTGCCGGCCTGCATCCGCGCGGGCACAGAGGCGGCCGGGCGCGCGCTGGCCTCGGCCCGCCGCTCCCAGGAGGTGGCGCCATGAGGCCCCTGGCGGGCAAGCGGGTGGTGGTCACCCGCGCCCGCGACCAGGCCCGCGAGCTGGCGGAGCGCCTGCGCGCCGAGGGGGCCGAGCCGGTGCTCCTGCCCACCATCGAGCTCGTGCCGCCGGCCGACGGCTACGCGGCCCTCGACGCGGCCCTCAGGGCGCTGGACACCTTCGACTGGATCATCTTCACCAGCGTGAACGGCGTGGCCCACACCTGTGCCCGCCTGGAGGCGCTGGGCCGCCACCCCCGCGCCCTCAACCGGCTGCGGGTGGCGGCCATCGGCCCGGCCACGGCGCGGGCCCTGCGGGAGCGGGGCGTGCGCGTGGACGTGGTGCCCCCCACCTACGTGGCCGAGGCCATCCTGGAGGTGCTTCCCCTGGAGCCCGGCGCGGGCATCCTGCTGCCCCGGGCCGACATCGCCCGCCCGGCGCTGCGCGAGGGGCTGCGGGCGGCCGGAGCCCGCGTGGTGGAGGTGGCCGCGTACCGCACCGTGCCGGCCCGGCCCGACCCCGGGGCGCTGGCCCGCCTGGAGGCCGGCGTGGACGCCATCACCTTCACCTCCGGCAGCACCGTGCGCCACTTCGTGACCCTGCTCGGCGCCGAGCGGGCGCGCCGGCTGGCCCGTGGTGCCGTAGTGGCGGCCATCGGGCCCATCACGGCCCGCGTGGCCCGCGAAATGGGCCTGCCCCCCGACGTCGTGGCCCGGGAGCACACCGTGCCCGGCCTGATCGCCGCCCTCTGCGCCCACGTCCGGGGGCGAGCTTCCCGCCCCGGGGACCCAGCCCACAGCGCCCCGCGCGCCACGGCGGAGCCATCGGACAAAAGGAGACACAAGGGGGAGGAGGAATGATGCCACCCACATCGCGATCACGTGCGGCCTTCGACCGCGCCCGTCGGGTGCTCCCCGGCGGCGTCAACTCGCCCGTGCGGGCCTTCAAGGCCGTCGGGGGCGTGCCCCGCTTCATCGCCCGGGGCCAGGGCCCCCACGTCTGGGACGTGGACGGCAACCGGTACGTGGACTACGTCCTCTCGTGGGGCCCCCTCATCGTCGGCCACGCCCACCCGGAGGTTGTCCGCGCCATCTGCGAGCAGGCCGGCCTGGGCACCAGCTACGGCGCGCCCACGGAGGCGGAGACCGCCCTGGCCGAGCTCATCGCCGACATGGTGCCCTCCGTCGAGGTGGTGCGCCTGGTGAACAGCGGCACCGAGGCCACCATGAGCGCCCTGCGCCTGGCCAGGGCCTTCACCAACCGGCCCAAGATCGTGAAGATGGAGGGCCACTACCACGGCCACGCCGACCACCTGCTCGTCTCCGCCGGCAGCGGGGTGGCCACCTTCGGCCTGCCCAACAGCCCGGGCGTGTTGCCCGCCGTGGCCCAGGAGACCATCGTCATCCCCTTCAACGACCTCGAGGCGGCCGAGGCCCTCTTCGAGCGCGTGGGCGACCAGGTGGCCGCCGTCATCCTGGAGCCGGTGGCCGGCAACATGGGCGTGGTGCCCCCCCAGCCGGGCTACCTGGAGGGCCTGCGGGAGCTCACCCGCGCCCACGGCGCCCTGCTCATCTTCGACGAGGTGATGACCGGCTTCCGCGTTCACCTGGGAGGGGCCCAAGCCCTCTACGGCGTGGAGCCCGACCTGACCACGCTGGGCAAGGTGATCGGCGGCGGCCTGCCCGTGGGCGCCTACGGCGGCCGGCGGGAGATCATGGAGCTGGTGGCGCCCGAGGGGCCCGTCTACCAGGCCGGCACCCTGAGCGGCAACCCCCTGGCCGTGCGGGCCGGGCTTGTCACGCTCGAGCTGATCCGACAGCCCGGCGCCTTCGAGGCCATGGTCCGCCGCGCCGAGCGCCTCGCCCAGGGCATGGTGCGCATCGCGCGGGAGGCCGGCCTGCCCGCCACCGGCCACCAGGTGGGCACCATGTTCAGCCTCTTCTTCGCCGAGGGGCCCATCACCACCTACGCTGACGCCAAGGGCAGCGACACAGACCTCTACGCCCGCTTCTTCCACGCCATGTTGGAGGCAGGCGTCTACCTGGCCCCCAGCCAATTCGAGGCCGCCTTCCTCTCCACGGCCCACACCGACGAGATCATCGACTTCACCCTGGAGGCCACAGCACAGGCCGTGAACCGCCTGTAGGGGCGACCGGCCGGTCGCCCCTACAGGCCGGTCGCCCCTACAGGCCGGTCGCCCCTACATCGTCGTGTCCCCCCGCCTAGCCACGCCCTGTTCAACGCCCGCACCTATGCTATACTATGCCCAAGCCCACATTGGCGTGGGCGTGCGACCCGACAAGGACAAGGACACTTCTGCTCGACGACACCCGGAGGTGTTCCCGTGACCCCAACACCCGACCCCCTGGCCAGCCAGGAGGACATTCGCGACGCCCTGGAGCGCATCCGGCGCGGGGAGGAACGCGCCGGGGACCTCGACGCCCTGGTGCAGGCCGTGCGCCAGGGGCACATCTCCGTGGTCACCGGTGAGCGGGCCGTATCCTTGGGCGGCGACGCGCAGGGTGTCGTCGTGATCACAGGGGACGGCAACGTGATCACCATCGGCGGCGCCGTGGCAGAATCCATCCGCTCCAGGCTGGGCGACCAACAGCCCGACGAAGACCTCCTGCACGCCTACCTGGACTGGCTCATCCGCCAGCACAGCACCCTGGAGCTGCGCGGCATCCGCCGCGCCGGCCACGCCCCCACCATCCCCCTGGAGCAGGTCTACGTCGCCCTGCGGGCCGAGACCACCGCCGTCACCGAGTGGACCGAGAGCCGCGACCTGCTGGAGCAGGAGTTCCGCCAGTGGCGGGAGGCCCAGGGGCTGCGCGACCTCCTCCCGGAGGAGGAACGGCGCCTCCGCTGGCGCTTCCTGGCCCGCTCCCCCCTGATGCCCGCCCTGGCCGAGCGGGACCGCCCCCACCTCTTCGCCGACCGGGAGCCCCAGGTCCTCAACCTGGCCGAGGCCGTGGCCCGTTACCGCTGGCTGGTCATCCTGGGCGACCCGGGCAGCGGCAAGACCACCCTGGCCCGCTGGCTCACCCTCCAACTGGCCCGCGCCCTGCGCGAAGGCCAACCTCGCGTGCAGGTCCCCGCCCACCAGGTGGACCCCAAGGCCGACGAAGACGCCCCGCCGGCCGACCTGGGCCCCGCCCGCCTGCCCGTGCTGCTGCGGGTGGCCGACTACGCCGAGGCTCGCCGCAAGGCTGTCGAAAAGGGCGACCCGCCCCCCTCGCTGCTGGAGTTCCTGGGCCACCAGGGCTGGCAGAAGGAGTTCCCCACCTACCCCAAAGACCACCCCCGCCGGGGGGAACGGCTCGACCCCGGGGCCCTCAACGCCCTGGTGCGGGACGCCCTCCGCCGGGGGCAGGCCGTCGTCATCCTGGACGGCCTGGACGAGATCACCGCCGCCGACGACCGGCTGGAGATCGTCCGCGCCGTGGAGCGCTTCATCCGGGAGTGGGTGACCACCCCGGCCGGCCTCTCCCCCTTCGACGCGCCCGACCGCCCCTGGCGCCTCCCCGCCGACGCGCCGGCCCAGACCGGCGGCAACCAGATCGTCGTCACCAGCCGCATCGCCGGCTACCACGCCGCCCCCTTCAGCGGCCGGCTCGCCCACGTCACCGTCCAGCCCATGGACGACGCCGCCGTGGACCGCTTCTGCGACGCCTGGAGCCTGGCCGTCCACCGCCTGACCGCCGACCCCCGGGAGAGCGAGGAGACCGTGGCCGCGCGGGCCGCGCGGGAGGCCAAA
>JALSKA010000203.1 GCA_026989095.1 Ardenticatenaceae bacterium
GGGGGAACTGGAGGCCACCCTGTCGGAGGCGCGCCGAGCCCTCTTCGAGGCCCGCCGGCGGCGCGTCCCCCCGGCCACCGACACCAAAGTGCTCACCTCGTGGAACGCCCTCATGGTGGCCGCCTTCGCCGAGGCCGGCCGCGTGCTCGGCCGGCCCGACCACGTGGACGTGGCCGCCCAGTCCGCCCACTTCCTCCTCTCCGCCCTGCGCGACGGGGAGGGGCGGCTCTACCACGCCTGGAGCCCCCTGGACGGGCGGGCGCGGGTGCGCGGCCTCCTCGAGGATTACGCTTTCCTCGCCGACGCCCTCGTGACCCTCTACGAGGCCACCTTCGACCCCCACTGGCTCACCGAGGCCCGCGCGCTGGTCGAGGTCATGCTCGCCGACTTCTGGGACGCCGAGCGGGGAGGCTTCTTCGACACACCCGAGGGCGCCGACGACCTGATCGTGCGCCCCAAGGAGTTGGTGGACAACGCCGTCCCCGCCGGCAACAGCGCCGCCGCCCTGGCCCTCCTGCGGCTGGCCGCCTACCTGGACGACGAGGCCCTGCGGGCCAAGGGCGAGACGACCGTTCGCCTGGTGGGCCGCGCGGCCGCCGAGCAGCCCCTGGGTTTCGCCAACTGGCTCTGCGCCCTGGACACGCTCCTCCACCCGCCTGTCGAGCTGGCCCTGGTGGGGCCGGCCGGGGGGCGCGAGCCCTTCGTGCGCGTCCTCGCCGGCCGCTACATCCCCCACCTCCTCATCGCCGCCGGCGAGGACGGGGATGAGGCCGCCGCCCACCTGCCCATCCTGCGGGGGCGCACGGCCCTGGACGGGCGGACCACGGCCTACTTGTGTGAGCAGTTCACCTGTCGCCAGCCCACGACTCGCCCCGAGGAGCTGGCCGCCCAGCTCGACGCCCTCCTCAGCCGGGCGGGAAAGGAGGAGCCGTGAGCGGATCGCCTTCGCTGCGGCCGGACGACCCGGTGCTGATCGCCTACGTGCCGCGCCCCCGCGACCTGGCCCTGGCGCGCGAGCGGCGCTGGTACCGCGTGCCGGCCGGCCGTGCCCCCCGCGCCCTGGGCGGGGCCAGGGGCCTGGCCTTCTACCAGGGCGGGCGCTTCGGCGAGGAACGGTGGCGCGTGGTCTGGTGGGCGCCGGTGGTGGGCCGCGCGCTCGTCCCCCGGCGGGAACTCCTCCCCGAGGAGCCCGACCACCCCAGGGCCGATGAGCCCTACGTGCGCGTGGACTTGGGGCCGCTTACGCCGTTGCCCCGCCCCCTGGTGGCCTCCCGGGGCCGCCGGCTCCTCTTCAAGGCCACCACGTGGGGCCAGCTCGTGGGGGCGACCACGCTTGACGAGCTCTTCGGGGCGCGCCGCCCGGCGCGGGCCCACCCCCTGTACCCCGTGCTCCAGGCCCTCTGGCCCGAGGAGCTCTTCCACATCCGGCCGGAGGGGCCCTGTCAGTTGCGCCTGTTCCGGGAACCGCGTCAGGTGAAATGGGCTGTGTGAGAGGCCCAACGGAATTCGCGGAAGGAGGAGCGACATGCGTGTGGCCGTCCTGAGCGACATCCACGACAACGTGTGGAACTTGGAGGCCGCCTTGCGTGACATCGCGGAGCAGGGGGCCGATCTCCTCTTCTTCCTGGGGGATTTCTGTGCCCCCTTCACCCTGGCCCAGATGGCCGAGGGGTTCCGGGGAGAGATCCACGCCGTCTTCGGCAACAACGACGGCGACCCCTTCCTGTTGGCCCAAGTGGCCGCCAAGTTCGACCACGTTCACCTGCACGGCCCCTTCGCCGAGCTGGAGCTGGCCGGCCGGCGCGTGGCCCTGCACCACTACCCGGAGGTTGCCCTCCGGCTGGCCGAGAGCAGCGCCTACGACGCCGTCTTCTACGGCCACGACCACCGGCGCAACGCGGAGTTGGTGGGCATCACCCTGTGGGCCAACCCGGGCGAGGTCATGGGCCGCTTCGGCGCGCCGAGTTACGGCCTCTACACCCCCGTCACCCAGGCATTTCAGCACGTGGACATCCGCCGCGAGTGACGGCCATGGAGGGGATCGTCGGCCATCGTCGGGCGGTGGAGCGCTTGGCGCGGGTGGCCGGCCGGAGGACGCCGGCCCACGCCTACCTCCTCGTCGGGCCGCCCCACGTGGGCAAACGCACCGTGGCCCGCTGGTTCGCCCGCGCCCTCCTCTGCGACGCCGGGCAGGGCGTGCCCTGTGGCCGCTGCCGGGCCTGCGAGCTCGTCGAGGCCGGCCGTCACCCCGACGTGCTCGCCGTTGACCTGGAGGTCCAGCGCCGGCTGTTGGGCGAGAAGCGGACCGCGGCGGTGTACAAGGTGGACCTGGTGCGCCGGCTCCAGGCCGACTTGGCCCTGCGCCCCGTGGAAGCCCCCTGGAAGGTGCTCATCCTGGAGCATGCCGACCGCATGACCCGGCAGGCGGCCAACGCCTTTCTCAAAACCCTCGAGGAGCCGCCGGCCTTCGTGGTCGTGATGTTGACCGCCCTGGACGAAGAGGGGGTGTTGCCCACCATCCGCTCCCGCTGTCAGCTCATCCACCTGCGCCCGGTGCCGGCGGGAGACATCGAGGCCGCCCTGCGCCGTCGAGGGGCCGGCGCCGAGGAAGCCCGCCGGCTGGCCCGCCTGAGCGGGGGGCGCGTGGGGTGGGCCTTGCGGGCGCTGGAGGAGGGCGCCGTGGTGGCCGCCCGCCAGGAGGCGGTGGAGCTCCTGGGGCGCCTGTTGCGGGCGACGCGCAGCGAGCGCCTCCAGGAGGCCGAGCGCCTGGCCCGCCGCCAGGATGGGCTCGAGGTGCTGACGGCCTGGCTCATGTGGTGGCGGGAGGTGTGGCTGTGCCAACACGGCGCGGCCGGTGCCGTTGGGGGGACCCCGCCCCAGGAGCTTCAGGAGATGGCCGACCGCCTGCCGCCTGCCCTGGTGCAGCGCCTGCTGTGGCGCATGGCGCGCTCGGCGGAGGTGTTGCGGGAAACCAACGTCAACCCTGAACTGGTGTGGGATACGATTGTGCTCGACCTCCCGCGCCTGGCGTGATCGGTGGGGCGCGGGAGGTCGGCGGTGGCCGCGAAGAGCTTTGGCCGGGCGGGGAAAGTGGGGCGCCGGGGGTCAGCTCGCCGCGCTTGGCGCTTCCGGGCGTTCGCGCCGTTCGACGGTTAACTTGACCGCAGTGCGCTCTTGGCCGTCGATGTCGATCTCCACAAACGAGGGGATGCACACGATGTCGATGCCGTCTTCGGCCAAGTACGTGCGCGCGATGGCGACGGCCTTCACGGCCTGGTTCACGGCGCCGGCGCCAATGGCCTGCACCTCGGCCACGTGGCCTTCGCGGATGACGCCGGCAATGGCCCCGGCCACAGCCGTGGACCGCGAGCGAGCTGAGACTTTTAGAACCTCCATGCCACCCTCCTTTATCGCGGGATGCTGCTTGGTCGTTCCCTCTTGATAGCCTGCACGGTCTGTGTCGAAGCCCCCGCGCTCCTTCCCGCGCCCGCTCGCCCCCCGGAAGGGAGCCGTCGGCGGCCGGGCAGGCAGCGACAGCGTGGCTTGCCCCCATTGTAGCATAGGTGGGGCCATTTGGTCAACGGCGGGCCCCCTTTTGAAAAAAACGTTCAACCCCAATGGGCCCGGAAAGGCCCCTCAGCGGGTTGACGTTCCGGCCATTTCATGCTATAAAAGGCCACTTTTGGAGCGCTTCGCGTGAGATTTTCGATGGAAGCGCTCCGTGCCACAAATTCAGAAGCGTGGAGGAACGCCCGATGGACAAGGACGCGAGACGCGAACGCCTTGAACGGGAGAAACGCACCGTCGAACAGGAGATCGAGCGCCTCAAGCGCGCCATCCAGGCCGAGACCGAGTTCGAGCCCGAGGACGGCGACCCTGACCTGATCGAACGGGAGAAGAGCGTGGCCCTCCTCCAGTCGTTCGAGGCCCGCCTGCGCGAAATTCTCGACGCGCTGGAGACCATCGAGCAGGGCACGTATGGCATTTGTGAGCGGTGTGGCAAGCCCATAGACCCAGAGCGCCTCAACATCATGCCCGAAACGCGCCTCTGTGTGCGCTGCAAGGCCGAGACCGAACAGCGCTATCGCCGGCGCCCGCTGTAGCCGCCGGAGGGGGATGCCCATGCCCGAAGTTCACGAGTCACACCATCCGCTTGTCAAGGAGCAGCTCACCCTCCTGCGCGATCCTGCCACGCCGCCGGCCACCTTCCGGGATGTGATGCGCCGGCTCACAGGGCTCCTGATGTACGAGGCCACCGCGGACATGCGCGTCCGGCCCGTCACAGTCACCACCCCGCTCCGCGCCGAGGCCCAGGGCGTGCGCGTGGCCGAGCGCGTGGGGCTCATTCCCATCCTGCGGGCCGGGTTGGGCATGGTCGATGGGGCCTTGGCCCTCTTCCCCGAGGCCGAGGTCTGGCACATTGGCCTCTACCGCGACGAGGAGACCCTCCGCCCCGTCACCTACTACAACAAGCTGCCGCAGCGGCCCCGCGTGGACATCTGCTTCATCCTGGACCCCATGCTGGCCACAGGGGGCTCGGCCGCGGCCGCGGCCTCGATCCTGAAGGCGTGGGGCGTGGGGCGCATCAAGTTCGTCGGCATCCTGGCCGCGCCGGAGGGCATTCGCCACCTCCACGACCATCACCCAGACGTGACTGTTCACGTGGCCCACGTGGACCGCCACCTGACCCCGCCGCCCCAAGGGGCGGATGACCCGCCGGCCGGCTTCATCGTGCCCGGCCTGGGGGATGCCGGCGACCGCCTCTTCGGAACCGGCCCATGACCGCCCTGTTCCTGATCCCGCTGCTGGTCGGCATGGGGGTGACCTTGGCGGCCGTCCCGCCGACCATGTGGCTGGCCCAACGCTGGCACCTCGTGCAACACCCCCACAGGGCCCAAGACGTCCACGTTAGGCCCGTGCCCAGGGCCGGCGGGCTGGCCATTGCCCTGGGCTTTCTGGTGGCCGTGGCCGTGGCCCAAGGGGTGCCGGTGGAGCGCTCGGATCCCAACGAGCTGATCCGTTTGCGGGGGCTCGTCGTGGGGGCCGTGTTGGCCGCCGTGGCCGGCCTGGTGGACGACCGGCACGAGCTCCCGCCGGCGCCGCAACTCGCCGTCCAACTGGGGCTAGCGCTCGTGGCCGCGTGGCACCTGATCTTCATCGAGCGATTTCGCAACCCCTTCGACGGCTCTCTGGTCGTGGTGCCCGCCTGGATCATGGTCCCCTTCACCGTGCTCTGGTTCATGGGCACCATGAACACGATGAACTGGCTGGACGGCTTGGACGGCCTCGCCGCCGGCGTGGCGGCCATTGCCGGCGCGGTCTTCGCCCTGCACATGATCCGGCTGGAGCAGTACAGCGTGGCCCTCTTGCCGCTGGCCCTCGTGGGGAGCACGTTGGGGTTCCTGCCCTACAACTTCAACCCCGCGCGCGTCTTCATGGGCACGGCAGGCTCCCTCTTCCTGGGCTACACCCTGGCGGCGCTGAGCATCATGGCCGGGGCCAAGGTGGCCACCATGCTGCTGGTCCTGGCCATTCCCATCCTGGACGTGGCCTGGCAGATCGTGGCCCGGCTCCGGCGGGGGGCGAGCCCCTTCCGGGGCGACCGGGGGCACCTGCACCACCGCCTCTACGATGCCGGCCTCTCCCAGCGGCAGGTGGTGGTGGGCTATTGGGGCGTCTGCGCCTTCCTGGGCGCCCTTGCCCTCCTCCTGCCGGCGCCCGTCTACAAGCTCCTGGCCCTCACCCTCTTCGGCGGGCTGGGCGCCCTGGTCTTGAGGGCGCTTGTGCCCGCCCACGCCTCCCCGGACCGTCAGCCCCCGGCCACTGAGGCGGATTCCTCGGAGATAGGGGCTTCTGGCCCGGAGTGAGCCGGCGGTCCGCCGTGGGACGCCGGCTCGTCCAGGCGGACGAGCGTGGCGTCGGCCGCGCTCCGGTAGATGGCCTCGATGAGCTGGACGCCCATGAGCCCCTCTTCGGGCGTCACCAGGGGCGCCTCTCGTCCCAGACAGACGTCCACGAAGTGCTGGAGCTCTCTCAGGTGGGAGGGCTCCTCGCTTTCCATAATGTGGGGCTCCAAGTCCATGCGCGTTCCGAAGAGCTCCCCCCGCACCCGCAGGACCTTGCGCCCGCCCACCGGGTTGCGGAGCTCCGCTGCCCCCCGTGCCCCTTCCAGGCAGAGGGAGATCTCGTCCACGTCCTCGAGGCGCGATGCCCACGAAACTTCCAGCCGAATGGCGGCTCCGGTGGCGAAGCGGATGAGGGCGGTGGCCGCGTCCTCCACCGGGTAGGGGCTCTGCTCCATCGGGGCGATGAGGGCGCCCGGCTCCTCGTCCGTCACCTCCGAGAGGCCCGTGAAGAGCACGCCGAAGACCGCCTCGGGCGCGGGGAAGTCGAGCATCCAGAGGGCCAAGTCGAGCATGACGATGCCGGTGTCCCAGAGGGGGCCGCCGCCGGCCTGAGCCTTGCTGGTGAACCAACTGGCGATCTGGGGCTGTCGCGTGGCGCGCAGCCAGCTTGCCCGCACGTGATACACGTCGCCGATGGCCCCCTGGGAGACCATCAGCTTGAGGGCGCGCACGTCGTTGCGGAAACGGTTGTTCATGCCGATGAAGAGAATGCGGCCGGCCGCCCGGGCCGCTTCGACCATCCGGCGAGCGTCCGCGGCCGTGAGGGCCATGGGCTTCTCCACCAGCACGTGGACGCCGTTCTGGAGGCACCCCACGGCGATGGCCGCGTGGAGGTAATTGGGCGTGCAGATGCTCACGGCGTCCAGCTCCGTGTAGGCCAACATGTCCCGGTAGTGGGTGAAGACGTGGGGGATGTCGAAGCGGTCGGCCACGTAGCGGGCTCGCCGGCCGTTGACGTCGCTCAGGGCGACCACCTCCACGTCGGGAAGGCGCAAGTAGTTGGGAATGTGGCCGTGAACGTCGTCGGTGGCGATGGCGCCCACGCCGATGACGCCCACGCGCAGCTTCCGGGTGGCCATTGGACCCCTCCTCGTCCACTGATGTGTGCGGACAGAGCGTCCGCCGTCGCCGCCTCACCTCACCTTCACGTCGGCGCCCGTGCCTGCCTGCCCCTAGGAGCCTACGGGAGCTTCTCCAGCTTGGCCAAGCTGGCCAGCAGCCGGCGGGTGCCCTCCTCGACGAAGGCCACGGTGACCTCCTCGTCGTCGCCGGAGGGGCGCGAGGTCACCACGATGCCCTCGCCGAACGTGGGGTGGCGAACGCGCTCGCCGGGCTTGAACTGCAGGGCGGCCTTCCGGGCGCGGGCGGCCGCCTGCCGCCGTCGGCGCTCGGCCGCCACGATCTCGTCCTGCCGGCGACGTGGCCGAGCCGTGTGCAGGGTGCGGCTCATGTCGAGCCCCAAGGTGCCCTGGCGTGATTCCCGTGCCCGCGGGCGCGCGATGAGCTCGTCGGGGATGTCGCGGATGAACCGGGAGGGCTCGGAGAGCTCGCGCCGGCCCCACATCTGCCGGCGGAAGGTGTGGACCAAGTAGAGGCGCTCCTTGGCCCTGGTGATGCCCACGTAGGCCAGGCGCCGCTCCTCGGCCAGGGCTTCCCGGTCGTCCAAACTGCGCACGTGGGGGAAGAGCCCCTCTTCCATGCCCACGATGAAGACGACTGTGAACTCCAGCCCCTTGGCCGTGTGGAGGGTCATCAGCGTGACCGCGTCCCGTGAGGTGTCCACCTGGTCGGCGTCGGAGACAAGGGCCACCTCTTCCAGGAATCTCGTCAGCCCCTCCTCCACGGGCAGGAAGGCGTACTGGGCGGCCACGTTGCGCAGCTCCTTCACGTTCGCCCACCGCTCCTCGCCCTCGTCGGAGCCGTCGCGCACGTAGAGCTCGTAGCCCGTGCGCTCCACGATCAGGTCGAGGAGCTCCAGCACGTTGTGCTCCCGCCGCGCGCGGATGAGCTCTTGGAGCAGGGTGAAGAAGTCGCCGAGCACGCGCTCGGCGCGCCGGTCGAAGGGCGGGGGAACGTCGGGGAGGAGGGGGGACTGCTCCTCCCCGGCGCCGTGGCCCTCCTGTCCGCCGGCCAGCACCTGCAGGGCAGTGTAGACGGGCACGTTCAACGCCTCGGCCCAGCCCAACAGGGCAGACCACGTCCTCTGGCCGATGCCCCGCGGGGGCACGTTGATGATGCGCTCCAGGCTGACCAGGTCAAAGGGGGTGTGGACGAGGCGCAGGTAGGCCAACAGGTCCTTGATCTCGCGCCGCTCGTAGAACCGGGTGCCCCCCACCAGCACGTAGGGGACGGCAGCCCGCACGAAGGCCTCCTCCAGGGGGCGGGATTGGGCGTTGGTGCGGTACATGACGGCGATCTCGTGGCGCCGGGCCTCTCCCCGCGCCACCAGCCGGGCCACCTCGCGGACGACGAAGTTGGCCTCGTCCACCTCGTCGTAGGCCTCGTGGACGACGATCTTGGGGCCGGGCCCCTTGGTGGTCCACAGGCGTGTGGGCTTGCGGTGGGGGTTCCTGGCGATGACGGCCTGGGCCGCGTCGAGGATGGTCTGGGTGGAGCGGTAGTTCTGTTCCAAGTAGACCACGTGGGCCTCGGGGAAATCTTCCTCGAAGCGCAGCACGTTGCGGTAGTCGGCCCCCCGCCAGGCGTAAATGGACTGGTCCACGTCCCCCACGGCGAAGACGTTGCGGTGTTCGGCCCCCAGCAGGCGCACCAGCTCGTACTGCACCTGGTTGGTGTCCTGGAACTCGTCCACGTGGATGAAGTGCCAGCGCCGGCGGTAGGCTTTCAGCACCTCGGGCACTTGGCGGAAGAGCTCCACGGTGCAGAGGAGGAGGTCGTCGAAGTCGAGGGCGTTGGAGGCGCGGAGGCGTTCCTGGTACGCGGCGTACACCCGGCCGGCCACTTCTTCCCAGTAGGTGCTGGCCCGGCGCCGGTACGTGGCCACGTCCACCAGCTCGTTCTTGGCCCGCGAAATGGCCGCGTGGATGGCCGTCGGCCTGTAGGTGCGGTCGTTGAGGTTGAGCTCCTGGAGAATCTGCCGGACGAGGCGGCGCTGGTCGTCGGCGTCGTAGATGGCGAAGCTGGGATCATATCCCAGGTGGTGGATGTGACGGCGCAGGATGCGGGCACAGGTGGCGTGGAAAGTGCCCAAGGTCACGCCCCTGGCGCGTTCGCCCAGGAGCTGCTCCAGGCGGGCGCGCATCTCGCGGGCTGCCTTGTTGGTGAAGGTGACGCCCACAATGTGGGCGGGCTCGATGCCCGCCCCCTTGACCAAGTAGGCGATGCGGTAGGTGAGCACGCGCGTCTTGCCGGAGCCGGGGCCGGCCAGGACCAACACGGGCCCCTCGATGCGCGTGACCGCTTCCCGTTGTTGGGGGTTCAACTCGTCGAGCATGATGGTGGTGTGAGTCTTTCAGAACAGGAAGGAGGCGCCTGCTGTCGGACGCCTCCCCGTTGAGTCCTGTTCCCGTGGCGGCCGACCACGGCCTTATGGCTTGATCACCCGCTGGAATTTGATCAGGTACTCCACGTGGACCGTGCGCCACCGTTCCTTCAGGTCGCCCAAGCCCAGGCCGTTGACCCGCTCGCTGGGCAGCCCTTCCACCCAGACGGAGTAGGCTTGGCCGGCGGCGTACATGGGAAAGTTGGTGGCGTACTCGGGAAAGGGCTTGTTCTCAGTCGGCACGACCGTGCGGCCGTCGGCCCAAGCGAAGACAACGGGCTGGCCCACGATGCGGTTGCCGTTCTCGTCGAGCACTTCCACGTAGACGCTGTGGCGTCCCTGCGCCTCCTGCTCGTCGCGCCAGAGCACCTCGACGACCCGCCAGTACGGTTGGCCTGAGGGAACGTCAACCGGCTGGATGGAGACGCCCAAGGGGCCCAGGCGCGGGTCCAAGTTGCGCGGCGGTTCGGGAGGCGCCTTGGGTGGCTCTGGCGCGGACGGTGGGGGCTGGCGCACCGTTGTGCCGGCCTGTCCGGCCTGCGGAGCGGCTTGCGCCCGTGCCGGCGGGTGAGTGGCCGTGGGCGCCGGGGTCTCGGTGGGGGCCGGCGTGGGCGTCTCCGTGGGCGCCGGCGTGGCCGTGGGCGCCGGCGTCTCCGTGGGCGCTGGCGTGGCCGTCGGCACCGGCGTGTCGGTGGGCGTCGGCGTGGCCACCGGCGCCGGCGTTTCGGTGGAGGCCGAGGCCAGGGCCACCACGTTGTCCGGGCCAGATGTGGCCCCGGGCCCCTCCAGGGGGGCGCGGCCGTTGCCGTCGAACATGGCGCTGAGGGCCGCGGTGGGGGCGGCCACGCCCGTCAGCCAGAGGAGCAGGATGGCCAGCACGATGAGGCGCACCTTGGCGGCCGGGCTGCGGGCCGCGAACCACGTGAGGAGTTCGGCCAGCACCCCCGGGCGCGTCTCCTCGGCCGCGCTGGCGGGCACGGCAACGCTGGCGGCAGTGGGCCGGGCGGCGGACACGGCCGGCTGCTCCGCGCCCTCCGGGCGGGCCGGCGCCGGGGTTGGCGGTGGCTCTTCGATCTCCTGTTCGGTCATCAGGCGGGCCGTCAACACGCGGGTGAGCGTGAGCGTCACCTGGGGGTGGCGGGAGAGCATGGCCTCGAAGGCGTCGCGGGGGAGCACAAAGAGGGTGGCGTCGCGCACCACGCGGGCCGTCTCCCGCTGGCGGTTTCCGGTGAGCAGCCCCACCTCGCCGAAGAAGCCGGGGGAGCGCACCAGCACGCTCCCCTCGCGGGCGCTCTCCAGCCGGACTTCGCCCTCGTGGAGCAGGTAGAAGGCCTCGGCCGGGTCCCCCAAGCGGTAGATCACCTGGCCGGCCGGCAGGCGGCGTTCGTCCAAGTGGGCCGCCAGCTCCTCCAGCTCCTGGGCCGTGAAGGGGGCGAAGAGGGGGAAGCGGCGCAGGACGTTCGCCGTTGTCCCTTCGGCCGGGGTGGTCTCCTCGGACACTAGAGCGTTCAGCCGCTCGCCCACGGCCGCGGCCAAGGCCGGAAAACGGCTCGCCAAAATGTCGAAGTCATGCTTGTGCAACACCCACAGGGTGGACGGCTCGGCTGCTCGGGCGCTGTATGGCCAAGGCCGGCCTGTGAGGAGGGCCAACTCGCCCACGTGGTCGTCCGCCCGCAGCTCGTCGAGCACTTCGTCCCCGTCGACCAGGTGGAGTGTGCCCCGGCTTACCAGGTAGAGGGCGTCGCCGGGGGCCCCCGCCCGGAAGATCAGCTCCTCGGCGGCCGCGTGGTAGACCTCCAAGTGGCCGGCGATCACATCCAGCACATCCGGGTTCAGGCCGGCGAAGAGGGGCACGCGGCGGAGCATCTCCTCGGCGGCCGCGCGGTCTGCTGGGGAAAGGGGGTGGCGTTTGACGTGCTGGGTGAAGGCCCGGCGCAGGTCGGGGTGTGCGTCCAGCAGGGCTTCCATGTCCGCACGGCCGATGCGCCAGAGCTGCACGTCCGTGGCCGCGCGGGCCACTGCGCCGTAGGTGTCGCCGGTCACGAGGGCCACGTGGCCGAAGAACTCGCCGGGGCCGATCTGGCGGAAGGGTTCGGGGACGTTGGGGGCGGTGGAGACGAGGATGACCTCGCCCGCTTCGAGGAAGTAGGCGGCCTCGGCCCTGGCGCCGGCCTGGAAGATGAGCGCGCCCCTGGAGACGAGCTCGGGGACCATGCGCTCGGCCAGGGCCCGCCGGCTTTCGGGGGAGACGTGGGCCAGTAGATCGCTCTCGGCCAAGTGCTTCTCCACGTGGGCGGCCAAGTCCACCAGGGGCTCGCCCAGAAACGCGCTCAACTTGACGGCAATGGCAGGGCGTTGGGCCACGAGCTCGGCCCAGCGCTCGGCG